>CAZWMS010000033.1:0-16534 GCA_964635015.1 uncultured Gammaproteobacteria bacterium | reverse complement strand
AGTATCGTAATCAGTTGAGACAGTTTCAGGATTACAATTAATCATAATTGTCTCATATCCTTCCTCTTTCATTGCCAAGGATGCATGTACACAGCAGTAATCAAATTCTATTCCTTGACCAATTCTATTTGGACCTCCCCCCAAGACTATAACTTTCTTTTTTGTAGTTGGCTCTGCTTCACATTCCTCTTCGTAAGTTGAGTACATATAAGCTGTAGATGACTCAAATTCAGCTGCACAAGTATCAACTCTCTTAAATACTGGTAATACCCCTAAATCTTTTCTCTTATTGCGAACACAGGTTTCTGAAACTTTTAATAGCTTAGATAAACGAGCATCAGAAAATCCTTTTTTCTTAAGTGACAACATTTTTTTCTTATCTAAATGCTTAAGATTTAGTAAATTTAAAGTATTTTCTTCTAAAATTAAATCCGAAATTTGGTAAATAAACCAAGGATCTATTTTAGATAAGGTAGAAACCTCTTCCTCAGACATCCCCTTCCTTAAAGCCTCAGCTAGGTACCACAGCCTATCTGGACTTGGAGAAACTACTTTCTTCTTTAAGGATAAATTGTCTTCTTTTTTAGCATCTAATATTTCATTAAACCCATCCCTTCCGATCTCTAACCCCCTAATTGCTTTCTGAATAGATTCTTGAAAAGTTCTACCTATAGCCATAACTTCACCTACTGATTTCATTTGGGTGGACAAAACAGGTTCGGCTTGTGGAAATTTTTCAAAATTAAATCTAGGTATCTTAGTTACAACATAATCTATAGAGGGCTCAAAAGAAGAAGGTATGATGCCTCCCGTAATATCATTACTCAGTTCATCGAGAGTAAAACCCACAGCTAATTTTGTTGCAACCTTAGCTATAGGGAATCCCGTAGCCTTAGAAGCTAAGGCTGAAGACCTTGAAACTCTTGGATTCATTTCTATAACAAGCATTTCTCCATTTTCAGGATTCACAGTAAATTGGACATTTGACCCGCCTGTTTCTACTCCTATCTCTCTAAGTATATCCATAGAGGCATTCCTCATTAGCTGATATTCTTTATCTGTTAAAGTTTGAGCAGGAGCTACTGTAATAGAATCTCCGGTATGTATTCCCATAGGATCTAAGTTTTCGATACAACAGACAATTATGCAGTTATCTTGCTTATCTCTAACTACTTCCATTTCAAATTCTTTCCATCCCCCTAAAAACTCGTCTATAAATATTTCTGAAGTAGGAGAAAGATCAAGTCCGTTTAAGCAAATCTCTTCAAATTCTTTTAAGTTATAAGCTATGCCACCTCCTGAACCCCCTAGAGTAAAATTTGGTCTTAGTACACAAGGAAACCCAATTTTTTCTAGAATTTTATAAGCTTGGTCTAGGTTATGAGCCAAGTCTGCTTTGGGAGTTTTTAATCCAATATTTTTTATACAGGAAGCAAACAAATCTCTGTCTTCCGCTTTGTCTATAGCTTCTTTAGTTGCCCCAATCATTTCAACATTATAATTAGTTAAAATATCTCTTCTCTCCAAATCTAAAGTTGTATTTAGAGCAGTCTGTCCTCCCATAGTTGGCAAAATTGCATCAGGCTTCTCTTTCTCAATAATTTTTTCAACAGTCTTCCAGTGGATAGGTTCTATGTAGGTTGAATCTGCCATAGAGGGATCTGTCATAATTGTGGCTGGGTTAGAATTTACAAGTATAACTCTATAACCATCTTCTCTAAGTGACTTACATGCTTGAACACCAGAATAATCAAATTCACAAGCTTGCCCAATCACAATAGGGCCAGCTCCAAGAATAAGCACAGATTCAATATCAGTTCTTTTTGGCACTAGATTGTTCCATGTTTTTAATAAACTCTCTAAACAGGTGCCTTAAATCGTGAGGTCCTGGGCTTGCTTCAGGGTGGCCTTGAAAACCAAACGACGGTAGGGTTTTATGTTTAATGCCCTGAATACTTCCATCAAATAAAGATCTATGTGTTATTTCTAGTTCATCAGGCAAAGTATTCTCTTCAACAGTAAACCCATGATTTTGACTTGATATTGCTACCTTTTTGCTCATTAAATCTTGAACTGGGTGATTTGCTCCATGATGACCAAATTTCATCTTTCTAGTTTTAGCTCCAAAGGCTAGAGACATTAGTTGGTGTCCTAAACATATTCCAAAAGCTGGTAGCCCTGCTAAAGCAAGCTCTTTTATGGTTTCTATAGCATAAATACAAGGTTCAGGGTCACCAGGACCGTTAGATAAGAAAATACCATTTGGTTTAATCTTTAATATTTCTTTGGAACTAGATTTAGCAGGAAAAACTGTAACTTCACAACCCAAATCATTTAGTATTCTCAGAATATTTTTCTTAACCCCAAAATCCAAAGCTGCAACTATAAATTTTTTAGGAATAGCTTTAGATCTCCATTCAGATTCGCTCCACCTATATTGATTCTTAGTAGAAACTTCTTTTGCTAGGTCCAAACCTTTGAGACCAATAAAGCTTTTAGCTAATTCTATAGATCTTTTTTTTGAAGCATCTCTTCCTGTTAAAACTGCAGCTGACTGACTGCCTTTAGTTCTTATCAACTTTGTTAATTTGCGCGTATCGATTCCAAAAATTCCTACTATATTATTCGAAAAAAGAAAGCTTCTTAAGCTATTATTTCTTCTCCAGTTACTATCTTTATTTGGAAGGTCTCTAATAACCAAACCAGAGCACCAAATCTTTTCTGATTCAACATCGTCATAATTTACCCCAGTATTGCCTATGTGAGGATAGGTCAAGGTTACAATTTGTTTAGCATAAGAAGGGTCAGTTATAATCTCTTGATAGCCTGTTAAAGAGGTATTAAAAACAATCTCCCCTATTGCTTCACCTTCAGCACCAAAACTTTCCCCCTCAAAACAAGTTCCATCTGAAAGTGCTAATATTGCTTTTAGTGAGCTCATTTTTTCTTTATAGAGCTAAAATTTATAGGTGAGAATCTACAAAAAAAAAGCGAACCAGAAATAAATCCTAAGTTCGCTAATATATTTTTAATGCTTCTAGGCATTAAAAGGGAACTATAATAAATGTACGCAAAACTGTCTATGAAAAATTTTAATTAAAGATGATTAAAACCAAGAAGGAAATTGAGAAAATGAGAGTAGCTGGTAGATTAGCTTCCGAAGTTTTAGAAATGATAACCCCCTATGTTGTTCCTGGAATTTCGACAGGAGAATTAGATAAAATATGCCATGATTACATTCAAGATACTCAAAAAGCAATACCAGCTAATGTGGGGTATAAGGGATATGAAAAAACAATATGTTCAAGCCTAAATCAGGTAATTTGTCATGGGATTCCTAGTTATGAAAGAATCTTAAAAAATGGAGATATTTTAAACATTGATGTCACAGTTAAAAAAGATGGCTGGCATGGTGATACCTCTAAAATGTTTCTTATTGGAAAATCTCAACCTCATAACGAAAGACTTGTAAGGGTGGCCCAAGAATGTCTTTATAGAGCAATAGATGTAGTAAAGCCTGGTACATATTTAGGCGATATAGGTAGTGCAATTCAAACTCATGCTGAGTCAAACCATTACAGCGTAGTAGAGGATTACTGCGGACATGGAATAGGTGAAGTATATCACGAAGATCCGCAGGTTCTGCACTATGGCAGGACTGAAACAGGATTGGAAATACAAGAAGGAATGTGTTTTACAATAGAACCAATGATTAATCTCGGAAAAAAGGAAACAAAAACTTTGAGGGATGGATGGACTGTAGAAACCAAAGATGGAAAAAACTCTGCACAATGGGAACACACCCTGGTTGTAACAAAAAGAGGATGTGAAGTCCTTACAAAAAGAAAAGAAGAAAATCTTTAAGAAACTTAGACCTGTTTATGAACGAGAGTCTTAAATACTTCAGTAAAGCCCTAAAAACTAGAGAAAAAAATGTCCACGAGAAATTTGATAAATGGCTGCTTAATAGTAGAAATAGAAAAATATCTGAAATAGCTAACTTTCTTTCACTTAGGTCTAGTCTAGTTGATATTACTCTTAAGGAATTGTGGCAAGAACTGGAGCTTTCTTCGGAAAGAAATATGGCTTTGTTTGCAGTTGGTGGTTATGGGCGCGGTCAACTTCACCCTTTCTCAGATATAGATCTCCTCATTCTTAGTAATTCTACTTTAAACAAAAGCCAAAAAAATAAAATAGAAAACTTTATAAGTTCCCTGTGGGACTTGGGTTTAGATATTGGACATAGCGTTCGTACTATAGAAGAAAGTAAGAAATATGCTAAAGAAGACGTTAGAAATATGACAAATATGCTTGAATCAAGATTAATTTATGGATCTTCAAAGGTAAATAAAAAACTTTCTTCTATGGTAAACCAAGCAAATCTTTGGGGGGGAAGTACTTTCTTTAAAACTAAACTTATAGAGCAAGAAGAAAGACATCAAAAATTTGATAATACAGAATATAACTTAGAACCCGATATAAAATCCTCTCCTGGAGGCTTAAGGGACATTCATACTATCAATTGGTTGTTACTAAATTACTCTAGAGAAAAAATAAGCTCAAAATTAGACATAAAAAGGATTCTTACTAAACAAGAAAAGAGGGAACTAAAAAAAAGTGAATATTGGCTCTCAACTATAAGATATCTTTTGCATAAACAATCAAAAAGAGAAGAGGACAGGCTTTTATTTGAACTTCAGTTATCAACAGCTAAACAGCTTTTTCCTAAAATGAAAGAAGGGCAAGCTTCAGCAGAGAAATTAATGCATAGATATTATAGAGCTGCACTCAATATATCTGAAATAAATGCATCTGTAATCCAAGTTTTTAAGGAGAAACTAATCCTTAACAAAAGAAAAGGGAGAACAAGAAAAATAGATAATCATTTCTCCCAAAGGAGAGATTTTATAAAGTTACAGAACTTAAGATCGTTCAAAAAAAATCCATCCCTTATATTGGACATCTTCGTTAAACTATGTGAGAACCCTTCTCTAAAAGGCATAGAGTCTGAAACTTTAAGGCAATTGAAAGAGGATAGTTCCTTAATAGACCCTTTCTTTAGAAAAAAGAAAAAAAATATTGATCTTTTTATGAAAGTTATTCGTTCTGACAGATTAATGGTGACTCAGCTTGAAAGAATGAAGCAATTAGGAATACTTGGGAGATATCTTCCTGAGTTTGGAAGAATAACAGGCCAAATGCAGTATGATTTATTTCATATTTATACTGTGGACGCGCACACACTTCAGGTACTAAGAAACATGAGAAGGTTGTTGCTTGGAACAACAAAAAACCTCTTCCCCTTAGCTTCTAAAATTGTGAAAACTCTAACTAAATTAGAAGTCTTATATATTGCAGGATTATTTCATGACATTGGTAAAGGAAGAGGGAAAAATCACTCAATTCTAGGGGCTAGAGCAGTAAAGAGATTCTGCAATAATCATGGATTGGAGGATAAAGAAAAAAAATTAATTGAATGGCTGGTATTAAATCATTTAAAAATGTCAGTAACTTCCCAAAAAGAGGACCTGTCTAATATAGAAGTAATAAAAAAATTTTCATTACTTGTAAAAAATAGATCCAGACTTAACTATTTATACTGCCTTACTGTAGCTGACATAAGTGCAACCAACCCTACACTGTGGAATTCATGGAATGAATCCTTGCTTAATGAGCTCTACTTTAAAACAGTTAATTACTTAAATCCAAAGGGAGCAGCTAAAGAAATCTATTCAAGTAGAGAAGTTAAAAATAATGCTCTAGATATCCTTATGAATAGATATCAAGTTAAACCCAAAGAAATAAATAAACTTTGGAAAGATTTTTACTCCAACTACTTTGAAGCATTTGAAAGTAACTCAATAGCTCTGCATGGGAGTCTATTAATTTCTCAAAAACAAGGTAAAACCTTTTCAAAAATTATAGGCAAAGAACATTCCTCTAACATTGAGCTTTTTGTGTACACTAAGGACAGATCAAATGTCTTCGCTACAATTGTCAACCAACTTGATATAGAAAATATAAATATTCTTGATGCAAGATTGTTTGGAACAAAAAATGGTTACTGCCTTGATTTTATCAAGATTTCAAGTGTGGAAGAAGTTCCTCTTATGCAGAACAAAGATAAGATAAAAAGATTACAAAAATCCCTTTCAATTGAGTTGTCTAAAAATAAGCTTGAACCTAAATTTATAAAAAAAAGGATCCCTAGAAAGTTAAAACATTTTAAAAAAGACACTGAGATAAAAATAAGACATGATATGAAGTATAGATGGACTCAACTTGACTTAGTAACTGCAGATAGACCTGGTCTACTTGCTTCTGTCTGCAAAGTATTTATAGAAAATAATGCTTCTATAAAAAAAGCGAGAATTAGTACTTATGGAGAAAGAGCTGAAGACAGGTTTTGTATAACTTCTCCTGAAGAGACTCCTTTCTTAAAGAAAAAGGATTTAGATCAACTTATTAAAGGTATTAAATCATCTTTAGATGGTTAAGAAGAGAGAAAAACAAAATCAACTACTTATAAGAATATCCCTTTACCTTTCTTTCTAAATTGATAGAAAATACCGAAACAAAAGACAAGGCTTTATAAGAACTACCATGGTTCATTACAAAGACACTACTAGTGAATCTTCGAAGAAATTGTATGATTGCTTTTTAACTTAATTTAAAGTGTTGACTAGCATTTTTTGATGGCTATTATCTTTATTTCTTTCTTTTAAATTAAAATAAGGAAAATGGTTAGAAAAAAACTTAAGTGGTTTGCTATAGGTGTTGGTTCAAAAAACTTACAAGGAGAATGGTTAGAAGTCTTTTTTCCAAGAGAACTAATCAACCCTAAAGAAGAACTGGTCTCAAAGGCTATTAAATTAAGTGGTTTTAAAGGAGGAAATGCTTCTTTACCAGTTCCTCAAGAGGTAATGAAGGATTTAGAAGGTATTCTTAATAATGCTTCTTATTTAAGAAGTGTTAAATCTCCTATGGTTATGGTAATGATGGAGTCTGATATTCAGCCCCAAGATGTGCCAGAAGCTTATTTGAAGTTACACTTACTTTCTCTAAGATTAAAGAAACCAAATGAGCTTAACCTAGAAGGGATCTTCTCCATTTTACCTACTGTAGCTTGGACATCTATAGGTCCAAAAGATCCTTCTGAATTAAATCAATTAATATTTAACAATCGTCTTACTAATGATCATATAAAAATATTTTCAATTGATAAATTTCCTACTCTTACAGACTATGTTATTCCAGATGGGGTAAGAATAGCTGACAGTCACAGAATTAGATTGGGGGCTTACATTGGAGAAGGGACCACTGTAATGCATGAAGGTTTTATAAACTTCAACTCTGGGACTCTAGGAAAAAGTATGATTGAAGGAAGAATATCCCAGGGAGTTGTAGTGGATGAAGGAAGTGATTTGGGAGGAAGTGCAAGTACCATGGGAACCTTATCTGGGGGGAATGAAACCCTAATTTCTCTTGGGAAAGATTGCTTACTAGGAGCCAATTCAGGTCTTGGAATTCCTTTAGGAGATAGATGTATTGTGGAAGCAGGCTTATATATAACAGCTGGAACTAAAATAGAGTTAACAGATTCAAGGAATAAATCTCAAGTGGTTAAAGCTTCTGAACTCTCCTACAAAAATGATCTTTTATTTATAAGAAATTCTCTTACAGGAAAAGTGCAATGTAAGCAAAATACAAAAAGTGTTAATCTAAATGAAGAACTACACTCTAATAATTAGCTATGTCAGAAGTATTGGAGTTAACAAAAGCACTAGTTAAGAGGCAATCTATTACTCCTTTAGATGAGGGTTGTCAGGACTTAATAGCTACTCGTCTTAAAGAGCTTGGCTTTAAAATTGAACATTTTCCTTTTGGAGAGGTCTCTAATCTTTGGGCTACTTATGGGAAAGGAAAAAAAACCCTTACTCTACTTGGACATACTGATGTAGTGCCTACTGGTCCAATAGATAAATGGAAGAATAACCCTTTTGAGCCAACTGAAAAGGAGGGGTTTTTGTTTGGAAGAGGAACAGCTGACATGAAAGGAAGTGTAGCTTCCTTCGTTATAGCTGCAGAAGAATTTTGCAAAAAAAACCCTAATCCTAAAGGCAGGCTTAGCATTATGCTAACCAGTGATGAAGAAGGGCCCGCAATAAATGGTGTACAAAAAGTAATCAAGCACTTAACTGACAGAGGAGAAAAAATAGACTGGTGTCTAGTTGGTGAACCAACATCAGAAAACAAATTAGGTGACGTAATAAAAATTGGAAGGAGGGGCTCAATTAATGGTGTTATCAACATAAAAGGTATTCAAGGACATACAGCCTACCCTCACAAAGCTAAAAATCCAATTCACATAAGCTCTGAAGCTTTAAATGAAATTGTGGACCTTCGATGGCCAGACGAGACTGGAGAATTTCCAGACAGCATTCTTCAAGTTTCTAATATTAAATCAGGTACAGGAGCTCACAATATCATTCCAGGAGATTTAAGTTTAAAGCTAAATGTTAGGTATTCTCCATCCATTTCTTCTCAAACTGTAATTGATGATGTAGAACAAATACTTAGACAACACAATCTAAGCTTTGGGGTTGAATGGGAAGATAGCGGCGCTCCATTCTTGACAACCTCTACTACCTTAATTGATTGCGTTGTTGAGTCTATATCAAATGTGACAGGTGTTAATGAGGTTGAGCAATCCACTGCTGGTGGTACTTCTGATGGCAGATTTATAGCACCAACTGGAAGTGAAGTGGTCGAGATAGGGCCTTTAAACGCTTCGATTCATAAAATAGACGAAGCTGTGAACATAGAGGAACTTGAAATGCTAGTTCAGATATATCAAAAAGTTATGGAAAAACTTTTGACTTAATCTGTATCTTATAACTTAAATTTTATTACTTGTCTTTTCTTGTATTTACCAAATAACTTAGAGAAAAAATCAAAGACTTTAATTGTCAAACCATACTTTCTCTGAAAGTGGCTATAAGCCAACCTAATAGATTCTTCTTTATCAACTAATTCTGCTTCAGCTTCTAGCCAATCTCCTATTAAATCACCTCTTACATTGCATATAGCTACTTTAACTGAGGAAATATTTTTTATTCTTTTTATCTTACCAGCCTCTCCAGCTGAAAAAACGTAAAAAACATTTTTATTATCTTCCTGAGCAAACCAAACTGGTGTGTTTACAAAAGTACCATCTTTTTTTTGGGTTGATAGATTTATGTACTTTTCTTTATTGGAAATCATTTTATGGAATTTGTCTCTGATTTAGCGCCCTTTATAAAAAAAGATAGGGCTAAAAGTACTGCTGCTATAGCGAAGCAGTAATAAACTAGTTCCGTGAATACAGGGGACATAGACTCCAAACCTAGCTCTGTTGCTTCACCACCTAACAATCCTGCTAAAACACCTCCAAGAGAAGATGCTAGAAACCATATTCCCATCATCTGGCCAAGATATCTTTTAGGAGAATATTTAGAAAAAGCTGACAAACCGACAGGTGAGAGTGTTAATTCTCCAAATGTATGAAGGAGATAAGTTATTAAAAGCCATTGAATGCCGACAGGAGAAGATACTAGAGCAAACTTAATAGCAAAAATCATCACAATAAATCCTAATGCCATAAGAAATAGTCCTATGGCAAATTTGACAGGCATATTGGGATCCAAATTCCTTTTACCAAGAAAAATCCAGAGATACGCAAAAAATGGAGCAAACATAACCACAAATAGAGGATTTAAAAACTGGGTCCAACTTACTGGAGCTGTAAAAGTACCAAAATTTAAACTTACATGATCTCTTGTAAAAATAGTCAAAGAACCAGCTGACTGATCGAATCCGGACCAAAATGCAGCAGCTCCAATAAAAAGAAGTAATAACATCAAAACGTTTTTCTTTTCATTATTAGTCAAACCAGCAAAAAATAAGAGGTAAATAAAATAAATTATCGAAATTAGAACCAAAAAATCTCTAAACCTTTGAGCAAAGTAAACTGGGTCAATGGACCAAAGACCAGCTATTCCTGTAATAACAATTGAAGTTATCAGAAAAACAACGAAACAAAGCCCTCTTATGTAGTTTCTTCGAACCTGTTCTTTTATTTCATTTGGATACTTTCCTGCTTCACCTAGATGGTGTCTAAAAAGAATAAATTGAGTGACACCAAAAAGCATCCCTACTCCAGCTGCTCCAAATCCAAAGTGCCAACCCACTTTCTCTCCTAACCATCCGCATACAGCAAAACCTAACATAGAGCCTATATTTATAGACATATAAAAAATAGTAAATCCTGAATCTCTTCTTGAATCACTTTGACTATAAAGCTGACCAACTATTGAAGATATATTTGGTTTTAAAAGCCCAGTTCCTAGAGCGACAAAGACCAAACCTAAAATAAATGTCTGTTCCAGGGGAATTGCTAAAGTGAAGTGCCCAAGAGTTATTATCAAAGCCCCAACTAAAACAGCTCTTTGGTAACCTAAAATATTATCAGCTATCCAGCCTCCAGGTACAGCTAGGAAATAAACCATTCCTGCATAAATCCCATAAATTGCATTTGCTTGAACATTTGACCAATCCATTCCAGGATTTCCAGTAACCCCTATAGTCATATAGAGGACCAATAAACCTCTCATGCCGTAATAAGACATCCTTTCCCACATCTCTGTGAAAAAGAGAGTACGAAGCCCTATTGGATGACCAAAAAAATAGGTATCATCCTTTTGTTGGACTGATTCATTCATAAGGAAAGTTTAATCATTAACTAAAATTGTAATTATATATTATTAATAAAATATGGAACCCTCTGGATTTCTCAGAAGATTACTGGCTTTAATATATGATTCATTGCTAGTACTAGGTTTAATTATCTTATTGTCTTTAATATTGATTGTGGTTAGCGGTGAAAATGCTTCTATAAATCCATTTATTTTACTTTTACAGCGGTTAATTATTATTTGTACCGGGCCTTCTTTTTACATTTATTTTTGGCTTAAAAATAATGGACAAACTCTTGGTATGCAAACATGGAAAATTAAAGTTGTATCCAAATCTGGTTCAGATATAAACCTTAAAGAAGCTTTCAAAAGATGTCTATTTTCAATTATCCTTTTTCCGGGTTATTTCTGGATTTTCATAAATAAAGAAAAAAAGTCTTGGGCCGATATTGTGTCTGAAACAAAAATAATCAAAATTCAATAACTTGTTTTTTGAAATAGTAAGTAGGCTATAAATAAAACTAATAAGACAGGTGAAATTACAGCCAAAAGTGTGGGAATATCGCTAACAACTGAGATGCTCCCAAAAAGTTTTTGACAAAGATCTACACCAAAAGAAACACCAATTCCTATAAGTAGTCTTTGACCTGATTTTTGGTCTTTCATTGGTCCAAACAAAAAAGCTACTGCCAACAAAGCTAGAGAAAGAGTAATTAAAGGTTGAAGAATTTTCCTCCAAAATTCAAGAGATAAAGTTTTTTCCCTATAATTAGAGATAGTGGAATTCATTTGCAAATATAAATCAGATAAAGACAAGTATTTTGGAGACATAAGTAAAGGCAGTCCTTTATCAGAGAAATCTAAAGTAAAACTTTTTTCTTCTTTTTGAAAACTACCAGTTCCATTCAAAAAGTTAATTTCTGGATCATTAAGCAACCATTCTTTAGCAACTAAAGAGGCGTTGTCTGCTCTTACAATAATTGAAGGTAAATAATCTGATTCAAATTCATAAATTGTAATACCATTTACAGTTCTATCATCAGGAGCAGAAGAAATATGGCTTATCCTACCTTCTGTTGCCAACCAATACCCTTTTGTCGTAGAAAAATCTTGTTTCTTGAGTATTTTATTTTCTTCAGCATATCTTGATAATTCTGGTATATAGAATTCTGAAGCACATAACCCTATCAACATTAAAATTATCATTGGTCTAAAGGCAGCAATAGTTATATCTCTATTGGATTTTCCTAAAATCTTAGTGCCTATAATCTCGCCTTGGTCTATAAGTGATCCTAGGCCAAATATTATCCCTACTAAGCAAATGTAAGAAGATAAATCATACAGCCTGTAAGGCATTGAAAAAAAAGAGTAATAAACAATGTCTACAAGCTTATAATCTTTTTGCAAACCAGATAATTCGTTGAGAACTAGAAAAATAAAATCTATACCTGCAATTACTAAAGTAACTAATATAAGACTTTTTACTATCCTATAACTTATATTTCTTTCAACTATGTCCCCTAGTAGTAACTTCATTTCTATTCTTCTACCTTAGAGCTTCTAAAAAATAAAAAAATTGCTACTAATAAAAAAAGTATATGAATAGGCAGGAATCCTAGAATATTTGAAATCTGATTCGATTCAACCCAGCCTTTTACAACTAATAAAAGAGCTAAATAAGAAATGAAAATAAATATTCCAGGTAATATTTTAATATACCTACCCTTCCTAGGTCCTGATTTGCTGAGTGGAATAGCTATCAAAGCCGATATAAGACAAAGTAAGGGGATGGATAGGCCCCAACCCAGATAACTTTCTGAAGCAACTTTAAAGTCACTCTTATTTACATCTATACCATTTAAGCCATACTCCATATCTATAATAAGTTCATCGAAAGAGATTTTGGAAAATCCTTTTTTATCATCAGAAAAAATGAACCCATCAACTAAAGTGAATGTATCTCTAGATTCCTGATTTAATCTTGCTTTTTTTGCAGATAAGAAAGAATATGAATTAAACACAAAATTGTCTGAAAATTTAATAAACACATTCTCTAACTCTTCCGATTCCTTCTCTTTTGCAAAAATTATTAAATTGTCATTAAGTCTGTGAAAAATACCTGGTTTTATGGATTTAAAGTCATCAATAAAAGTTTTTTTAGATAAAAGTTCTTGTACATTTTTATCTGATAAAGGAGAAACCCATAGAGATAGAAAGCTTATAAAAGTTGCTAATATAATTCCTAATCCAAATATTAGAGAAGTAAGTCTAAAATTAGATATGCCGCTCTGTTGCATGATTATCATCTCGCTGCTTGAATACAACCTTCCTAAAACTAAGATGATTCCAAGAAAAAAACCGAAAGGGAGTATTAATTCTACAAATTCAGGCAATCTGTAAAGAATTATCCAAAAAACTAATTCGGGATTTAGTTCTCCTCTTGATGCTTGTTCTAGATATTGAATGGATCTAGAAGAAAGAATAATAGTCAGAAAAATTACGCTTATAGAAATTGTATGTGCGAAAATATCTTTTAATATGTAACGGCTAAGAATCATAATTAATACTACTACCAAAGAACATTTTGCTATTGTAAGATCATTTCGACAAGAAAGGCCTATAAGAGTTTCAATTAGAATTAATATTAATAAGGAAGAGCAATGAAAAAAAACTTAACATTAAATATCCAACACATCCATTCTAAAGATTTAAAACTGATAAAAACAGGAGCTCTAGTAATAGGTGTACATGAAGGAAAAAAGCTAAACGATTCACTAAATGCAATTAATCTAGTAAGCAATAATTTAATAAAAAAACTTTATAAAAGAGGAGAGATATCAGGAAAACCAGGAGAAATGCTTTATATACCTTCAATAGAAGGAGTAAAAGCAGAAAGGATCTACATCGTAGGTTGTGGAAGAAAGGGAAAAAAATTACCACAAGACATCGTCTCTAAAATTTTAGGTTCTTTCATAAGATCTGCTAAAGCAAGTAAATCAAATTCTGCATTCTTTTATATACCTGAGTTAAAAGCTGAAGACTCAAACTCAAATTCAACTATGCAGCTCTTAGGTATGCTTTTGGAGAGTTCTATGTATTTTTATAATACAAAACTAGGAAAAAAGAATAAAACTAAATATAACCTAAAAAGAGTTTCTGTTTCTACTGTAAGTAAGGAAAACAAAAAAACTTTAAATAATAGTCTAAAAATTGGTCAAGTTATTGGCCAAGGATCAAATGCAACTAAAGAATTGGCCAACTTGCCAGGTAATGTTTGCACCCCATCTTATATTGCCAAGGCTGCTAGGTTAGCTTGTAGAAAATATTCCTCTTTAAGTTGTAAGGTTTTAGGGGAAAAGGAAATGAAGAAATTAGGAATGGATTGTCTTCTATCAGTAGGAGCAGGAAGTGTTCAAGAGTCCAAACTTATTTCTATAAATTACAAAGGTACAAAAGCTAATAAAAAACCTTATGTTCTTGTTGGGAAAGGTATTACTTTTGATACAGGTGGAATAAGTCTTAAGCCAGGTGGCGCTATGGATGAAATGAAGTTTGATATGTGTGGAGCTGCTAGTGTTTATGGAGCTTTGCAAGTAGTAGCAGAACTAAAACTTCCTATTAATGTGGTGGGTTTAATAGCAAGTGCTGAAAACATGCCAGGAAGTAAGGCAACAAAGCCTGGAGATGTTGTAAGAACTATGGCAGGTCTAACAGTAGAGGTACTTAACACTGATGCTGAGGGTAGGCTTGTTCTAGCGGATGCTCTTACATATGCTGAAAGATTCAAACCCAAAACTGTTATAGATATAGCTACATTAACAGGTGCTTGTATTGTGGCTTTAGGTAAATCTACTACAGGATTAATGAGTAATGATGATAATTTAGCAAAAGACTTATTAAAAGCTGGTCAAACCGCAAATGATAGAGCTTGGCAATTACCTATCTGGGATATATATAAAAAAGATCTAGAAAGCAACTTCGCAGACTTGGCTAATATTGGTGGTAGAGCTGGGACAATAACTGCAGCATGCTTCCTTTCAAAATTTACAGAAAACTATTCTTGGGCTCATTTAGATATAGCAGGTACGGCCTGGTATCAAGGAAAGGCAAAGGGAGCTTCGGGACGTCCAATTCCATTATTAAGCCAATATCTTTTAGATAAAGCATAATAAATTTCTTATGAAAGAAGTTAGATTTCTAGCTGTAGGTTCAGATATGAACCAAGCAAATGAGTTTACTTGTGAATTTATATCAGAAATATATTTGAATGAAAAAGAATATGTGAAGTTTAAAAATATAGACGTGAGGTGTTTATCAGCTGAAGATGCAATTGATCTTGATAACTTAATGTGGTCATATCCAAAAAATATTTTTTTGCCGCATGAATTAATTAACACTTCTTGTGGGAATAATTTTATTAATATTGGCTATCCTGGAGTTAAATTTAATTCCCAAAAAGAAAAGTTATTAGTTAATCTAAATCCAGATCTACCTAAAGATTTTTCTAATTACACCTATATATATCAATTTATAATTGAAGACTCAGGATATTTAAGAGATGGCGCTGCAAAAACATGGAAAAAGTGCAAAGAGATTGGTCTAATTCCTATTTTTGAAAAGAACAAATGAAGAAGTCTTTTGAACCTAAATTAATAGAAAGTTATTGGTACAATCAATGGGAGGAAAAAGGTTACTTCAATGCAAAGCCTAATAGTAACTTAAAGCCATACACCATAATGATCCCTCCCCCTAATGTAACAGGCACTCTACATATGGGTCATGGTTTTCAAAGCACTCTAATTGACGTTTTAATAAGATATAAAAGAATGTCTGGATATGATGCGTTATGGCAGGTGGGAACTGATCACGCAGGAATAGCAACACAAATGGTTGTGGAAAGGCAACTAGAAGAAAAAGGAAAAAGTAAAGAAGATATAGGGAGGGAAAAATTTGAAAAAAAGGTGTGGGAATGGAAAGATAAATCGGGCAATAAAATAACTAGACAATTAAGGCGTCTAGGAGCTTCTGTAGATTGGTCAAGAGAAACTTTCACCATGGACCCAAGAATGAGTGAAGCTGTACAGGAAGTGTTTATAAAGTTATACGAAGAAGGTTTAATTTACAGAGGAAAGAGGCTAGTTAACTGGGATATAGATCTTCAAACAGCTTTATCAGATCTCGAGGTTACTCATACGGAAGAATCAGGTTTCTTGTGGTTTTTTCAATATCCTGTCTTGAATGGAGATAAATTGGTTATAGCTACTACAAGACCTGAGACTATGCTTGGAGACACTGCAGTTGCAGTTAACCCAAAAGATAAAAGATATAAAAAATTTATAGGGAAAAAAATTCTTTTACCAATCTCTAACAGAGAAATACCTATAATCTCTGATGATCACGTTGATTCAGAATTTGGTTCAGGGTGTGTAAAAATCACTCCAGGACATGATTTTAATGATTTTGAAATTGGAGAAAGGCATAAACTCCCTGTAATTAATATTCTTAACTTAGATGGAACCTTGAACAATCAGGTACCTAAAGAGTTTCAAGGCCTTCAAATAAAAGAAGCAAGAAAAAAAATAATTAACAATATGTCCTCTTTGGGTTTATTAGAGAAGGAGTTACCGCATATTACTTTAATACCTAGAGGCGATAGAAGTAATGCTGTATTAGAACCACTGATAACTGATCAATGGTTCGTGGATGTAAAAGAGATGGCTAAAGAAGCTACAAGAATGGTAAAAACTGACAAGATAAAATTTGTTCCAAAGAGATGGGAAAAGAACTATTTCTCTTGGATG
>CAZWMS010000032.1:0-16704 GCA_964635015.1 uncultured Gammaproteobacteria bacterium | reverse complement strand
AAAATAAGACTAAATTCTTTAATAAATTTAACTAACTAATTAATTAAATTATTAGTCTTTTTTATGCAAGACTAATATTGATTTAAGAAATTTATAAACTTTATCTGCAATAAGTGGCTGAGCTTTTTCATTTGGATGAATCCCATCAGGCATCATAAATTCCTTATTAAACGAAATGTTTTCAAATACAAAAGGAATTAAATGAACTTCTTTTGTTTCTGATATTTCAAGGTACATTGTTTCTAGTGCTGAGGTATATTTCAATCCATAATTTGGAGGAATACGAATTTGCATTAAAATAACTACAACATCACTCTTTAAAGCAATTTCAGATATTTTAACAAGATTGGATTTAATCATTTCTACTGGATAACCTCTTAAAGCATCATTTCCTCCCAATTCTATAAGAATGAAATTTGGAGAATATCGAGATATTAAATTGGAAACTCTAGAGAATCCTCCCAAAGTAGTTTCACCAGAAATACTTGCGTTAATTATTTCTACTTTTTCTCCTTCTTTGACAAACAATTTCTGTAAAGTCTCTACCCACCTCAATTCCTTAGAAATTCCGTATCCAGCGCTTATACTATCTCCTAATATTAATAGTTTCTGGTAATCTTCAGTTAATGTGGCTTGCGAGAGGACTAAAAATATTAGTAAGGTTGCGAATTTATTTTTAATTAAATTAATTATTTTCATTGATATAGCTAATAAATGATCATTAAGACCTCTTCTGTTCATAAAGAAGTCCCTTCTTCAAATGGTAATCTTATTATATTAGAAGATATAAACCTTGAACTAGAAGAAGGGAAATCTTTAGCTATAGTAGGCCCTTCTGGATCAGGCAAGACAACTCTCCTAAGTCTATTGGCTGGATTGGATTCAGTAACTTCAGGTGAAATTTTTTTGAATGGAAATCCTTTACACAAGATGAATGAAAACCAAAGGGCATCTATACGGAAGGAAAATGTAGGTTTTGTTTTTCAGTCGTTTGAACTCTTACCAGGTCTGAATGCTTTAGAAAATGTCATGCTCCCCTCTGAGCTTAAAAACATACCCAAAGCCAAGGAAATTGCCCAAAAATTTTTGGTAAAAGTAGGTTTAGAGAACCGTTTTAACCACTATCCAAAGCAACTATCTGGGGGAGAACAACAGAGGGTTGCAATTGCAAGGGCATTTGCTTGTAATGCCAAAGTGCTGTTTGTAGATGAGCCAACAGGTAACTTAGATCCCAAGAACGGCTTAAAAATTTCTGAATTATTTTTCAAGGTCAATCAAGAGTCTACAAATGCTCTTGTAGTAGTGACTCACGATGTAAATTTAGCAAAAAAATGTGATGATCAAATACAACTTAAAGAAGGAAAAATTGTAGAAAGCTAAAAATGTTAAACCTTTCCTTAAAACTTTTTTGGCGAGAAGTTAAATCTGGTCAATTAAGCGTAATGATTATTGCTTTGTTAATAGCAGTAGCATCTGTTTCTTGCATCTCCCTTTTTACGGATAGACTACAAAACGCGTTGATGCTAGAAACTCAAGAATTTATAGGAGGAGATCTTAAATTTGATTCAAGCCATGAACTGAACTCGAGAGTCTTGTCTAAAATTAGTTCTAAAAATCTTAAAATTTCTAAAGCTATTACTTTTGCATCCATGATTTCTTCTCAAGAATATCTTCAACTAAGTTCGGTAAAAGCTGTTGATAGTTTCTACCCTTTGGTAGGAACTATAGAGCTTATCTCATTCAAGTCTAATGAAGTTGTAGAATTAAAATCTGCACCCAATATTGATTCTGTTTGGTTGGATCAAAGATTAATAGATCTGTTGAAAGTCAGAATCGGAGATAGTGTAGAAATAGGAAATGCTAGTTTCTTAGTAAGTCATATATTAATTACAGAACCTGACAGAGGATCTAGTGCCTTTGCTTTTGCACCTAAAGCAATTATAAATTACAAAGACTTAAAAAAAACGGGCATCTTACAACCAGGAAGCAGGGTAAGGTTTTCATATCTGTTCCTCGGCGATAATACATCAGTTAATTTTGCAAAAGAGCAATTAAACTTAGCTAAAGAACCGGGTGATCAACTAACCGAAATTGGAAGTAACCAGGGATCTATTGGAAACGCAGTAAAAAAATCAGAAAACTTCTTTATACTTGGTGGGCTTCTGTCTGTTCTTATGGCTGCATTTACAGTAGGGATAAGTTCCCAAAAATTTGCTAGGAGACATATAAGTTACGTTGCAGTATTAAAAAGCTTAGGTTCTAGTTCCCTCGAATTAAAAAAATTATACATTCTACTATTTTCTGAGTTGGCAATTGTTTCTCTCCTGATAGGTCTTCTTTTTGGGTGGACTATCCAAGATTTCTTTATCTACTTATTACGTGACTACTTTCCAATTAACCTACCCGATGCAAGCTCAAAGCCTTTTATCATCTCAGCTCTCACTGTCATTATCTGTCTTATAGGCTTTTCTTTTCCTCATATAGTAAAGTTGTTACAAATCTCACCAGTAACCATCTTAAGAAAACAAAGGAGTTTTGCACCTTTTAGTTACTCTGTCTACATTGCCATATCCTTATTGGCTATTTTCTTATTACTCTTGGTTTACACAGAAAACATGGCTCTTTCCATGATAATTTTCTTAACTATTGGAATGGTTTACATTATTGGAACTGCATGTATATATCTCATTTTCTTTAGCAAACCTGCTGAAGGTTTGAGAGCTAATAATCCAATGAATTTAGCTTGGTCTGAATTAAGAAGAAGAAAATTATCGAATTCTATACAAATTATATCCTTTGCTGTAGCCATAGGACTCAGTCTAATTGCATTTGTTGTAAAAACAGAACTTGCAAACTCATGGGAAAAAAGTTTACCGCCAGAATCACCGAATAACTTTGCTATTAATATAAATCAAATAGAAATTTCTTCTCTAACCAATTTTTTAGAAAAATCAGAGATAAAACCTAATTATTTTTATCCAATAGCAAATGGTCGAATATCAAAGATTCAAAATAGTCAGGCTTCTAAAAATTCAAGTTCATCCATAGATAGAACTTTTAATATAACTTGGACTAAGAAGCTCCCCGAAAAAAATAAAATAATTTCAGGAGAGTGGTTTGATGAAAAATCCACTAATGGTCTCTCCATTTCTGAAGAGATAGCCCTAAGATATACTCTAAAGGTTGGAGATAAAGTTAAGGTTAATTTAGCTGATCAGTCAATAGAAACTACTATCCAAAGTATAAGAAAAGTTAATTGGGAAAGTTTTACTCCTAACTTTTTTGTAATAGGCCACCCCGATTTGTTTGGAAATACCCCTTCAACTTATATCACATCATTCTATATTCCAAAAAATAAAGGAGAGGTCATTAGTAAATTCATGGAGAAATTTAGAACAGTCTCTTTATTTTCTATTGAATCTCTAATGAAGCAAGTTAAAGATATTGTAGATCAAGTATCTAGAGCTTTAGAGATAATTATGTTTCTTACAATTATCTCAGCCATTTTTTTGACTGTAGCTACCATTCAAGATGGTTTCAGTTTAAGGATACATCAGGCAGCAGTGCTTAGAACTTTGGGAGCAAGTAATTTACTTCTTCGTAAATCTACTTTTATAGAATTTAGTTTTATAGGTATTTTTGCAGGCTTACTTGCATCAATTCTAGCTCAATTAAGCCTCTACTTCCTAGAAACGAGAATTTTTGATATAGAAGACCCTCTTTTACACCTTTCTCTTTTGTATATAGGTCCACTTTCTGGTTTTTTTGTAATAGGTTTTATTAGTTTATTTCTCATTCATTCAGTAACACAAAAAAGTCCAAAAGAAATTCTGTTTAACGCTTAAAAATTATTTAATATTCTTAATTCTATTAGTAGAATAAAGTTACTTATGAAGTTTCTATTACCTCTATTATTTGTTATTTCTTTCTATTCAGTTACAGATACTAAGCTACTAATTTTGGGCTCAGGTACACCAAACCCTAATCCTGAAAGGTTTGGTTCCTCATATGCAGTATTAGTTGATGAAACAGCTTATCTTGTTGATTTTGGTCCTGGGGTAGTTAGACGAGCTTCTGCTTTATCAAGCAATTGGGGAGGATCTTTCGAAGCTCTCAACCCTGAAAATTTAGAGTATGCTTTTCTAACTCACATACATTCTGACCATTCTGCAGGATTGGCTGATCTTATTCTGACACCTTGGGTAATGGGTAGAAATAAAAAACTAAAGCTGTTTGGACCAAAAGAATTAGAAAAAATGGCAATAAATATTTTGGATGCATATGAAAAGGACATCAATTACAGGGTTGAAGGAAGTCAGCCTACAAATAATATTGGCTACAAGATTGATTTTAAGGACTTAAAAGAAGGAGAGGTATATAAAGACTCTAATATTTCAGTAGAAGCTTTTCCAGTTAATCATGGAGGATTAAGAAATTCTTATGGATTTAGATTCAAAAGTAAGGATAAAACTATCATTTTTTCTGGAGATACTGGACCTTCTAAAAAATTAGAAGAATATTCTTATAATGCTGATATCCTTGTACATGAAGTATATTCTGAGGAAGGATTCTTAAAAAAAACAGAAGATTGGCAGATTTACCATAAAGCTCATCATACCTCTACTCTTGAAGTAGCTAAGTTAGCGAAAAAAGTTAAACCAGGTAAATTAGTTCTCTCTCACATTCTCTTTTGGGGATCTTCTCCAGTAGAAATTCTTAGAGAAGTTCAAGAAAACTATAAGGGTAAAGTGATAATAGCTGAAGATCTAATGGTTGTAGATTAATCATCCAGCTTTTTTAAATACTAAGAAACTATGACCCTCCATCAACAAAAAGACACTGTCCAGTTATCCAACTCGATGCTTTAGATGCCATAAATACAACGGCTGAACCTATATCTTCAGCTTCACCTAACCTCTGCAAAGGTATATTAAGAGCTTTAGTCAAAGATTCTATTTCCTCTTGATTAGACAAGTTAAGTGACTTATTAAAATTTTCAGTAGGTATTGGCCCTGGAGCCACGGCATTTACTCTAATTTTTGGTGCGAGCTCTAAAGAAAATGATGCAGTAAGGCTATTCACAGCAGCCTTGGCTGCTCCGTAAGGACCGTTTTTAATATTAGCTTTCATATTTTTTGATGTTCCAGAAGAAACATTGACTATTGACCCACCTTTTTCTTGCATATGTTTTGCTGCAATTACACATCCCGACCAAACTGCCTTAAGGTTTAGATCCATTTGTGCATCGAATTGTTCTTCTGATGTCTTTGTCATATATCTAGGAATCGCATCAGGAAGACCTCCAGCATTATTCACCCAAATATTTAGCATGCCAAATTCTTTAATGGTTTGTACACCAAGATTTTCTAATTGCTCTTTTTTTGTTACATCTGTAGGTACAACCAAACATTTTTTTCCAATGGAGGTAATTAAACTTTCTGTTTCTCTTAAATCCTTCTCATTTCTTGAAGCAATTGCAATGTCAGCTCCTGCTTCCGCAAGAGCTATAGCAATTCCTCTTCCTATTCCTTTACCTGCACCAGTAACAACAGCAATTAAACCATCTATTCTAAATTTATCTAATACATTCATATTTTTACTCAGATTTTACTTTCTATATTTGAAAGAGAACAATGCTTCCCAGCAAGATAACCAAAAGTGAGAACTGGGCCTAGAGTTCCGCCTGCACCAGCGTAAACTGATCCAGTTACTCCTGACATCACATTACCAACTGCATACAAACCTTCTATAACTTTATTCCGAACAGAAATAACTTGTCCATATTGATTAGTTTTGAGTCCACCATTCGTTCCAAGACAACCCATTTGAATTTCTACAGCATAAAATGGAGATTTTTTTAGTTCTCCCAAAGTTGCTTTAACTCCTGGTAAGCTCCTATCGCCATAGAAAGAATCATAATTGCTTTTTCCTCTTAAAAATTCAACATCGTTCCCACTTAAGACGTACTTATTAAATCTAGATACTGTTCCTAATAAGTTTTGGGTATTTACACCTAATTTAATGGCCAGCTCTTCTAAAGAAGGAGCTTCTACAATCCAGTCTGGGGTTGGAGTATTTGGTTGAGAAGACCCTATGGCATATCTACTCCGGTAAGTTGCATCAAAAACAAGCCAAGCTGGAACATTGCTGTAGGAATAAGTGTTTGGGTCAAAATAATGAAAAGCTCCAGCAAGAGCTGAATAATTAGTTGCTTCGTTACAAAATCTATTACCTTTTTGATTTATCATTATTGAATGAGGAAGCGTCCTCTCTATAAGGACTGGAGAAGATTTTTGACTTCCTTCTTCCCAATTCTCACCAGGAATAGATAAGACAGGAGTCCACCAAGCGTTAGTCATATTACCTAAAGAGCCTCCTACTTCTTGCCCCATTATAATTCCGTCTCCAGTATTTCCGGGAGGCGAAGCAGGATGAGTCATAGGTCCACGAAGAAAAGAAGATACTAATTCTTTATTCCATTCAAATCCTCCGGTTGCAAGTATCACTCCCCTTTTACATAAAATATCTATTCTTTCTTCTTTATAAAAGACTTCAACTCCTTTAACTCCTTCTTCACTAGATAAAAGCTTAATAACTTTTGACTCTAGAAATGGTTCAATTCCGACATCTAAACAACCTTTAAGGAGACCTCCAACCAGAGCTTGTCCCATTCCACGAGAATCTTGTGACAATCTATCATTCATCTGAGCTTCACTAATCTGACCAGTGCCTCCTCCTAAGGGAGTCTCTGATAAAGTCATGGGTATAGGCATCCCATTGCTTCGTACTTTGTCTTTCCAAACACCTAATTCATTAAAGCTGAATAATTCGTTGTCCAAAGCTCTGCCCCCGCCTTTAATGGCTCCAGGCTTATCTAAATAATAGTCTGGATACCCTTTTAATACTTTCAAACTTACCTGAGAATTTTTTTCCATAAATTTAATTGCTTCTGAAGATTTAGAAACAAAAACTTCTAGTATGGAAGGATCTATTTCTCCCTGCGAAAGAGATAAAAAATAGTCCATTGCCATTCTTTTACTATCTTTTATATTTAAAGCCTGCATGTGATGATTCATAGGCGACCATATAATGCCACCCGATACTCCAGTTGTCCCTCCAACTAAATGTTCCTTCTCCAATATGACAACCTCAGACCCACTTGACTTAGCTGCGATAGCTGCCAACATGCCACCAGCACCGCTTCCAACCACGATTACATCGTACTCCCCTCTCAAATTCATTTCCTTTAAATATTTTTTAAGTTGACTTAATCTATCATGAAATTATTCTTTTCATGAAGTATTTATTTTTTAATATATAAAATGGTTGTATAGCTAAGTTAGAAAGAAATTATGAGTAGAAAGAAACTAGAAGAAATGGCCAAGATTAATAGGCAGCATGCTGAAGATGGCACAATAAAGTTAGCTAATAAAATTTTACAGATTCCAGCTTCTGATTATTATGATCGTAATAGATGGCTTACTGAGATTAAAAAAATCTTTCAGCGACTTCCTCTGGTGTTAGGAATTTCTAAAGAGTTAAAAAACCCAAATGATTATAAAGCTCTAGAAGTAGTAGGAATGCCCGTAATTATCAATAGAAATTCTCAAGGAGAATTAAATGCATTCTTAAATATCTGCCAACACAAAGGAGCAGCATTAGTAGAAACTGGTTATGGGAATTCTAATCACTTTAGATGCCCTTATCATGGTTGGGCTTACAATGAAAATGGTGATCTGATTGGAATTTCTGACAATGATAATTTTGGAAATTTAGATAAAGAATGCAATGGTCTTATTAAACTACCTATAGAAGAAAGAGCTGGAATTATCTGGGTAACTTTAGATCACAAGTCAAAACTTCCTATAGATAATTTTCTTTCAGGATATGACAAAATGCTGGCCCATTTTAATTTTGAAGATTGGTACATATTTGATACAAGAACTTTAAAAGGACCAAACTGGAAAGTAGCTTATGATGGCTACCTAGATCTTTATCATCTTCCAGTATTACATAGTGAAACGTTTGGGACTGAAATCTCAAATAAAGCAATGTTTTATGCTTGGGGACCGCATCAAAGAGTTATCTCTCCATCTCGTCTATCCTCTCAAGATGATTTTGAAGGGAAAGGGATTGATTATAATAAATTACCGATAAAAGAAGTTCCCACAGAAGTCCTAATGACTGGTGTCTGGACTATATTTCCACACGTTTCTATTGCCTCATTTAATGGTGGAGGGAGAAGTGTTTTGCTATCCCAACTATTACCCGGAGAAAACCCTGAAGAGTCTTATACTGTGCAATATTATTTGATGGAAAAAGAACCAGATAAAGAACAGAGAGAAGAGGCTAAAAAGCAATTTGATTTTCTTAAATATGTGGTAAAAGAAGAAGATTATGCTACTGGACTCAAGCTCCAAAAAGGACTTAAAACAGGTAAGATGAAATCAGTATTATTTGGAAGAAATGAAGAAGGAGGGCAAGTTTTTCATGGTTGGGTTGATAGACTTCTAAAAACAAAAGATAAGGATCTTATTAATTTATTTAAAAAATGAAAGGTCTACTTGTCTTAAGTTATTAATTTTTTTGTATCAAAAAATCTTGTTTCATGTCCTGGAAAGGGTACTTTAGGAATAAATTGAGCTGAGATTAAAGACAGCAGGGCAAATAAAGCTCCAATATAGAACACCAAAGCATGTGACGATATCCATACCACTCCTAAAACTGCAGGTATAGCTACAGCTGATATATGGTTGATAGTAAAAGAAACTCCTGCACTGCTAGCTATGTCTCGTGGATCAGCTATCTTCTGAAAATAAGTACTAATTGCAATAGCCATGGCAAAGAACATATGATCTAAAATATAAAGAAAGGCAGCTAACGTAGCGTTTTGAACAAGACCGTATGCAATAAAAACAATTATTAGGCCAATATATTCAAAAGTAAGTGCTCTTCTTTCACCAAATCTACCAATAAGCTCACCAATTCTTTCAGCAAAACTCCAATTGAATGCATAATTAATTAGAAACAGTAAAGTAACTTCTGCAGCACTATAACCAAACTTTTCAACCATCAGAAAAGCTGCAAAAACCACAAATATTTGTCTTCTGGCACCAGATAAAAAAGTGAGTACATAAAATAGCCAATAGCGTTTCCTAAGTACTAAGTTCTTGTTTTGCGGTACTTTAGAAGGAAACACTGGGAACCCTATGAACATCACAAAAGCCAACACAATACAAATGCCACCTGCTATAACAAAATTTATAAAATAAGGTATTTCAAAAACTTCCAATAAGATCCACAGAGAACCATAGACCAATAAAGAGGTTAGAGAACCGACGGCTATAAGTTTTCCTAAGATCTTCGGAGCTTCCTCTTTTGATAACCATTGCAAGCTCAAGGACTGCTTTACGGCTTCAAAATAATGAAAACCAGTACTCATAACAATAGTTGTGAAATACAAACCATAAGAAGAAGGAAAGAACCCGGTCATAGAGACCCCCAGCCCCAACAGAGCCAGAGCAAAAACTGCAAAAATCTGTTCTCTAATAATAAGAATGACAAAAACGGCGGTAAAAGATAAAAATCCTGGAACTTCCCTAAGACTTTGTAGAATACCAATCTCCACGCCAGTAAAAGCAGCCTTTTCTACTACAAAGTTGTTTAACATTGCGGACCAGACATTAAAAGCCACTGGCATTGCTATAGACATAAGAATTAGCAATGTAATGGGATTGATTATTGCCTTTTTATTTATCTCTTTCATTAAAGTTGCTATTCATCCCATTCTTCAGTATAAAAAACTTTTAAGGTATTGAATGCTAATTTTTTGTTACCCTTCTCATCTACTAATCCTTTACGATTATAAAAATCTTGAATACCAGCTAATGGCCTTAACATAGCCCTAAAATCTTTGAGAATCCAAGGTGTCACCCCTTGAATCTGAGAATTTTTTGAAATCATTTTCAATTGAGCTTTGTAAACTAGCTCTTGATATTCCTCAGACCAAATCTTGCCTTCATTATGCAAACCAAATTTAGCACCTGCACCAAATTCGGAGATATGAATGGGTTTGTCAAAAGCTGATGTAATTTCAATGGCTGGTATAAGGTCAAACATGAGTTTTCTTAAAGTGCTTTCTTTGACCTTTAATTGATCTGCAAAGACTAATGAGTAATACCACCCGAAGTACTCGTTATATGAGATCAAATCTACTAGTTCCCCTAGAGGATCATTAACTTCTATCTTAAATTTAACTTTGGTTTTTGGATCTAATCCATCCTCTTTAAGAAATGCTTTGAAGATCATCTTTTCATTATCGCTAACTTCAGGAGAATTTACTCCTAAACTACACAGGGCAAGAATCAGCTCTTGTAATTCTCCTCTATCCCCTGACAGCAAAGCGGCAGTTGTAAGTCGCGAACTATCTAGGTTTCTTACCTTACTAATCACTTCTTCTAGGAAGTTCATTCTTGAAGTTGAGAAAGGAGTTTCATTAGCCACAGACCAAACTACTACTGAGCTTCTATTCCAATCGCGTTGTATCAGCCTTTTAACCTGACTAAGGGCCATGTCTAAAGTTTCAGGATTGTTCCAATCAATATTCCAGTAAATAGGAACTTCTTCCCATAGCATTAACCCTAGGGAATCAGCTACTTTTGCAAGTTGTCTGGAATGTGGGTAGTGGGCTGCTCTTACGAAATTTGTATTTAAACTTTTAGCGGTTTCAAGGAGAACTTTAAAATGATCTGATGAAAAAGCTGGTCCAGGTATTCCAATCGGTTCTGAATGCATTGAAATACCTTTAAATTTAATAGGTTTTCCATTAAGTAATATTTTCTTTCCTTCAGTTTTTATAGTTCTAAAACCAATACTTTCTGAGATAGAGTCATGTTGAGTTGAAACAATAACCTTATAAAGCTTTGGTTCCTCAGGAGTCCATAGTTTTGGGTTAATGTTAAAACTATCAGATATATAACTATCTTGATTAAATTTAAAAGATTTAATAAAACCTAGTTCTGGAATTGATACTTTAAGTGTATCTCCTCCTTGATTAGATGATCCTTGGGCTTTAACTTCAACTATACCTCTCTCATAATTTACTAACTGCAAGAAAACATTATTTATGAATTTGCTTGGTGTGGAAATGAGATAAACATCATCTATTAAACCACCATATGGCCACCAGTCAGTCCTTTGAGTAGGTATTGTGGATTTATTTAACAAATTATTTACTTGAACAATAAGAAAATTATCCCCTTCTACAAGATAATTACTTACCTCAAAATTAAAAGGAACATAACCACCAATAAATTCTCCCACTGAATGGCCATTCAAAAAGACCTTGGTTCTAAAATTGCTGCCACCAAAATACAAATGGGTTAAAGATTTACTTTTATGAGTAAATGTAAATTTTTTGTAAAGCCAAACTGATCCTCTATAGAAAAAAAGCTTTTCGTCTTGAGAATTCCATGCCCCTGGGACTTGTAATTGCTTAGCTTTTTCAAAGTTATATTCAATTAACTCCATGCCGTCTTTCTGTATCTTATTTTTAGGGAAACCACCAAAAATAGATTCAGGCAACCCATTGTCCATTGGGTCAACGATGTAATGCCAAGTCCCGTTTAAATTTTGCTTGCTTCTAGAATCAATCCATCCAATTAATTGATCTGCTTTCTGGTATTCTATAGCTTTGCGATTGAAAAGATTTTCTTCATCCTCTGAGTTTGCAAATCCCTCGTCAGCTATAAAGAGACTAAGAATTATCAGTAATCTTTTCATCATTCTAATTTAACAGATTTAAGGAAAATTCAATATAACTAGGTGGTAGAGCTTTTGGTTAAAAATTGGAACCGCCTATACCCTAAATTCCTTTTCCTTCAAAAAACTATTTAGATATTGCATCTTAGATATGGATGATTCCTTAAACTTGTTTAATTAAAGCGACTATTTTGTTTAAACAAGAATCAATTTCCTCATTGTTTTGAACAATATAATCAGCATATTGATGATACAGTTCTTCTCTCTCTTTGTAAGTCTCTTGAATAGTTTGGTTTGATCTTTTAAGTAGGCCTCTTTCAGAAAAATTTGATATGCGAGCTAATATATTTTCATAGGATACTTCAAGATATATCACAATAGAATTTTCTTTAATGTGATCCATAGCAGTATCAGAAAACACTGCACTACCTCCAGTGGCTAAGACTATTTGTTTAAATTCAACTGAAAGCAAAGTACTTTCTTCAATTTCTTTGAATTTTATATTCCCTTTTTTATTAAGAATATCCTTCAAAGATTCACCACGTTTTTTTTCAATCAGTGAGTCGCTATCTACAAAGTTAAACTTCAAAAGTTTAGCTAATTTTTTCCCTATAGAGGATTTACCCGCCCCTGCCATGCCTATTAATGATATTGAATTATTCATTTCTATTTTTATCTCTAACAAACAAAACTTTAATTGCTTCAGATATGAGCATTATACAAATCTGAACGAGTTGTCTAGCTTCTGGTTAAAAATTGGAACTGTTTACACCCTTCTTAACTACTCTAAAAGCAAGACATGAAGGCTATTTTAAAAGAAACCATTCACGATTTGTCAGTAAAAGCTCATGTTAAAGAAAATATCAAGTTTACCAAAAAATTTTTTAACCTCTGTTACAGTAGGGTTGTTTATAATCGTTATTTGGTTAACTGTACTGTCAACATTGCTTATTAATTTAAGTAGGAGGATACAAAAATTAAAGTCTTTTATATATCTCTTCTAATGGCTATTCTTCACAACAGCGCATTCACAGAACCCATGCTCAATGATTCTGATATAGAGCATGGAAAGATCAGCTATGAAAAATATTGTGCTGAATGTCATGGTTTTAAACTTCAAGGAACCGCTCATGGATCAAGTTTATCTGACGAGAATTTCTTTAAGAATCTAGGACAAAATGAAAAAAAACTTTATCAAGTAACAATATCAACAATGCCGCCTGGAAAAATTGGAGTTATACAAAAAGAAGATTATTCAAACATAACTAGTTACATTTTGAATTTCAATAATAAAGAAAGTGATAACAATCAAGATTGGGTTGTTTTTAGTGACCCCAGTACTGTTGACAAGCCCGAAGAAAGAAAGTCACTCTTTGAGAATAGGGTTATTAAGAATTTCAAAGATATTAGTGACAAAGATATAAACTACCCAGTAGAAAATGATTGGACCTCATGGAGGAGGACTCCTTTAGGATTTGGATATAGCCCTTTAGAACAAATTAATAAGGACAATGTTCAAAAATTGACACTATCCTGGTCTCTGACCATGAATGAAGGGAGCAACCAAGGAACTCCGCTTGTATCTCAAGGTGTTATGTTCCTTACACATCCAGGGAATATGATCCAGGCAATAAATGCAGCAAATGGAAAACTTATATGGGAATATAAATATCCTTATCCAAAAGATTCGATGCTTTTAGGGGGACCAACAAAAAATATAGCCATATATAAAGACAAAGTTTATATGGCAACTTATGACGCCGCATTAATAGCCCTTGATATAAGAACAGGGAAGCTTTTGTGGAAGAATGTAAAAGCTGACTATAAAGATGGATACACACATTCTAGTGGTCCAATTATTGCAAATGGAGTAGTTATTTCTGGTATTAATGGGTGCGAAAGATATATTGAAGCTGGTTGTTTCATAACAGGACATGACCCAGATTCAGGGAAAGAGATATGGAGAACATCTACGATTGCGCTTTCTGGAGATATTAATGGCTCTTCATGGGGAAACACTCCTGATATATTTCGAGCAGGGTCAGATACATGGATAGCTGGAAGTTATGATCCTGAACTTAATATTTTTTACATTGGCACATCGCAAGCCAAACCATGGGTTGCTGCAAGTAGGGGGATGTCACCAAACGAAAAGGCTCTATATACAAACTCAACCTTAGCTATGGATCCCCAAACAGGCAAAATACTATGGTTTTTTCAGCATATCCAAGGAGAAACTATAGACATGGAAGTTGGTTTCGAGAGAATCTTAGTAGATATTGATGACAAAAAATTATTACTAACAATAGGTAAGGATGGCATTCTTTGGAAGCTCGACAGAGAAAAAGGAAACTTTATAGACCTAAAGGAAACAATTAATCAGAATATTTACAAAAAAGTTGATAGAAAGATGGGCAAGGTATTCTACAGAGACGATATTTTATTCTCAAAAATTGATACGCCATTTTCTGCTTGCCCAGGAATATATGGCGGACACAATTGGCAAGCTGTATCTTACGACCCAGAAAGCCATCTAATGGTTATACCCATTCATCAGCTGTGTTCCGATATGATCGGAAGATATGTTGAGCGTAAAGAAGGCGGTGGTGGATATGGTGGAAATTCTAGAAGCTATAAAATGGATAATACAAATGGCAAGGTGGGTAAACTAGTAACAATAGACATAAAAAATATGGAAAAGATTTGGCAATATGAACAAAATGCTATGTTTTTAACTGGATCTTTAACTACATCTGGGGGTTTAACATTTATAGGGGACTTAGATAGAAAATTTATGGCTTTTGACACTAAAACAGGAAAACTTTTATGGGATACAACTCTAGGATCTGCTCTACACGGATTCCCTATTACATATGGGGTGAATGGAAAACAATTTATTGCAGTTCAAACTGGATTAGGCGTTTTTCGTGCCATGAGTTCTGTAGTAAGCCCAGATATATATCAACCGGAAGGTGGAAATGCTGTATACGTATTTGAATTACAAAACAACCCCTAATGTAATTAACAGTGATAAGGATGTTAAAGTAATGAAACTTAATAGACTATCCATTCTTTAAACATTTCAAATATTAATCCCCATTGACGAAATTTCCTATGGATTCCAATGCTTCTAAAGCTTCGGGCAAAAAAGGTGCATATCCCTGCCAAACATGAACCATATCCTCCCAGACTTGCAAGTCAACTTGACATCCTTCTTCTTTCGCTTTCTGTGCAACTCTTTTTGAATCATCAAGTAACATTTCTCTACTTCCGACTTGTATTAATAAGTTAGGAAAGTTTTTAAAAGATGCAAACAAAGGTGAAGCTAGAGGGTTTATCTTTTCTTCTGGTGAATTTACATAAGCATCAGCCATTCCCGTGATTCCTTCCCTAGATAAGAATGGATCAGTTTCATTGTTTTCTTCAAAAGAAGTTGAGGTAGGATCAAGTTCGGTCCAAGGAGACAAAGCAATTACTCCATCTGGAAGAGACAGCCCCTCATCTCTCATAGCTAAGGTAGAAGCTAAACTTAAACCACCCCCTGCAGAGTCGCCGGCTATATAAGTTTTATCAGCAGAACCGACACCACCAGGTCCGTTTTCTGACATCCAGTTAAATGCAGTCTTAACATCCTCAATACAGGCCGGAAATTTATCTTCAGGAGCCAAACGATAATCTATTAGTAGTACACTTGCTCCGGTAGCACTTGAAAGATGACTGCCTAAGCTTTGATAACCTCTTAAGGACCCCAAGATATAGCCTCCTCCATGTAAATAAAGAATACGCTTATTAGGGTCGGCTCCTTCAGCTGCCAACCAGAGACCGTATATACCCTCTGCACTAACAGGAACTGCAGCACAACAAGGTCTTATAGATTCATCGGCATTAAAATAATCATCTATAACATAACGAGAGTGCTTCATGCCTATTCTTTCATCCACAACAGAACCAAATACTTCTAATAGATCCTTTTGATGTTGAATAACTATCTGATTTTCTTTTGAACTCATATCAACTCCATCATTAAAAAAAACTATGATAAACCTAAACCTCCGTCTACTGTAATCATTTGACCTGTGATATAGCTAGCCTTTTCACTTGCTAAAAAACAAGCAGCATCACCAATTTCTTCTGGATTACCCCACCTTCCCATTGGTATGCTTTTTAAAGAAGATTGGTACCTTTCTTTATGATTGAAAGTAATCTCAGTAAGTTTTGTTGCAACAAACCCTGGTGCTAGCCCATTCACTCTAATCCCTTTTTCTGCCCAAGCATCAGCTAAAGTTTTTATTAAAGTAAGAATTCCTCCTTTGGAAGCCGAATAGGCAGGATTTCCCTTAACCGCTCTATAACTAGCTCCTGATCCCAACATTATGATATTTCCAATACTTTCTTCTAATAGAGGCTTAAACTTCTGGCAACAAGCCATCATAGAAGCTAGATTTACATCTAAAACCTCGCGAAATACTTCCAATTCAAACTCCTTGCGTCCATATTTAACAGTGCCTTGCGAACATATCAGAACATTTAATGTTTCAAAAGGTAGAATAAAATTATCAAGAGCACTGTCTTTAAGCAAGTTAAGCTGGAAATAATTACATTTTTCAGAAACTGGATCATCAACATCATATTTGGATAGTGATGCTTTTGTACCAGTTATACAAACTTCAGCCTCAAGATTTAGGAAACAATTGGCAATACCTCTACCGATGCCACTGCTTCCACCTATGATTAAAACTTTTTTGTTGAGGAAATTCATTCAGCTTCAAGTTTAAGCTGAGTAGCCACCATCTACTGGAATAGATTGACCACTTATATACCCAGCATTGTCAGATGCTAGGAAAGCTACCACCTGAAATAGTTCGTCTGGTTCTCCTGCCCTATTAAGAGGTACTTGTTGCATCCACTGATCTAAAATCCCTCCTGGTGGAGATTCTATCTCTT
>CAZWMS010000031.1:0-17019 GCA_964635015.1 uncultured Gammaproteobacteria bacterium | reverse complement strand
ACATCACGGCATCGCAAGGAAGAAGTCCGGCAGTGGTCAGGTCGGGAGGATCTCCTGCCGGAGTGCTTTTTAAGGTTGGCTTCTCTGCTTGGGATTGATAAAACAAAGAAAGCGAACCGCCTCCACTCCAACCTCCTAAAATAACCTTTTTATACCCAAGTTTTTCTTTGGCTTCTCTCACACAGGCTCCCAAATCCAACACTACCTTTTCCATGATTAAACCGCTATCTACTCCACGGTATCTGCTGTTGGAATAAATTACCGGAATACCCCTTTTAGCTAATGCAGTAGGCATAGGTAAATAGGCACCTCCTGCTCCTGCGGGATGCATAAATAAAACAACCGAGTCAGTCTTTGGTTCTGCAGGAATTAAGTGATGGGCCTCTAAAAAAACAATGTCTTCAGCACCGGCATAGGTATCTTTATAAGCTGATTTTTCCTCGTAAATAATGGCGATAGGTTTCCTTTCGTAACTACCTACTTCGGTCATATCGCCCCAGAGATCTTTAGTCTCTTCAGTAACTCTTTTGTATCCACTGTTCTTTCATTCAGTTTTTCTGACCCAACCCTTGATTCCTTCTTAAGTCTGGTTCTTTCAGTCCATTGCTTTAGGTTTTTATGCGCTTCCTCTCCATCCTTTTCCATAATATGGTCATACTCTTTGTCTCGGGAGGTAATTTCTAAAGCCAAACCGTTTGGATCATAAAAATAAATAGAGTGGACAAAACCATGATTGATGGGATCAGAGACCCAACCTATTTCTTTATTTAAGTATTCTTTCCAAGCATCTAATTCCTCCAAAGTATCCACTTCAAAAGCTATGTGTTGATCAAAGCCTTTTTTAAAATTGAATTTCTCTTCGTCAACCTCGTCTGGAATGTCAAAAAAAGCTACATGATCACCATTCCCCATCTCAAAGAATAGGTGCATATACTCTAAAGGTTCGCCAGACCCAGGAGAAGATTCAAAATCAAGGGCTGCAACAAGCTTAAACCCCATAATGTCTTCATAAAACCATCTAGTTTGTTCTGCATCCCTGCAAAGGAAAGCAAGATGATGTATGTTTTTTGGTCCTTTTAATTTTCCCATTTTATTCGCTCCAATCTTTTATAAATAATGCACTTGCATCAGTGAATTCATATAAAGCATCTGCAGCCAGCAGCACTGCAGCTGCTGTCCAAGTTGTTTTCTCAACTGGCCAAAAGGCTTTGTCAGGATAAACATACCCAGTCCAATAAAGGTTATCCTGAGGGTCTTTCCATTGATGCAGCCAGGAAAAGATCTCTTCAGCTCTATTTAGATTACCAGAAGAAACTAAGGCCATAGCTAATTCTGAACTTTCAGCCACTGTAACCCAGGGCTCCTCCAAAACACATTTACACCCTAGGCCCTCAACAATAAATTCTTCTTCTCTTCTTCTGAAAGTTTCTGTAGCGGAATTTCCTGACCTTACCCCACAAAGAATTGGGTAATACCAATCCATGCTATACCTGTCTTTACTTTTCCAACCCCTATCAAATCTTTCTGGTTTATCTAAGATCGAAATTTTTAAGGTATTCATAACTTCTTTTATATTATCTGAATCTTTATTTAATAGTCTTTGAATAGCAAAAAAACATTCAAGGCTTTTATAAATAGAACTACACCCAGTAACTAAAGAGTCATCCAACTTAGAGCCTTGTTCATCTAGAGCCCAAATAATATCACCTTCATCGCTCTGCATAGAGGTTACAAATTCCATGGCTCTGTCTAAAACAGGGAAATATTGTTCTAAAAAATCTTTGTCTTTAGTGACTAAATAAAAATGCCAAATTCCTACACATATATAAGCAGAAAAGTTAGTTTCTATTCTTCTTTTAGAAGGAGAACTAGACTTATACTCTGAGAACCATCCACCTGTTGGTTCTTGATTTAGCTGCATCCATTCAAACGCTTTTTTTGCTGCTTCTATTTCTCCTGCAACCGTTAAAGCCATAGCACATTCTACATGATCCCAAGGATCTAATTTTGCGTGGTGCTCCCAAGGGATAGACCCATCTTCAAGTTGAACTTCAAGAATATAGTCAATAGAATCCTTATAAAATTCTAATTTACTTTGATCCTTCATTTAGGTTTCCTGAAATACATTACTAAACTTTTTCCAATAAGAGGTTGGAATAGAAATTCTAATACTTTAGTTAAAATAGGTTTCTTCATTAAGTCCCAAATTAAGAATTTGTGATACATTTTAAGAACCCAAGGTTCTTTCTTCTTTTTCCAAAAAAGACATTTTAACCACCAATAAGGAGAGTGGAGGGCGTGAGCCCAGTGAAAATCTTCATAAATTAATCCCCTTTCAAGAAAGATTCGCTTAAGTTCACTGTGTTTAAAAATTCTTACATGACCTCCTGGGGTCTTTTGATAGCCTTCACTTAATTTCCAACAAATCCATTCAGGGAAAAATCTTGGGACGCTTACAGCTAATATTCCCTCTGGTTTTAGAACCCTAATTAACTCCTCCAAGCCTCTATTAGGTTTGTCTAAATGCTCTAATACCTCTGAACACACCACTGAGGAATAGGAATTGTCACCAAAAGGAAGATAACATATGTCTCCTACTCCAAAATAACAATTTGCCTTATTATCTTTAGGAATTTCGAAATCTTTAAGCCTTTCTTTTGCTATCTTTAAATCTTTTAAAGATAAATCAATCCCAACTGTATGGGCATAATTATCAACAAAAAGTGCTATAGAGTGTCTTCCTTCTCCACATCCAATATCTAAAACTGTGTCGAGCGGCTTTAAATTTAATTTATTAAGTTTTATAGTCTGCATCTTTCTAATTAGGAAATTTATCGGCTATTTCTTCATAAATTTTTATGTATTCTTTGGCGGCCTTATTCCATTGAAACCTATCCTCTATCCTTTTTCTTCCAATCTTAGAAAAATAATCTCTCTTATCTGGGTTAGAAAATAAATCTAAGATAGCAGTAGTTAAATCATCTGAGTCTCCTGGTTTTACTTCTACAGCTGCCTCTCCAACCACTTCTTTCAGACCCCCAGAATGTGTTGAAATCAAAGGCACTCCACAAGCCATAGCTTCTCCTGCTCCAAAACCAAAACCTTCATATAGTGATGGAATAACAGCAAGTTGTGAACTTGAATACAAATTTACTATTTCAGATTCACTCAAATCAGAATAAAAAGATATTTTCTCTCCTAGATTTAATCTATCTATTTGCCTTTGAATTTCACCCTCTTCTTTTGCCTTCCCTATAACAGCAAGGGTGGATAGGGGGAATATTTTTATTACATTATTTAGGGCATCAATAAGATATCTTAAACCTTTAAGAGGAATATCTGCACTTGCAGTTGTGACAATTCTATGAGGGATTTTTTCTACTAATTTATTAACTTTAAAAGTTTTTAAATCTATTCCATTAGGAATTACTTCGACCCTATCTGGATTAACCCCAAATTCATCTATTACATCTTCCCTTGATTGGTTTGACGGACAGATTATCTTCTTCAATCTAGGAGCAACAAACTTCTGCATCTTTAAAAAGGAATGCCATCTGTTTGAAGAAAGTTTCTCCTTCCAATTTTTTGAATTTTCTAGTTCAAGTCTATGATCCTTGGTAATGGGGTGGTGAATAGTAGAAACTAGAGGAAAATCCTCTTGTAATTTTAGCATGGAGTAACTTAAAGATTGATTATCATGAAGAATATCATATGAATCTTTTCTTTTTTCTAGATAAATTTTAACTCTTTTCCCAAAAGTATAAGGCTCAGGAAATCCTCCAGTTAAAATACCAAACCATTCAGTAAGATCTGTTAAATTAATAAAATATTTAGTTTTAAAAGTTCTTAACCTGTTTTCCTCAGAAAATAAATCTAGACTCGGTATCTTAATTAAGTTTATATCCTTTCTGAGTGGAGGATAAGGAGGTCCTGAAATTACATCAACATCATGTCCTAGGTCCTTTAAAGCCTCACTTAGATGTTTTATATAAATCCCCTGTCCTCCTGAAAAAGGATTACTCCTATAACTCAATAAACCTATTCTCATAATTTTAAAGAAAAACTTATGATAGTCTTTTTACTAGTAATTTCTCAATTGTCTTGTTTTTATTAAAACTCTTTAAGGTTCTTCGAACATCTTTTAGTATTTTTCTTTTAAAAATATATTTGAAAAACCTCTTTCTTGAAATATCTAAATCGAAAACCAACAACGTATCATTCTGTAAAATAAAATTAGAACTTTTAGCATCACCATGACTAAAATCTATCCAAGCCAATCTCTTGTAAAAGGCAGCAAACCTATTAGCTATAAGTGTAGCAGACCTCTTATCAAAATTAATTTTATCCATTCTAATACCAAGATTCTGTTCAGTTATTAAATATGAGTCCTTTAAACCCAAGGCATTGAATCTCTCAATAATTCCAATATGATTAACTGTCTGTATTCCCACCAAGTTGAGCCAATGTGACGCCAACCAGGACATATTAGCCCTACTTCTTAAAAAGAATTTTCTTAAGAAGTGCAAAGTACTTTTAATTTGATATTTTTTTATTATCAAAGAAAAGTTCTTATCAATTCTTAACAAAACAATGAAGTGTCCAGCCTCCTTCTTTATGACTTCTCCTTTCCTCATATAACGATCTGGATCTTGAAAAATCTTGGATGTTTCATCATTAAGAAATTCCTTCTTGGCAATCCATCTATAGTTCTTTTCTTTTACACTTAAGTAATCATCATCCGCAGAATTCTCTGAAATTCTTCGTGGGTCAATTTTCTTAAGAATGGGTTTCATATACATTGAAAAAGACCTTCTCCTTGAAGCTTCAATAAACCTTCTCTTTTTTAAAATAAGTTCTCTAAAAGGAAGATTGAAATATAGTTTTAAAAATCTATAACAAGAAGTCTCAGAAAGCCCCATATCTAAAGCCGAATGATATAAACCCCCTATGTCTTTTATAGCCCACCTTTTAGGTACATATCTTCTAATCTGGGCTCTATGAAGATCTATTAGATAAATGTTATTTCTTACTTTTTCTAAATTTTTATTTATAAGAAAATGACAAAGATAAAGATCTCTGTGATTTATCCCATTTATATGTATCTTTCTGCAAATTCTCGCTACCTCTTCTAATATTTTCTTTTTCTTTTTAGTGTCAACTTTTTCTTCATTTTTACTTAAAAAAAGTTCTTCTAAGGAACAGGTCTTTACCAAAGATTTAGTTATTAGAAATGAAGTCTGATTGGCTGGATTAATTCCCTTAATTGCAAAAGCAACAGGCTCTGGACACTTTATATCTATAGATTTAAGTTTCATTAGAGCTTTCCACTCACTTTTTGCACTAACTACAGGGATCTTAAATTGAGATAAGTTTTTAAAAATTTCTTTCCATCCAACCCCCTTGTGAAGTTTAATAAAATAAGATTCATTTTTAAAAATAAACTCTTTGGTTACACGATTAGCGTGTTCTCTATAAATATTTCCTTCTAGTTCTTCTGCAAAAGAAAAGGGATCTTTTAAAGTAAACAAATCTTGTAGGTCTTGTTGTTTAAAATCAATTTTATACATTTAACTCTCGCTCAAGGAGATCTGCTATAAATTCGAATCTTGAAAATAAATAATTATTTTCTTTAAATTTTGATAGATTTTTTTTGTAAATAGAAAGTTTTTCTTTATTAATTAAAGTTTTTAGAGATGCATTCAATTTTTGTTGATTAAAGTCATTTTTAATTACAATACCACCCTCATATCTTTCTACATATTCAGAGAAACCTGCTTCTTCACAAGTCAAAACAGGAAGCTCTTTTACCATAGCTTCTAGAATTACATTACCAGCAGCCTCTTCTCTAGCCGGATGAATAAGTAAATCTGAAAAAAACATTAATTCATCTACATCATCTCTTGAACCTAAATAAATAACTTGATCTTTTACTCCTGATGAATGAGCTAAATTAGAAAAATGCTTTGGATCATCCTGACCTGCAACTAACAAAAATAATGACTTATCTTTTTTATTGGAACAGGATGAAAGGGCTTTAATAGCTCTATCTAATCCTTTTCTTTTAAAATCTGACCCCACAAATAAAATTATTTTGTCAGTCGATTTAAAACCTAAATCCCCCTTTGTTGTTCTTTCTTTCTTATTTACTTTTAAGTTGTCAGACAAACCAGGAGGTATGACACTCATCCTGAGTTCTTTCAAGTCATACTCTTTCCTGAATTCACTTTTTTGCTTTTCGTTAAGTAAAAGAATCTTAGTTTTGCTTTTTTTCCCAAATACAGCATTTTCATAATCCATGTAAAGTTTGTATTTGGGTAGCAATTTATAAATAAAGTTTTTATTCTTGCTTCTTTTTTTAAAACAGGTATCTGCAGCTAAATAAAGATCTAATTCAGGCATTTTATTAAAACCAAATATTAGATCTGGATTAAATTCTTTTAGGAGAAATGAGGTTTTTTTAAAATAGTTTCTATTTTTTGAGTGATTAGTAAAACCCTTGTGACCTAATTCCAGTATATCTAAATAGTTTGGCTTCTTACCTTCCCAGCTACCAACAAAAACTTTTAGAATGAATCCTCTTTTAAAGAGCTCTTCTGAGACGCTGAGAAAATCTCTTTGTAAGCCACCATAAGGAAAATAATTAAATAAGAGTAGGGCTATTTTTTTATTCGAAATCAAATTACTACTCTATGGACTCCAAAACCTCGATAACTTCTTCTGGCTTAATGTCAACTAGACTTTGATGATAGCCGCTTGGCAACGAACCTTGTCTTAATTTAAGGTAACCTTTGGCCTTTCTTAGGATAACAGCATTGTTAGTTAACGGAGGAGTGAACTCAGGACTAGAGGGTCCATAAAGAGCAACCAAATTTACCCCTACAGCGGAAGCTATATGCATAAGACCCGAGTCGTTTGAAAGAACAAGTTTAGAGTAAGAAAGAATATCAATAGCATCAAGTAAACTGGTTTCACCAGTAAGATTATAAGTAGATTTCTTTTCTTTACTTGCCATACCCATTGCTACTTCTTTACTTATAGAAATATCATTTTTAGAGCCCAGTAATAAAATTTGCCATTTTTTAGCAAGGAAATGGTCAGCAACTTTAGAAAAATTAGCTGCCGGCCATCTCTTTGAGGGACCAAATTCTGCTCCGGGACATAATGTTAGTAAGGGTATATCTTTTCTAAGATGATATTTTTTTAGAATCTTATCTAAATTCTTTTCATCGACAATAAGACGAGGAAAGGGAACTTCCTTTTCTGAGTAGTTATTTTTAGGAAAAGCAAGAGCAACAAACCTGTCTACCATTCTTGGATAAATCTTCTTATCTAATTTCCTTATATCATTCAATAAAAAATAACGCATTTCACCAATCCAACCTGTTCTTTTGGGTATGTTTGCAAAAAAAGGAACTAGGGCTGATTTTAAAGAATTGGGTAAAACTATTACCTGATCATAACTTTTTACTTTAAGTTTCTTTCCAAAATCAACTCTCTCTCTTAATTTAATATCTCCGTGTTTGAATGGAAATATTAAACTTTTTGAAACTTCTTCCATTCTCTTAAATATATCCAATGTCCAGTCTGGTGATAAAACATCTATTGTTGATGATGCATACCTATCTACCATAATCTTCAGTAAGCTCTGAGATATAACTGCATCCCCAACCCACGAAGGTGCAATAATTAAGATTTTCATTGTAAAAAACTATTATTAATCTAAAAAAGTATGCCATCGATCATTAACAGTTCTCTGTCCTCTGACTTGTTCGAAGTAAGTCTTTTGTAATAGCTCTGTAACAGGACCTCTAATGCCATTACCTATGGGTTTATTATTCAGAGATCTTATAGGTACAACTTCTGCAGCAGTGCCAGTAAGAAATGCCTCTTCTGAATCAAACACTTCCTCTAATTTAATATTTCTCTCCACGATTTCTATGCTAAGTTCTTTGGCTAGATCTATAACAGTTCGTCTAGTTATACCATCTAAGCAAGCATCTAATAATGGAGTGAAGAGTTTTCCTCCTTGCACCATAAAGAAGTTTTCTCCACTTCCTTCTGCGATAAAATTATTAGTGTCAAGCATTAAAGCTTCATCGAAACCTTCTTTCATAACACTTTCAAGGGCTACTATTGAAGTCACATAATTGCCGTTGATCTTTGCAGATGCTATGGGGTTATTTATTTGTCTTTTGAAATTAGAAACTTTAACTTTTATACCCTTTTCTTGAGCTTCAGGATCCATATAGGAGGGCCATTCCCATGCAGCTATAATTGTATTAACCTTCAGATTGTCAGCTCTTAAACCCAAGCCTTCAGGTCCATAAAAACACATGGGCCTTATATATGATTCAGAAAGATTATTAACCTTAACTACATCCTTTTGAGCTAAATTGAGATCTGAAATAGAATAGGGAATATCAAGATTCACTGCTCCAGCTGATTTAAATAATCTCTTAGTGTGGTCTTCAAGTCTAAAAATTGCAGTTCCTTTTTTGGTCTCATATGCTCTCACACCTTCAAAAACACCTAGGCCGTAATGTAAAGTATGTGTCAAGACATGAACCTGGGCTTTTTGCCAAGGAACTAATTCTCCATTAAACCAGATATGACCTTGCAATTCTGATAGATTCAAACTCTTCTCCTATAATTATTATAAAAAAACTATTATTATAAGCCTATATCTAAGAGTCTAAGAATAAAGCCAAGTGGGTAACTTTATCTAGAGATTCTTTTCTAAATCTTAAATTGAATTTTAATAAAAACATATTTAGAGCTTATGATGTAAGAGGGTTATCTTATAAGGACCTAAGCGAGGAGCTTGTAATCATGTTGGGTAAAGCTCTTGGTTCAAGAGTATTAGAACTTGGAGATAATTCGATAATAATTGGCAGAGATGGCAGAAATTCAAGTCCTGATATGTATCAATGGCTTTCTCAAGGAATCTTGTCCACAGGGTGTAATGTTATAAACATCGGCATTCTTCCCACACCTATCCTATATTTTTCTGTTTACAAATTTAATCTTAAGAATGGTGTAATGATAACTGGTAGCCATAATCCATCAGAATACAATGGATTCAAGATAGTAATCAACAATAAAACTCTTTCTGGGGAATCTATTCAAGAAATTAAGAGGAAAGTTGAAACTAAGGTGTTTATAGAGGGAAAAGGAAAAGAGGAAGAACGTAAAGAGGCTATAAATTTATACTCTAGAGAGTTAATAAAAGATATTTCTTTAACAAAACAACTAAAGATAGGTATTGACTGTGGAAATGGAGCAACCAGCGTTATAGCAGAAAGGTGTTATAAGGATTTAGGGTGTGAGGTTGAAGCATTATACTGTGATCTAGACGGGAATTTCCCAAACCATCACCCTGACCCATCAAATCCTGAAAATATGCAAGACTTGATAAAAAAAGTTATAGATTCCTCACTTGACCTGGGTTTAGCATTTGATGGTGATGGTGACAGGCTTGGAATAGTTAGCTCTGAAGGTAAAATTATTTATCCCGATATGCAAATGATATTATTTTCTCAAAGTATTTTAAAAAAAAATAAATCTTCAAATATAGTATTTGATGTCAAGTGTTCCCAGTTATTGCCAAAAATTATAAAAGATAATGGAGGTGTGCCTATTATGTCCAGAACAGGTCATTCTTTTATTAAAGAAAAAATTAAAGAAGTATCTGCTGCTTTAGGTGGTGAAATGAGTGGGCACATTTTTTTTAATGACCGATGGCCGGGTTTTGACGATGCAATATATGCTGGAGCCCGAATGATGGAAATCATCTCTCAAAATCCTCTAGGTAAAAACATATTTAATCAGCTTCCAAATCTAAGCTCCACACCAGAAATAAATATAAAAGTTGGAGACAATGAAAAATTTTCTATTGTTGAAAAGTTTAAATCTCTTGCAAATTTTCAAGAATCCAAAATAACAGATATTGACGGTATTAGAGTAGAATTTAAAGAAGGATGGGGACTTTTAAGAGCCTCAAATACCTCTCCTGTTTTAGTTCTTAGATTTGAAGCTGAAAATGATGAAGGACTTCAAGAAATTAAAAATAAATTCAAAACATTATTAAATAAAATTGACCCGAATTTAACAGATTTTTAAATATGAGTGTTACTAGGAATCAAGCAGAGAGAATAGCTTCTGTTCTAAGCGAGGGGCTGCCATACATACAAAAATTTAGTGGAAAAATTATAGTTATTAAATATGGTGGTGCAGCAATGTCAAAAAAAGAATTGAAAAATGGTTTTGCCAAAGACATAGCATTGATGAAATTAGTAGGAATGAAACCAATTGTAATTCATGGAGGAGGACCTCAAATTAATAAGGAACTAAAAAGAGAGGGGATTTCATCAATTTTTATTTCTGGAAATAGAGTTACAAGTGCTAAAAGCATGAAAATAATTAAGAAAGTTCTTGCGAATAAAGTAAACAAAGAAATAGTATCTTTAATAGAAAAAAATGGAGTTAAGGCATTTAGTCTAACCCACAAAAATTCAAGGGTAATTAAAGCCTCAAGAATAGACAATGAAGTTAATCCTAAATTAGGATTAGTGGGAAGGGTGTCGTCGATAAAGAAGAATCCTATAAAAAAACTTTTAGCAAAAAATATAGTGCCAGTTATTTCACCTATAGGATTTGATAATAAAGAAACTTTCTTAAATATAAATGCAGACCTTGTAGCTGCAAAGGTAGCAGAGTGCTTTAAAGCAGAAAAGCTCATTCTATTAACTGATGTTAAAGGAATTGAGGGTGAAGATAGGTCTCTCTTAACAAAAATCACTCCCAAGAAAGCTAAATCAATTTTATTAGGTGGTATAGTTAGAAAGGGAATGAAACCGAAACTATTAGCCTCAGTAGAAGCAATATCTAAAGGTGTTAAATCTTCTCATATTATAGATGGCAGACTTCCGCATGCAGTTTTATTGGAAGTTCTAACCAAAGAAGGGGTTGGTACTCTAATTACATCTAAGTAAGCTATGGAAAAGATTAAGCCAAGGCAACTAGACATCATGCAAACTTTAGCCAAGATGCTTGAAAAGAAAGGGCCAGTGAAAATTACAATATCTCTATTAGCTAAAGAATGTGGAATTACTGAAGCAGCAATATATAGACATTTTCCAAGTAAAAGAAAAATTTACTCTGGTTTAGTTGATTTCTGTGAGGAAAGTCTCTTCAGCTTGATATCTGACATAAAGTCATCTGAAGATGACCCTTTATTAAAAGTATCGAAAGTAATAATTATGATAATTAACTTCAGCGAAAGAAATCCTGGTATGGCTAGAATACTTACAAGAGAAGCTTTTTCATCGAGCGAGGCTTCTCTAGATGAAAGAATAGGACAAATTTTCTCTAAAATTGAGATTCAAATCAAACAACTTCTTCAGAATTATGAGCAAAAAACAAAGAAAAAATTACCCTTAACTTCAACCGCTATAGCTAATTTGCTCTTAGCACTGGCAGAAGGACTTATTCAACAATTTGTAAGATCTGGATTTAAAACAAAACCTTCTGAAAGAATCGACAAACAGATAAATTTATTAATAAAGTCATTAACTAGTAAATAATATTTCTTATTTCAAAGAAAACTCTTGTAAATAAAATTCAAAAACTGTATTTTTTGATCCTGGTTCGGATCTAAGACCTGTCTTCTTGTCTATCCTTATTGAAACTAAACCATCTGGAGGTAGGCTAATCTCTTTGGGTATATTATCCAAATTAGATTTTACAAAATCTAACCAGATAGGGAGAGCTGTTGTTGACCCAAACTCTCTATTTCCTAAACTCTTTGGCTGATCGAACCCTACCCAAACCGTAGCCACAAGGGAACTATTAAATCCTGTAAACCAAGTACTTTCTGCTTCATTAGTTGTACCTGTCTTTCCAGAAAAATCGTCTCTTCCAAGTTCTTTTATCTTTTTTGCAGTACCTCTTTTTGCTGCATCTTTCAGCATATCTTTAATGATAAAAGAAATTCTAGGATCTATAGCCTGAACCCGTTTGATCTTATCTTCTTTTTTATAAATAAGCCCCCCAAACCTATCAACAATCTTTTCAATAAAATACTCTTCTACTTTCTTCCCTCCATTAGCAAAGAGACTAAATGCTGTGGCATTCTTTAATGGACTCAAAGAAGCTGTTCCTAAAGCTAAAGATAAATCAGGTTGTAAAGTTTCTTTTGGAAAACCAAATATCTGAACATAATCTCTTACTTTCTCTATACCCACATCTCTTAATAGCCTAATGGAGACTAAATTCCTACTATGAACCAACCCCTCTCTTAATCTTGTTGGTCCAAAGAAACGGCCACTAGCATTTCTAGGTCTCCATTTTTCTTCCAGACTTTTATCTTGAAAAACTATTGGAGCATCATTGATGAGTGATGAAGCTGTTACACCCTCAGAAAGAGCGGCGGCGTACAAGAAAGGTTTAAAATTAGAACCAAGTAAAGGAAAAGATTGGGTTGACCTATCAAATTTACTTAGAAAAAAGTCGTAACCCCCGACCAAAGCTTTTATTGCACCAGACTGGGGGTCCATTGCAACCAAAGATCCTTGGACTTCTGGATTTTGTATTAAAGATAGGTCTCCTCTTAGTGAGTTTTTAGATATCCAGACCAAATCTCCTTCTTTTAAAAAATCTTGAAAAGTTCGAGGTTTAGGTCCCCTCCTATTTTCATTTATATATGCCCTAGCCCAAGACAAGTCTTCAGGCAAACTTATTTTATGAACTTTTCTATCTCCAGAAAGGACATGTAAATCCTTGTCTAAAAAAATTACGATAGCTGGGAATCTCTTATTAGTAGAGATAAATTCATTTAAAAGACTATATATGGGGTGTAATTGGTCTTCATAGAGATCTTCTATATCGAGTGAAAGAACCTCTCTATCAGAATAAATTCGATTAAATCTTTCTTTGGAAGAGATCTGAAAAAAATCTTGAGGAAATAAATCAATATAATTTTTAGGTTCCTTAAAACCGTGCCTCTTGTCATAATTCTCTAAACCAAAACGTAGTGCCTTATTGGCTGAGTTCTGCATTTGAGAATCAATTGTCGTGTAGACTTCATAACCATTCTTGTAAGCATCTAGACCGTATTCATTTATCATATATTTCCTAATATTCTCTGCTAAATAAGGTGCTTTAACCTCAGATACAAGACCATGGTAAGAGGCTGTTAAGGGTGCAGAAATAGCTAAATTAAATTGGTCTTTATAAATAAAGCCCAAATTTAGCATTCTTTTTAGAATCCAGTTCCTTCTTGTAATTGCTCTTCTGGGATTAAATAAAGGATTTATAGAAGAAGGTGCCTTGGGAAGGGCAGCTATCATAGCCCACTGAGCTAAATTTAGATTAGAAATTGGAGTGCCATAATAAACTTCACTTGCCGCCGCTATACCATAGGCTCTATTTCCTAGGAAAATTCTATTAACGTAAAACTCAAAAATCTCTTCCTTCGTATAAGTTTTTTCTAGTCTATAAGCTAAGAATATGTCTTTTAACTTTCGATAAAAATTAACCTCTCTGCCGGTTAGATAATTTCCTGCAACCTGCATGGTGATAGTGCTCCCACCTCCTTGAACTCTTCCTGAAATAAGAATTCGAAAAAAAGATCTTACTAGCCCACCATAACTAACTCCGGAATGATCGAAAAATCTATCATCCTCTGCAGCCAAAATAGCCTTAACAAAAAATGGAGGAATTTGATCAAACTTCAATGCTGATCTTCTTTTTTCTCCAAATTCTCCAATAAGTTTATTATCGGCAGTGAAAATTTTTAAAGGTACTTGGAGTTCTATTTCCTTTATTTCATTTTCATCTGGTAACTTTTCCTTGATATAAAGGTCAAGACCACTTATTCCTAAGAAAATTAGGAACAATAAGATTAAAATAATTCTAAAATAGAAGTTTTGCTTTAAATTAAATAGCTTCATCCTAACCAATAGTATAAGACTATAGTTAGGAAAATATATAATAAGATAATGCGTATTTTTATAGTAGGTCCAGCAGCTTCTGGGAAAACTACAATAGGAAAAAAATTAGCTAAGTTCTTAAAAGTTGATTTTTTTGATACTGATGAAAAGATTGAAGAGAAATCTGGGGTAAATATTTCCTGGATCTTCGATGTAGAAGGCGAAGAGGGGTTTAGAAAAAGAGAAAAGCAAATTCTGTCAGACACAAAAAATTTAGAGTCATGTGTAATTTCTACTGGGGGTGGAATAGTTCTAGATAAAAAAAACAGAAAGTTTATATCATCTACTGGAATAGTTGTTTATCTTAGTGTTTCTCTAAAAACTCAAATTAAAAGAACTTTACTTGATAAATCTAGACCTTTGCTAAAAGGAAAAGACAAAAAAGAAGTTCTTGCAAAGCAGTTTCTGGAAAGAAAAAACTTCTATGCAGAAATAGCAGACATAACAATTGAAGAAGAAAAAGAAAGCCGTAGTAAAATACTTGAAAATATAATTCTATTGCTTAGAAAGAGAGAAGAATGTGACAAATAATATTAATTTAGCATTAAAGGAAAAGTCATACACTATTGTAGTTGGTAATGGTATTTTGTATGAAAAGGAATTAAAAAAGTTTGCGCAAAACAAGCAAGTATTTCTTGCCTACGACAAAAATCTTGATCCTAAATTAGTGAAAAAATTAATTTCCCTCTTAGATTCTCTTACTTCTTTTAAAGTTTTATCTTTTTGCATTGAATCAAAAGAAAAAAATAAAAACCAAATAACTTTGAATGAGATCTACGGTAGACTGATTGAAAATCATTTTAGTAGGGATTGTCTTCTGTTGGGAATGGGAGGAGGTATAGTATGTGACTTATTGGGCTTTGCAGCAGCTACTTATCAAAGAGGGGTAAATTTTATTCTTATACCCACTTCTCTTCTTGCCCAAGTTGATGCTTCTGTAGGGGGTAAAACAGCAATAAATTTTGACTTTAACAAGAATATGATAGGTTCTTTTCATCAGCCAAAAAAAGTATTAATTGATACTTCATTACTTAATTCACTTCCACTTAGTGAAGTAAATTGTGGTTTGGTAGAGATGATCAAACACGGTCTTGTTTATGATCTTAACTACTTTGAATGGCTTGAAAGAAATATTCTTCAAGTACAAGATCTTAAAGAGAAAAAGATTAAAAAAGCCATTTCCGAGTCTATTAAAATTAAAGCAAATATTGTGTCCAAAGATGAAAAGGAACAGGATATAAGATCAATACTAAATTTTGGTCACACTTTTGGTCACGGAATTGAGCTTCTTGGTAGCTTCAGAGACTATAAACATGGAGATGCAGTAGCTCTAGGAATGTTACCGGCTTTGGAACTCTCTAAATCAGAGGGGTATATATCAAAAAAAGAAATAGAAAGAATAAAAAAACTTTTTTTAAGGTCCAAAATTTCTACATATCCAAAAACATTAATTAAACCTGAAGATCTCTACGAAGCAATGCAATCAGATAAAAAGAAAAAGGGTAACAAATTAAACTTTATTCTTTTAGAAAAACTTGGTAAGGCGAAGAACATAAAAGGGGTCCAAAAAAAGAAGGTTTTAGAAGCTATAAAATTAGCTTTTCCTAATACCTAATAACTAAACAAAAAGAAGTGACCTTACCAGAGAAAAAAATTCTATTACTTTGATAATCTTCTTTATGCTCTTAATTATTTAATCGAGCATGATAGTGCTGTAAAATCTCCACCCCCTTAAAAAAAATGATTAGACGTCCTAAAAAAACTGGTTTGTATGACCCTTATTATGAAAAAGATTCTTGTGGTGTTGGTATGGTTGCCAATATCAAAAAGATTGCTTCAAGGGAAATTATGGAAGATGCTTATTTAGTAAATTCCAGAATGGATCATAGGGGTGGATGTGGATTTGAAGAAAATACGGGTGATGGTGCTGGAATCCTAGCGGCTCTTCCGCATAATTTCTTTAAAAAATTGTCTAAAGAGATAGGAATTAAACTATCTGAAAAGGGTAAATATGCCGTTGGAAATATTTTTTTCCCTCAAGATGATAAAGAAAGAGATTTTTGTAAAAGAGAAATTGAAAAAACAGTTGCTTCAGAAAACCAAATATTCTTAGGCTGGAGAACTGTCCCAACTGATTCAAAAAAAGCTGATGTAGGCCCAGCAGCTAAGCTCTCTCAACCTGTTATAGAGCAATTATTTGTGGGATCTTCTGATGGAATTGATCAAGAAGAATTTGAAAGAAAACTTTATCTTATTAGAAAACAATTTAGTCATAATTTAAGAACCAACAAAAAAATAACTCAAGCTAATCTATTATTTGCTTGTAGTCTTTCATCCAAAGTCATCGTTTACAAAGGCATGTTAACCCCTTCACAACTTTTTCCATTCTTTCCTGATCTAGAGCAACAAAGCTTTGAAACTCATTTAGCTATGGTCCATTCAAGATTCAGTACTAATACCTTTCCTTCATGGGACAGGGCTCAACCAAATAGATATATGTGCCACAACGGTGAAATAAATACATTAAAAGGCAACGTTAACTTAATTAGCGCAAGGCAAGGGGTAGCACAAAGCGATCTATTTGGAGAAAAGCTTAAAGACCTGTTCCCTATAGCAGAACCCGACAGTTCAGATTCTGGTAATTTTGACAACATCCTTGAATTTTTAATGCTAACAGGAAGAACCTTACAGGAGTCAATAATGATGATGATTCCTGAAGCTTGGCAATCCAATGACATCATGGATAAGGATAAAAGGGCTTTTTATGAATACTCTTCTTCGCTGATGGAACCTTGGGATGGACCTGCATCGATTGTTTTCACTGATGGTAATTACATAGGCGCTGTACTTGATAGAAATGGATTGCGTCCCAGTAGATATTACGTGACTAAGGATGACAAAGTAATCATGGCTTCAGAAGTTGGAGTTCTGCCAGTCGATCCAAAAAATGTGCTGATGAAAGGAAGGCTTCAGCCTGGAAAAATGTTTCTTATCGATTTTGAAGAAGGAAGGATGGTTCCAGATGAAGAAA
>CAZWMS010000030.1:0-17892 GCA_964635015.1 uncultured Gammaproteobacteria bacterium | reverse complement strand
TTTAGCTGAATAAACTTAGAGTAGAAGAAGAGAAATGAAGACAAGACTTATTAATGCAGTAATTTTCTTAGCCCTCTACCTAGCTTTTTTGGCCTGGTATGACGGTTGGGGGATGGATCCATTCACTGCTGAGGAGGTTGATTCACTCGCCAGTAAAGTAGAGGCACAAGGCAAAAATCCGGAACAACTCAAAAACCTTCGTCGCTTGTTGAAAGATGACCAAGGGGGAGAGTTTTTTATGTTAAACCTCAACCGTTATGAGTATGCTGAAAATGAAGTTCAACAAGGTGTGCCAGTTGCGTATCAGACTTACGGTGAAGCCGTCATTCAATTACTCTTAAAGAGAGCTTGCCACCCAATTTATTCAGGGGAAATACCTGACTACTTGCTAGGTGGGGAGATAAGGGATGGGAGTTGGCACGAGATCATCCTGGTGCGATATCGTTCAAAACGGGATTTTATCAGCATGGTTACTTCTGATGAGTATCTGAAAATAGCCCGTCACCGCACTGGCGGCATCGAATACGCTGAAGTCATGCCTACAAGCGCTAGCATCAATTTGGTAACCCCACGATTTGTTATTCTAGTTTTTCTGGCTTTCCTTGCTTGGGCTATTGACCGCATGATCAGAAGAGCTCTTTAGTTATAAAGATGGAAGAAAGTTAAAATAAAAAAATTATGATTTTAAGAGTTGTTAAATATCTATTTCTAGGAGTTTTTCTGCTGTTAACCTTACTGTTACTAATTTTTGTAGCAAGCTCAAAGATGTCAATGGATTCAGATTTTTCTCATACTAATGCTACCAAAGACTTGCCAATATTCAGTCCTTCTATTGGTAACGGTATAGTCAACATTAGTATAGGTGATATGACTTTTAGAACACGAATAGCTGGATTTGATGGTGACTCTTCTAAGAAAGTAGTGATTCTTTTACATGGATTCCCTGTCACTTCTGCCATGTGGATTGATGTCATTGGACCCCTTGAGGAGGCTGGATATCGTGTGGTCGCATTTGATCAGCGTGGATATAGTCCACTTGCCAGACCAGAGTCATTGGATTCCTACATAATTTCTAAGCTTTCTAAAGATCTGTTTGCTATAGCAGATACTATAGGTGCAGAAGAATTTCATCTAATAGGTCATGATTGGGGTGCTGTTGTTGGTTGGTCAGCTGTCTTGTCAAATCCTTCGAGGATCAACAGTTGGACTGCTTTATCTCTACCTCATCCCGGAGCTTTTAGTGCAGCATTACTTAATGATCCTGATCAACAAGATAGAAGCAGTTATGTTGCCTTTTTCCAAACCCCATGGCTGCCAGAAACTGTCTTCAGCTTTAATAACTTCAGTGCCCTTAAGGCATTGCTTAGAGGTATGTCAGATGAAAAGATGAAAGAATATATTGATGTATTCAGTGAACCGGGTGCATTGACCTCAGCATTAAATTGGTATCGAGCATTGGGAGATAATGGTCTTTCAAATCCTGATAATGTCGAAAGCCTAGAAGTAAATACACCAACTCTTTTCTTGTGGGGAAATCAAGATCCTTCTGTGGGTAGGGTAGCTGTTGATGGGATGGCTGAGTTCATGAAAGGTTCTTACACTAATGTTGAGTTAGAAGCAGGTCACTGGTTATTAGTTGACAAGCCAGAGAGGGTTATTAGTGAAATTTTGATCCATATTGATCAATGATAGGATTTTTCTTAGTCTTTTAACTAATATCCTAAAATGTAATCTAAATGAAAGAATGGTGGCGAGGCGGGGTAATTTATCAAATTTATCCTCGTTCTTTTCAAGATAGTAATAATGATGGAATAGGAGATTTAATAGGGATAATAAGTCGACTTGATTACATTGCTGAATTAGGAGTAGATGGCATTTGGATATCTCCTATTTTTACATCGCCGATGAAGGACATGGGTTATGACGTTTCTAATTATAGAGATGTTGATCCTCTGTTCGGAGATATAAAAGACTTTGATAGATTAGTTGAGAAGGCTCACTCTCTGGATCTTAAAGTTATGATTGATCAAGTGCTGTCGCACAGCTCAGACCAACATCCTTTTTTTCAAGCCAGCAAGCAGGATAAACAGAATGATAAGGCCGATTGGTATGTCTGGGTTGACCCTTTGCCTAATGGGGCTCCCCCCAATAATTGGCTGTCCATTTTTGAAGGCATAGCTTGGGAATGGGAATCTAGACGGAAACAATACTACCAACATAATTTTCTAGTGAGCCAGCCCGATTTCAATTTTCATAACCCGGAAGTTAGAGAATGGTTAAAGGAAAACGTTAAATTTTGGCTGGACAGAGGTGTTGATGGATTTAGGCTGGATACAGTGAATTATTACTTTCATGATACTAAGTTAAGAGATAATCCCCCTAGAAATTACGACAAAGACAATCCCCCGGTAAATCCTTATTACATGCAAGACCATGTTTACTCCATTAGCCAACCAGAGAATATTGATTTTGTAGAGGAACTCAGGGAATTGCTAGATCAGTACGGTGAAACCGCTATGATAGGGGAAATCAGCAACTTAGATTTAATGGCGGAATACACTGCCGGCAACAATCGATTGCATCTGGCTTACAGTTTTGAATTATTAGGCCCCATTTTTTCTGCTTCCCATATCCGGAAGACTGTAGAGCATTTTTTTAAAATTGCTCCACAGGGCATTCCTTGTTGGAGTTTCTCAAATCATGATGTCATAAGACATGTAAGCAGATGGGCTTCTCACGGAAGTTCACCTGAGATCCTGGCAAAACAAACAGCTGCTCTTTTATTAAGTTTGGAAGGATCCATCTGTTTATTTCAAGGGGAAGAACTCGGTCAGCTTGAGACCGAAATGGAATTTTCTGAACTTACCGACCCTTTCGGCATAATATTTTGGCCTGAAAATAAGGGTAGGGACGGGTGTCGAACACCCATGAGTTGGGATTCTAATCTGGAAAACGCTGGCTTTAGTGAAGTTGACCCTTGGCTACCTGTAAAAAATCCTCAGCTTGAAAGGGCAGTTGAACAACAACAGGATAAAGATTCGGTGCTTTCTTTTTACCGGGAAATGCTTAAGTTTAGAAAAAATAGTTCTGCTCTTTCAGAAGGAAGAACAGTATTTTATGATTCAGATGAACCTGTACTTTCCTTTTCAAGGAAGTCAGATGATCAGAATGTGGTTTGTGTTTTTAACCTTTCTAAGGAAGAAGTTTCTCTCCAAATTGAAGGCTTAAAAGACATCAATAACCATCTCTTTTTAGATGCTAAGGCCGATGGGAAAGTTCTTTTTCTCGGTCCCAATGGGTTTTGTTTCTTTTTTGCAGATTTAGATAAAGATATAGTTATACAGTAACCTTAATTAGAATATCAGCATGAATGAGAGCTTAAACGCAGAAAAGTACAACAGACCTAAGCTAAAGACTCCCAATGGAGAATCCAGTTTGTTGCCACATAGTTGTTGCGCTCCCTGTGCAGGAGAGATTATGGAAGCAGTAGCTGCTTCAGAGATCAAAACCACGGTGTATTTCTATCTAATATTAGTGTTTGCAATATTGGATTCAATCAATCTATAAGATTAGAATGAAAAAAGAAAAAATCATATAGGAGTAGATATAAAAAAGATTAACCATACGCTGAGTAAAATGAAGTGCCCTGTCTCGCTTAAAGACGTAGATTTATTCTCACCAGGAGCTCAGGAACATTGGTATGAAGCATACGAGATTCTTCATAAAGAAGCGCCAGTCCACATAATCCCAGGCGAGGGTACAACCCCCAAACATGATGCTTTCATCATATCTAAACATGAAGATATTTCTAAGATTGTAAAAGATCCTGAAAGATTTCCACCTGGAACACTTCAACCCTTGAAAAAAATGGCAGAGGTATCTGAAAAAGAAAGACTTAAAATGAATGCAATGCTCGTATCTATGTTAACCCTTAGACCTAATATGGAACTTTGGAGGGCTCACAGACAAGAACTCACAGATCCTTGGGTGGGCCCTGGTGCTAAACGTCATAAAGATATGATTACAAAGACAGCCAATGATTTAATAGATAATTGGATAAATAAAGATGAAGTAGAATTTGTAAGTGAATTTGCTCGTCCAGTTCCTCAAATAGTATTGGCTAATGTCCTTGGATTTCCACTAGATGATATTCCACTACTCGCAGAATGGGGTAAAGCACAAGTAGCACCATATGTTTATGGTAAAGGACATATGAATGTATTAAACCAAGAACAAGCTGAAGAACAATTTAAATTATTAGATGGATTCAAAGAATATGTTCAAGACCAAGTTGAAGATAAACGCAAAAATCCTAAAAATGACATGATTACCTTCTTGACAGAAGTGACTTACAAAGCTTTGGGACGAAAATTAACAGACCTTGAAATTAATGGAGTAGTGTATGCAATGGTTATTGGAGGACTAGAAACAACTCAATATGCAATAGAAGAACAGGCGCAACTGTTATGCGAACATGAAGGTCTATTCTTAAAACTCAAAAATAATAGAAAACTTATTCGTCAATTTACAGAAGAATCAATGAGAATGCGTTCACCTACGCAAGGGCTTTCAACAAGAGAAACCAGTCAAGACGAAGTTTTTCAAGGGGTGAAAGTTCCCAAAGGCTCTATACTCCATTTAAGATGGGCGTCTGCGAATGTTGACCCCAGTGAATTTGAGTGTCCCATGGAACTACGATTAGACCGTAAAGCAGTTACTAGGCATCTAACTTTTTCTGCTGGACCAAGAGTTTGTCCTGGAGCAGGAATATCTAGGTTAGAACAAGTAATTGCATGGAATTGTATATTAGATAGATGTGATGATATCCGTTATGCTGAAGGAAATACCTTTATGCACCAACCAGGAATTATGTTAGGTACTCTTGAATTAAAACTTAATTTCAGTAGATCCTATAAATAAAAAATTATTATGGCAACGCTATTGGCACATATAAAGATTGTAGAAGGAAAAGAAGAGTTTTTTGAAGATTTATCGAGAGAACTTTTTGAAAAGACACACGCAAATGAAGATAAAGTAATCCATTATGAGTACTGGCGAGGAAGGGAAAAAGGAAGTTATTACACTCTTCTGGCTTACCCTTCTTATCTGGATTTTATGATGACTCATCAAATAAGTAATCACCATGAAGAAGCTGCTAATAAATATGATGGTGTAATAGCTGATATTGATCTTGAATGGCTAGATCCTGTAGATGGCGCTTCTAAGTTAGGATCTACAGAAATACAACCCATTCCAGAAGATGCCCCTGAATTAGCGAAAGAATATGATTTAGATCATGCGGTAATATTCCAAGACTGGTGGGAACTTTTTAGAAAAAGTTAATTGATACTATAAAAAAAGGGACTGGCTCAGTCCCTTTGGTTCGCAGGGCGAGAGTTTTTGGTTAGTATGTTTTCTTTCTCTCGCTTCTACTTCAAAAACTTTAACTTTATTATATTGGTGTTGCCACCTTCTAATCCGTTTTTGGTTTCGCAGATTAATAGTAACACAAAAATTTATTTTTGCACTAGAGGAATAACTTATTTTTAATTTTCTCTATATTTAAGGGGAGGATCCCTGTCTCCTAGCAAAGGATAATAAGAGAAATCCTTACCAGTCTTTAGTTCTAATTCTTTATTAGCTTCTACAACAATTGAATTATTTAGATAAATATGCTTACCGGTATCAAACAAAACTTCTGCAGCTAACTTCATTCCTTTAAGGCCAATAGAAGTTCCCCCTGCAGCAATAGCTTGCCAAGAATGTGCAGAAGTTCCTGGAACCCAAGTTGCTGTATTAAACCCTCCAGTTGGCACATTCCAACTTACATCTCCTACATCAGTTGAGCCGTATCCATGGGTTATTTTATATGGAAGTATTTTTTCTTGATCACCAACTTCTTGGCTTGGCTCAATTAAAGAGTCATATATAGTTTGAGCATACTTAATTTCATTCTGGGAGAATTTTATTCCCCCCCTATTTAATAGTTTTTCATGGATTAATCTTTGCAGAGTTTCATTAGGGAGCAAAGAATAATTACCGTGCATAACCTCATAAGTCACATTAGTTTCAGTACCTAATGCAGCTCCTTCAGCAGCTTTTACAACACGTTTAAATAGAGACTCAACTAAGTCCTTTTCAGGATTTCTAACGTAATAATAAACTTCAGCAGTATCCGGTATTACATTTGGAGCGAGCCCCCCTTTGGTAATAACATAGTGAATTCTAGAATCTTGAGGTATGTGTTCTCGCATCATATTCACCATGATATTCATAGACTCAACTCCATCCAAAGCTGACCTGCCTTTATCCGGGGCACTGGCCGCATGAGCAGAAAGACCTTTGAAGGTAAATTTTGCTGATTTATTGGCGTTTGAAGTCCTTGCTCCTGCTTTATTAGAACTACCAGGGTGCCAATGTAATACTACATCAACATCTTCGAATAAACCCGATCTTGTCATGTAGACTTTTCCTGAACCACCTTCTTCAGCAGGAGTTCCGTAGAATCTTATAGTTCCCTTTATGTTATTTTTACTAAGCCAATTTTTTAGAGCAACAGAAGCCCAGGCAGAAGCAGCTCCAAATAAGTGATGCCCGCACGCATGACCAGAACTTTTGTTTTTTAACTCTTCTCTAAAAGGTGAAGTGCTTTGATTTATACCTGGAAGGGCATCGAATTCTCCCAGAATACCTATAACAGGATATCCTTTTCCAAACTCAGCTATAAAGGCAGTGGGTATTCCAGCTGCTTCTTTTCTTATGAGGAATCCTTCTTTTTCTAAACTTTTTTGTAATAACTCTGAGCTCTTGTATTCCTTATATCCTAATTCTGCATAATTCCAAATTTCAAGAGCAATTTCTTCAAATTGAGTTTGATATTTCTGTGTATTTGCTTCTAGTGAATTAACAAGAAAAATTAAAAGAAAATTTATACTTAGAAAAGATAACTTCCTTTTAAGGTAAAACTTTATTTTCCTCATTTTTTTATCGAGCTTTATTCATAAGTTATAACTCAAGTTAATTTTAGCATTTTCTTTTGGTGAAACTAGCGTGTTAAGAATCACCATATCAAGATTAATAGAGGTTAGTTTTTTTAAAGTCTTGATTTCTACAACTGTACTTGAATGAGCAGGGATTTCTGTTAAATCGGTTTTATCTTGGAAGGAATATTTTGATTTATTTAAAAGTTTAAAATCAATCCCACATTTATTTTCTATTTTAACCTTAAGAATATTAGAGTTGGGTAAGTACTCTGCTTGTGAGATAAATAAGCTTGCTTCTAGTAATGGTAACAAGTTCTTTTTTAGACCTATCAATGAATTTTTAAACCATACTATAGTTCTTCCTGATTTAAGGGAGTTTCTAATTGAATTTTTATTTTTATTTTTAGCAAGGATGATGGTTGATGGTCTGTGGCCTCCAGAGTTTAGATAATCCCACTCAATTAGGTTATGTATATCTGAGGTTCCAATTAAAGTTAAATCATTATCAATGGCAATTTGAAAAGCTTCTTCCGAGTATGAATTACCATTCACTATTTCAATTCCATGCAAAAGATTCATTTGGATCATTTCTTTATGGAAATCACTAAGACTTGCTATTCCATCATCAGCCTGAATGGTCCACATTGGGTGATTCCAAAACAAGAAAGCCCCCTGTTTGTTTGCCGCTTTTATAGATTTTTTAGAAGGCCACATGCTGGTGAGAGCATATTTATTTAGCACATCTATATCAATCTTCCACGTTCCCTCCTTAAGTATTTCTTTAACTTTTTTTTCTGCTTCTGCTTTTTTACTTTTATCTATTTTGAAGAGCTTATTTACATCTTCAACAAATATTGCATTGATATGCCCAGTGGGCATATCCCTGGTTATTTCTGCTCCATTAATGACTATAAGATCTTTTTCTTTGGCTGCTAATTTTGCCTCTTCGTAAGATCTATTCCTGTCTTCATGAGGTAAATCCTTTAAGTGTGGTTGAAATTCAATATGTTCAGTTATAGCAAGAACTTGTGTTCCATCATTTAGAGCTTCAGCTACCCTAATATTTGGCCAAACATGCCCATCAGAAAAGACAGAATGTGTGTGAAGATCAGATACTAAAGTAAGGAAATTCTCAGTATTCGGGAAATGTTGTTTTTTTAAAAGAGAAGCATTTTCTTGAGGTAAATTTACTTGTCCATGACTGAGAGCAATAGAGCAAAAGAAGAAAATAAAAATTTTTGAAAGACTTAAATATTTTAGCTTCATACTCATTCCTAAAAAAAGAATTACATTATGACTGATAAATAGCTGAATAAAAATTACAGAGTAAGAATTTTTGACTTTTCATGAAGGTAATTGAAAAACTCATTTAACGGCTAGAAACTCTATAGAGTTTCTTTAAGAAAGGTATAATGCTTTTTTGTTTAAGGACCGGTAGTTCAGTTTGGTTAGAACGCTGCCCTGTCACGGCAGAGGTCGCGAGTTCGAGTCTCGTCCGGTCCGCCATCATTATTTGATGTTTTGTGGAGAAAAATTTTGAAAATAGGCTCTTTCTTTCCTAATCAGACTTCCCCGGTCTTTTTTGCTCTATCTGCTGATGATTTAGAGCTTCATTTCTTAAGAGAAGACCTTACTCCAAAACAACTTGCAGACGATGCAGAAAATAAAAATTTAATGTGTACTCTTCAAGTTGCTTCTCTTTACATGGGAAAAGCATCCGACATGACTTCTTTCTATGAAGAATTTAGAAAAGATAATTGGCAGGAAGTTCTTAAAAGATATCACGCTTTTTTTACCAAAATTGGGATAGAGCCGGTTCCTCTAGAAACTGCCAAATATTACCCGATGGATTCTTATTATGACAGAGTAGAAGAGGAAAGAGGGGACATAGAGTTAGTAGCAATACATTTACTTAGCAGGTCAAATCAGATCTTGCACACAGATGCAAATGCATTATCTATGAGTCAAAAAATAAACTCTAAAATGCATTTGGCTCGTAATGCCTCAAAAGTTGGCATACCTGTTCCAGAAACATTGGTTTGCAAGAAAAGAGAATTGGAGAATTTAAATGTTACAGAATTCTTAAATAATTATGGACCTGAAGTTATGCTTAAAGTCATGGGTTTGTCCGGGGCAAGAAATGTCACTTCTGTTGATTCAATCATGTCTGCAAGAGAATACCTTAAAGAGTATTCAGATGACTTAGAGTTGGTTTTACAAAGAAAATTAGACCATTCTCAATGGACTGAGATGACTGTCGATCTTCTAATTTCTGATTCGACAATAAAAATAGCAAACACAAGAAAGATTCTTTTTAGCCAGGGGCTTTGGGTAGGAAATTACCTCAATGCGAATCTTGCTTTAATAGATTCCCAACAAGAGATTTTAATAAAAGTTGGAGAGTATGCAAGAGAGATGGACTATTCGTGTCCAGAAGGTTTAAATTGTGGAATAGACTTCTTCATAAACGGGGATGATATTTTAATTACTGAAATTAATGCCAGATATACTGGGGGTTTATTTCCTGCAGAAATGCTTAAACGTATAAGCATGGATAAGAGCACAGATGGTGCAGTTGCTTTCTTTGATATGGTCACTTTAGAAAATTTACATGACTATTTAGATTTTGTAGATCGTCATCTTTTTGGACATTCCAAATACGGATTTTCTATTGCTCCAATGGGATTTAGTCCTTACCCTATTCAGATTGAAGGACAAGATAAAATAAATGTTTGGCAGATAGTTTTAGGTAATTTTGAAGAATTTAAGCAAATTAAGACCAAGGAACTAAAGCCAGATGAAATGCAGGCCAGTAATTTAATTTTCTTAGAATAATTAGCTAATCAATCTATCTTAGGTGCACCTGGTGCATTAAAATAATATCTACCCGAGGTCATTCCTCCATCTACTAATAACTCTGTTCCCATGCAGTAGCTGCTTTCATCAGAAGCTAAGAAGGTTACAGCATTAGCGACTTCTGTTGGGTGACCAATTCTTTGAGCTGGAAATTGCTTAAAGGCTTCGTCAGCTTGCTCTTGTGGTAAATTTCCTGGATTACCCATAACGGTATTCATGCCCGCTGGATAGACAGAATTTACCCTGACTCCGAGGGGACCTAATTCTAAAGCTGCAACTTTACTCATTCCTCTTATAGCAAATTTGGAACCTGTATACGCAAGAAGACCATTAGAACCTTCTATACCAGAAGATGAAGCAATGTTGATAATTGATCCTGACTTTGATTGAACCATTTCATTTCCAATATTTTTCATGCCTAAAAAGACGCCCAATACATTTACTTCATGAACTTCTTTAAATTCTTTTTCAGAGGTCTCCAATAAAGTTTGAAACAAAAGCCTTCCAGCATTATTCACTAAAATATCTATTTTCTTATATTTTTTTATAGTCCTGTTAGCAACATTGACCCAGTCTTGATTTATAGATACATCGTGTTTTAAATATAAATTATCGCCAGACATAGAGCTACCAGTTTTTTTTAATTCTTCTTCAAGAATATCTGTCAGCACTACTTTTGCCCCTTCATCTTGGAATTTTTTTGCTATAGCAGCTCCAATTCCCCTTGCAGCACCTGTAACTATTGCCACTTTATTACTAAGTTTTCCCATAATTTGAACCTTTTTTATTCTAATAGCTTTAAAGTATAGAACTTTTTTATTCTTCCTTTACTTATTATTAAATATATTATTTTTATTGAAAGGATGAGATAGTGTGATGTACATTGTTCTTTTAAGAAATCTATTTTAGTTTGAGTTAATGAAGTAATTATTATGCATTGGTATTACACAGAAGGCGAATTAACTGTAAAAATAGAGGGAGAGGAGCATAAATTCTCTTTGGAACAGCTTATCAGAGACAGTTCTGTTTATAAGGTTAGAAGAAAGAAGGTTCAATTATGTTTTATAATCCTTTTATCGGTAGCTATGGGTATGCAGTTGTACGGTGGTGGCATACCTGTAAATAAGGATATATATTTTTATATAGGTTATTTTTTAACCCCAGTCATTATTGCAGGTGTTTTTTCATCTTTAGTCTTTCTTTTTTTAAAATTTAGAAAAAAGGAATTCAGTAAGTTAGATACGATGTTTCAAGAATATCTGCCTTGATGCTTAATAGTATTCTCTTGTAGCTCCCCCATCTACCTGGATAGCTAGTCCCGTCATGTAGGAAGATTTTTCTGATGCCAGAAAAGTTATTAAAGCTGCAAGTTCTTCAGGTTCTCCAATTCTACCCATAGGAATACTAGTAGCTATAGCTTCTTCTGCTTCCTTGTTGCTTTTCCCAAATTTTTTAGCGTTGTTTGATATTAGTTGTTCAATTCTCTCAGTCCTTGTGGAGCCTGGACAAACCGTGTTAACAGTTATTCCATTTTTTGCTACTTCATCTGAAAGGGCTTTAGCCCAACCCAAAACTCCTAACCTTATGCTGTTAGATATGAACAAACCAGTGACAGGTGTCTTAACTGAATAGGATGAGATATTTATTATTCTTCCCCATTGTTGTTCTTTCATGTGAGGTAAAGATAATCTAGAGACTCTTAAAGCTGACATCATGGTTAGTTCGAAAGCTTTTTGCCAATCTTCATCAGATACACTGTCAAAAGTTGAGATTGGAGGCCCACCTGCATTATTTACAACTATGTCAACACCGCCATATTCTGAATTTATTTGATTAAATAGAAGGTCTATCTGTTTGCTATCTCTAAGATCAGTTGTAACAGCTGTTACCTTGCTATTAGATATTTTTTCAATATCCCTGGCTGATTCTTCTATTTTTCTTTTGTTGGAAGAACAAATGATTAAATTGCACCCCTCTTTAGCTAATTCAATTGCTGCAGCCTTTCCCAGTCCTTGACTTGCTGCAGTGACTAAAGCTATCTTATCTGACAAATTTAATTCCATATTAGATATCTTGACATAAGTTTTAAACTGGTCAAGATTCTAAATTAAATTGAACCCAATTTGTTTATAATTAACAAAATGATTCATTTATTACTAAATCCTCATTGGATAGGTGATAAATATAGAACCCTTGTATATCGAGCTATTAAGGATTAGCAGTATGATAAAAAAGAATGTTTCTTTATTAGTAGTTCTATTTATTAGCTTGAATGCTTTAGGGCAAAAAGAATCGGTTCCTTTAATTGATTACAACTCAATCTATCATCCTGAAATTGGAAAGGAGGGGATGGTAGTCAGCCAGAGAAAAGTAGCCAGTCAAGTTGGATCAGATATATTAAGGAGAGGTGGAAATGCAGTAGATGCTGCGGTAGCAACTGCCTTAGCTCTTTCAGTAGTGCTGCCTAGAGCAGGAAATCTTGGGGGAGGCGGCTTTATGGTCATTCATTTGGCTAATAAAGAAAAAACTTTAGTTATAGACTATAGAGAAAGAGCTCCTGGGAAATCTACTAGAGATATGTTTCTCGATGCACTTGGAAACTACGATGAAAATAAAGCTCGTAATTCACTTTTATCTGCTGGAGTTCCAGGCACAGTTGCCGGTTTAGCATATGCTTTAGAAAATTATGGCAGTCTTTCTTGGGCTGAAGTCATAGATCCTGCAATTAAACTAGCTGAAGAAGGATTTGAAGTTTCTCATGATTTTGCAAATATACTAGAAATTTATAAGGGAAAATTAACAAATAACAGTGCAACTGCAAAAGCATACTACAAAGAAGAGGCGACTCCCTATCTTCCGGGCGAAGTTATAAAATTACCTGATCTAGCATTAAGCCTTAAAGAACTTAGGGAAGATGGACCCAGAGCCTTTTACACCGGAGAAATAGCAAACAAAATTATTGCAGCAATGGAAAATGGAGGGGGTCTTATCACTCAAGATGATTTGGAGAATTATTCTGTTGCAGTAAGAAAACCAGTTGAAGGTACTTATAGGGGGTATAAAATAATTTCAATGCCACCAAGCAGTTCCGGAGGAATACATCTAATACAGATGCTTAATATGTTGGAAGAATTCCCTATAGAAAAAATGGGTTTTGGTAGCAGTGAGTCTATTCACCTCTTGGCAGAAGTTATGAAACGTGCTTTTGCAGATAGGAGTAAGTTTTTGGGTGATAGTGATTTTGTATATGTTCCTGAAGAAGGCCTGTTAAGCAAGTCTTATGCCAAAGAGTTAAATAAAACCATAAAGTCATTTAGAGCTACTCCCTCAAAGCAAATCAAAGGAGGAGATCCATTTAGATACGAAAGTCCCGATACTACTCATTTTTCAGTTATGGATGAAGCAGGAAATGCAGTTTCAAATACTTATACTCTTAATTCCTCTTTTGGATCAGGAATTGTTATTCCTGGTACAGGTATTCTTATGAATAATGAGATGGATGATTTCTCCTCTAAGCCAGGAGTCCCGAATCAATTTGGACTGGTTGGAGCTGAAGCCAATGCAATTGAAGCAAACAAAAGACCTTTAAGTTCTATGACTCCGACAATGGTTTTTAAGGGGGAAGAGCCCCTTCTAATTCTTGGAAGTCCGGGCGGACCAAGAATTATTACGGCTGTTCTCCAAGTTATCATTAATGTTATAGATCATAAAATGAATATCGCAGAAGCTGTTTCTAGTCCAAGACTCCATCATCAATGGTCTCCCGATATTTTATTTTCAGAAAAAGGTTTCAGTGTGGATACACTTAAGATTCTTGAGAAGAAAGGTCATAACCTTCTTCAAACAAGAGCAATGGGCAGTGTTCAAGCCATCTTATATGAAGGGGAATATTTCTACGGAGCTGCTGATTCAAGACGTCCTAATTCAGGGGCAGTAGCTGTTAGCCCTTAATAATTAATGTATAAAAAAGGTTTATTCACTCTTTTTTTAATAATTTTATTAAATAATAACTTATTTACTCAAACCACTTTAGATTACGACCACAGAGTTCATCCTGAGAAAGCTAAGAACTACATGGTAGTAAGTCAAAATTCTTTAGCTACGGATGTTGGTTATGAAATCCTTCAACAAGGAGGAAACGCTATTGATGCAGCTGTTGCTGTGGGATTTTCCTTGGCTGTAACTTTACCTAGAGCAGGCAATCTTGGAGGGGGTGGTTTTATGTTAATTTATAAAGCCGATTCAGATAAAGTTCACTCAATAGATTATAGGTCTGCAGCACCTAATTTAGCTAAAAGCGAAATGTACTTAACAAATTCAGGTGTTAAAAGATTTGGCAACATTGTAAATGCTGTTCCAGGAACTGTTGCTGGCCTTATTAAAGCACACAAAGAACACGGGAAGTTACCTCTAAAGAAAGTACTAAAGCCATCTATTGATCTTGCAAAAAAAGGTTTTAAAGTGTCTTATGATTTGAATTACGCACTAAAATGGGCAAAAGATCACTTGCAAGCAAATAAAGTTTCTAAGAAGAAATTTTACATTAATTCTAATAAACCATTACCAGTAGACTCTCTTTTTAGACAACCTAATCTAGCAAAAACTTTATCTTTAATTAGCCGTAAGGGGAAAAAGGCTTTCTACAGTGGGGAGATTGCAGAATGGATTGTAAAAGATGCTAAGTTTAATGGAGGTCTTATAAGGAAAGATGATCTAGCTAGTTACAAAGCAAAAAGTAGAACACCTATTGAAACCAGTTATAGAGGATACAGGGTTGTTTCAATGCCTCCTGCGGCTAGCGGCGGCCTTGTCTTATTACAAACCTTAAATATTTTAGAGAATTTTAATCTTTCAGAGCTTGGTCAAAATTCGGCTTCCTCTCTTCATATCCTCTCTGAATCTATGATTAGGGCTTACGCAGATAGAACTCGTTTCCATGGCGATCCAGACTTTTATCAAGTCCCAGTAAAAAGTTTGCTGGATAAAAATTATGCTAAAAAAAGAGCAAATTCTATTAATTTATCTCAAAAAACTCCTCCAGATGAAATTTCTCCTGGTAAAGGTATTCAACTTGATGAAAGCAAAGACACCACCCATTTCTCTATAGTCGATTCAGAGGGTAATGCTGTTGCAAATACATATACTCTGGGCTCTTCTTTTGGATCTGGGGTTACTGTACCTAAGGGTGGGTTTCTTTTAAATAATCAGATGAGAAATTTTTCTCATTTGTATTCTAAGTCTGAAGAGGTATCTTTGAGCACAAGTGAAGCCAACAAACTAGAGTCTGGAAAAAGAATGATAAGCACTCAAACTCCTACTTTAGTATTTAATCCAGAAGGAAATTTACAAATGATTTTGGGTTCACCTGGAGGGGGTAGAATTCCCAATATCATAACCCAAGTTATTTCTAACATCATTGATCATAAACTTGGGTTTGGAGAAGCTGTAATATCTCCAAGGATAAATCAAAGAGTAAAAGGAAACTTAGAGATGGAGACTGGTTTTAGCCCAGACACCCTATCTATCCTTAGGACTAAGGGGCATGTTTTAAAATCTTCAACTACCATGGGAAGTGTTCAAGCTATTTTCATAAAAGAAGGTTATTTATATGGTGTTTCAGATACTAGAAGACCTGGAGCAAAAGCAAAAGGTGAATAAATCACAATAGGAACATGGGAACAAGGAATACAGCTACAAGAGAAACCAGAAAAACTCCAATTAAATTTAACAAGAAACCTGCTCTTGCCATCTGAGGCACCTTAATGAGACCAGAGCCAAAAACTATCGCATTTGGTGGGGTGGCAACAGGAAGCATGAAAGCACAACTGGCAGCAATAGCTACTGCTGCAGTTACTAGTAGTGGGTTAAAGTTAGACTGAATGGCTATAGCGGCGACTACGGGCATGAAAGTTGCTGTAGTAGCCATATTAGAAGTTAGTTCAGTTAAAAAGATGATGAGAGTAACAACTAGAACTATTATTAAAACAGTACTGATTCCACCTGGAATAAGGCTTCCTAGCCATACTGCAAGCCCAGAACTTTGAACAGCATTAGCAAGACTTAACCCGCCTCCAAACAGTACAAGCAGACCCCAAGGAACATTTTTTTGAGCATCCTTCCACTCTAACAAGGCTCCTTTTTGAGATTTACCACTTGGTAATAGAAAAAGCACTAATGCTGATATCATGGCTATACCTGCATCAGATAAATATTCTAGCCCAGGTAGATTATCCAGGATGCTTCTAAACATCCATGCTAAAGCTGTAATAATAAAAACATAAAAAACTTTAACTTCAGGGCCATTGAACTCTCCTAATTCATTTTTTAAATCGGCCAAGAGTTTTTTTGTTTCTTGAGAAGTCTCAAAGGATATAGGAAAGATAATTTTTGTAAGGACTAGCCAACTAATTGGTAACATGGTTGCACTTAATGGAACGCCTACCATCATCCACTTAGTGAAGCTAATGTCTAAATTATAATTATCAGACATGAATGCCGCTAACATGCCATTAGGTCCGGTGCCTATCAAAGTAGACATTCCACCAATAGTAGCTCCGTAAGCTATACCCAAAAGTAAAGCAAGTTGAAAATTACCCATCTCTTTATCCGATAAATCTGTAACTGTATCTTTAACAACAGTAATTACTGCTAAACCAATTGGTAATAGCATTATTGTAGTTGCAGTATTCATTACCCACATGCTTATCAGAGCTGCTGTGAGCATAAACCCTCCAACTAAAGAAGCTCCGTTAGAACCTGCAAAATCTAGTACCACCAAGGCTATTCTTTTATGTAAATCCCATTTTTGGATAGCAGTTGCTATAAGAAAACCTCCAAAGAAAAGATAAATGGTTTTATTTGCATAAGGATTTGCGGCACTTTGAATATCTACAATTCCTAAAAGGGGAAATAAAGCCAAAGGAACTAGAGCTGTTACGGCAACAGGAACAGCTTCAGTGGCCCACCAAATTCCCATTAACAGAAAAAGGGCAGCAGTTTTATGTCCTTCAGGGGATAAGTTTTCTGGAGTAGGAAGCAGAATGACTAAAAGTGCAGTTACTGCTCCAAGAAGGAATCCAAAGTTTTCTTTTAGAAGTGACATCTATTCAGATTTTAAATAAAAAAGGGAGCAAATGCTCCCTTTTAAATATTTAAGGTTTATTTCATTTTTACAGTGAAATCAACATAGTAGTACCTTCCATAATCTGAATGAGCATCAGCATAGTATCCATAATATCTATCTGCTGTAGGAGCTCTTTCATCCTCAAGATTTTTTACAGCAAATCTAATTCTTGCTTTATGACCACTTAATTCAGGAAAGTCATAAGACATTGTAAGATCTAATGTTGTCATACTAGGAACAATGTAAGCTACGCCATTTTTTAAACCTAAAGAAGTTTGCGCAAATGAACCTTTCTGAAGTCCTACTAAGCTAACTCCATATGGCCCTTTGTCCCAAGACACTCTTAGAAAATGCTTTTCGTCATAGACTCCGTCCTTTTCAAGTAGATCACCAAAACCTTTTAAAGGAATTGAATCTGGGATTTCGCCGCTGTCTTTTTTGGCTTGAAGGGCAGCAAAATCTCCACTTGCTTTTTGCTCAAATTTATCAAGAAATGTTCCATTGTATCGAACAGCAAAATCTCCAAAGTCACTTTCAACATTGTAGTAGAAACCAACATCGGTGCCTTCAACAGTTCTTAAAGCCATATTAGTGTAATCATTTCTAATGTATTTAATATCACCAAAAGGACATACGCCTGCTGCAGCAAAACCAGCTGCGTCACCATCATCAGGAGCCTCTCTCACAACCAAAGGATCTCCTACAAAAGTTGCACAATTATTTAATCCATTTGCAAATCGTAAAAGCATGTCATTGACTGTTTGGTTTTCACGACCGAACAAGCCAATTGTTTTGTCTTTTTCAATGGTCCAAGTATCAACGGTAATGATTAAATTATCTGTTGGAGTTAGCACAACACCGAAGGATGTGTTGTCTGATTCTTCAGCATCAAGACCTGCTGCACCTGTTGCCATTCTTTGAATGGTGTAT
>CAZWMS010000029.1:0-17919 GCA_964635015.1 uncultured Gammaproteobacteria bacterium | reverse complement strand
TGTGAGGCTGATCCAACCACAAAAAAGAAAGTTATAGTCTTGGGGGGAGGTCCTAATAGAATTGGACAAGGAATAGAATTTGACTATTGCTGTGTTCATGCATCCTTAGCAATGAAAGAAGAGGGTTATGAGACAATTATGATTAATTGCAACCCTGAAACTGTCTCTACTGATTACGATACTTCTGACAGATTATATTTTGAACCAATCACAACAGAAGATGTTTTGAGTATTTGTGACTTAGAAAAGCCAGAAGGAGTTATTGTTCAGTATGGTGGCCAAACTCCTCTAAAATTGGCTAGGGAATTAGAAAGAAATAAAGTACCTATTTGGGGCACATCCCCTGATTCCATAGATTTGGCTGAAGATAGAGGAAGGTTTCAGGAATTCTTGAACACGCTTAATATACTTCAGCCCCCTAATGGTTTAGCGACAAACTTAAAGGAGGCTTTAAAAGTTTCGTCTCAAGTAGGATTTCCTCTTATAGTAAGACCCTCTTACGTATTAGGTGGGAGAGCTATGGAAGTAGTATATAACGAGCAAGATTTAAAAGATTATTTAAAAGATGCAGTACAGGCTAGTGAGAAAAGTCCAGTTCTACTTGACAGTTTTTTAAATAAAGCAGTCGAGTTTGATGTTGAGGCAGTTACTGATGGAAAGGAGGTGGTTATAGGTGGAATACTACAACATATAGAGCAAGCAGGTATACACTCTGGCGACTCAGCTTGCTCTTTGCCTCCTTTTAAATTATCTAAGAATCTAATTAAAGAAATTTACAGTATGGTAAAGGCCATTGCATTAGATATAGGAGCTATTGGTTTAATAAATGTTCAGTTAGCTCTTCATAAAGACAAATTATATCTTTTAGAAGTAAACCCAAGAGCATCTAGAACCATACCATTTGTATCAAAAGCCATTGGCAAGTCATTAGCTAAAATAGGAGCAAAATGTATGGCTGGAATTTCTCTTAAAGAACAGAATTTTCAAAAGGAATTAATACCTGATTTTTTTTCAGTTAAAGAAGCTGTTTTACCTTTTTCTAGATTTCCGGGCGTTGATCCCATCTTAGGACCAGAAATGAAATCAACTGGGGAAGTTATGGGTATAGGAAGGACATTTTCTGAAGCCTTTGAAAAGGCTCAATTTTCAGTAGGAGAGAAGATACCCAAAAGCGGTTGCTTGTTTTTAAGTGTTCGTGCTTCAGATCAAGAGTTTGTTGCAGATTTAGCAAGAGAATTTTATGAATTAGGTTTTAGTATTGTAGCCACTCAAGGGACTGCAGAATCTATTTCTAAAGAGAAGATTCCAGTTAAAATAGTAAAAAAAGTAGCCGAAGGAAGTCCACATATAGTTGATTTAATGAAAAATGGTCAGGTTAATCTTGTAGTTAATACAACAGAAGGGAGACAATCCATTATTGATTCTGCTTCAATAAGGCGAACTGCCCTAGAAGAGAAAATATACTGTACAACAACAATTGATGGAGGCAGGGCAGTTAGTTTATCATTGAGGAATGATGAAAAGTGGACTGTAGAAAGGATCCAAGATTTACATAAAATCTACTAAGTTATTTGATCAAAAAAATGGCAAAATATCCAATGACTAAAGAAGGTGAAGACCTTTTAAGAAAAGAACTAAGAAAATTGAAGTCAGAAGATAGAAGCAAGGTTGTACAAGCTATAGCTGAAGCTAGAGATCTAGGGGACTTAAAGGAGAATGCTGAGTATCATGCAGCCAAAGAACAACAAGGGTTTATTGAAAGAAGGATAAGAGAAATAGAATCTAAATTATCTAATTCACAAGTAATTGATGTAACCAAAATTACACCTTCAGGAAAAGTTGTTTTTGGTACTACAATACAATTAGATGACTTAGAACAAAAAAAACAAGTTAAATACAAGATAGTTGGAGAGGATGAATCTGATGCCAAGGCAGGTAAAATTTCTTTCCTTTCTCCGCTTGCAACAAATTTGATAGGAAAGAACCAAGGAGATGAAATAGAGATAGAAGCACCAGAAGGAAAAAAAAATTATAGAATTGTTTCTGTAAAACACATCTAAATCTTGAGTAAGACACTAAAAGAAAAATACAAAAAAGGGGATAGTTTCTCAAGAGAAGCTAGACTTAAAGGCTTTAGATCAAGATCAGCTCTGAAACTTTTAGAAATTCAAAAGAAAGATAAAATTTTGGAAAAAGGAATCCAAGTTTTGGATATTGGATCTAGCCCTGGAGGATGGTCTCAAGTTTGTGTAGGTTTAGGAGCCAAGGTGGTTGCTGTTGATATAAAGGAAATGGAAACAATAGAAGGAGTTCAATTTATAAAAAAAAATCTAGAATCAACCACAGATATGGATTTTTTAGAAATTATAAATAAATCCCATTTTGATATTGTTTTATCTGATTTAGCCCCCAATATAAGTGGTATAACTTATAGGGATGAATCAATCATGATTAAGTTATTAAAGAAAGTTTTTTTATTAATGGAAGCTTGTTTAAAAGAAAAAGGAGTAACTTTATTAAAGGCTTTTCAAGGTGAAAGTCTTGAGTTTTCAAGGAATTATATGAAATCTCGATTTGAAAGAGTTAAAATTAGAAAACCTAAATCTTCTAGATCTAATTCTAGAGAGGTTTATTTATTGGGAAAGAATTACAAAAGAAATGAGTGAGTTAGTCAAAAACCTTTTAATGTGGGCCTTTATAGCAGCTACAATGTTTACTGTTTTTTCAAATTTTTCGAGCGAACCACAAGTAGAGGTAATTTCTTATTCACAATTTTTATCTGATGTTGAAAGTGATCAAGTACTAAGTGTTCATTTTGAAAATGATAACTACACCATTAAAGGCAAAACTGTTAATGGTCAGAATTTTGAAACTATAAAACCACCTTTTCTTCAAGATAATCTAAGTGAGGTTTTGAGAGATCATAGGGTTTCAGTTGAAGGCGAGAAACCAGAACAACAATCTTTATTGAAACAATTATTGGTAGCAAGTTTTCCAATATTAATAATTTTAGCAGTTTTTATGTTTTTTATGAGACAAATGCAGGGAGGCTTATCAGGAAAATCTGGACCCATGAGTTTTGGTAGAAGTAAGGCAAAAATACTTGATGGTGGAAAAGTTAAAACTACTTTTGCTGATGTAGCTGGTATTGAAGAAGCCAAAGAAGAAGTCCAAGAACTAGTAGATTTTTTAAGAGAGCCTACTAAATTTCAAAAACTTGGAGGAAAAATTCCAACTGGAATTCTCTTAGTTGGCTCACCTGGAACAGGTAAAACTTTACTTTCAAGAGCCATTGCAGGCGAGGCAGAAGTTCCGTTCTTTACTATCTCAGGCTCAGACTTTGTAGAGATGTTTGTTGGTGTAGGAGCTTCCAGAGTTAGAGATATGTTTGCACAAGCTAAAAGACAAGCTCCTTGTATAGTTTTTATAGATGAAATAGATGCAGTTGGAAGGCATAGGGGAGCTGGTTTAGGTGGTGGACATGATGAGAGAGAACAAACTTTAAACCAACTTCTTGTTGAGATGGATGGTTTTGAAGAAAACCAAGGAATAATCATCATTGCTGCCACAAACAGACCAGACGTTCTTGATCCTGCATTACTACGTCCAGGTAGATTTGACAGGCAGGTTGTAGTTCCTTTACCTGATATAAGAGGCAGGGAACAAATTTTAAAAGTTCATATGAAAAAAGTACCTATTGCGGAAGATGTAGATCCTTTTAAAATAGCTAGAGGAACTCCAGGGTTCTCTGGAGCTGATTTAGCAAATTTAATAAATGAGGCTGCGTTGTCTGCAGCTAGAGCTTCAAAGAAATTAGTGGGAATGGATCAGTTTGAATTTGCTAAAGACAAAGTAATGATGGGTTCTGAAAGAAAATCTATGGTTATGTCAGAGGAAGAAAAGCTTAAAACAGCTTATCATGAATCTGGTCATGCAATAGTAGGAAGAAGTCTCAAAGAACACGACCCTATCTACAAAGTTACAATAATTCCTAGAGGAAGGGCTCTGGGGGTGACAGTCTTCCTACCAGAAGAAGATAAATATAGTCACAGCTATCAGAGTATTTTAGATAGGATATCAGGTCTTTATGGGGGAAGAATTGCTGAAGAATTAATTTATGGTAAGAAAGGTATAACAACTGGGGCTTCCAACGATATAGAGAGAGCAACTGACCTAGCTAGAAATATAGTAACAAAGTGGGGTTTGTCAGGAGAATTGGGCCCAATGCGATATGGCAACGAAACTGACGAACCTTTCTTAGGTAGATCTGTTGGTAGTTCAAAGCAGGAAATTTCTGATCAGACAGCTAGAAGGGTTGATGAGGAAGTTAAGAAGATAATTTCTGAATGTTACAAAAGAGCTGAAGAAATATTATCTAAGAATTTGGACCAGTTACATAACATGGCAAATTCCTTGATGGAATACGAAACGCTTGATGAAAATCAGATAAACGATATTATGGCCGGAGCTAAACCGCGAGCTCCAGGAACAGAAGATGATACAGAAGGTAAAACGAAGAATAAAGACCCTTCTGTTGGTGATGCTGCAGAACAAAACTAATTAAAAGTACGAATCTTATAGATCATATAAAAAAGTTTAGTTTGTGTTGTGGACTTCAGGTTGAGAGGTTAGTAATTTACAGAGTAGGTCTTTATGACTCAAGAAAATGCCTTAGAAAAACTTTCAAAGGATAGACGTTTCGGAACAGACGGAATTAGGGGTCCTATAGAAACTACTATGAACCCCTTGTTTATAGCTAAGTTAGCTTGGTCTGCAGGTCGTGTTTTAAAGGAAGAAGGTATAACTAGCGTACTTATTGGTAAAGATACAAGAATTTCTGGTTATATGCTTGAATCAGCACTGCAGGCTGGTTTTATCTCTTCTGGTATGAATGTAACATTGCTTGGTCCATTGCCGACTCCTGCTGTAGCTTATTTAGCAAAATCTAGCAACCAAGCGGGGGTAGTTATAAGTGCCTCACATAATTCTTTTGAAGATAATGGGTTAAAATTTTTTAACAAAGACGGGTATAAAATTTCTTCCTCAATTGAAAGAAAGATTGAAAAAAAATATTCTCAACCAATTAAGGTAGTAGAAGCAATTAATTTAGGAAAGGCTGAAAGGTTAAATGATGCTAAAGGAAGATATATACAGTTTTGTAAATCATCCTCACCTAACCTTGACTTATCAGGAGTTTCTTTGGTTTTAGATTGTGCTAACGGATCAGCCTATTCAGTAGCTCCTAAAATATTTACTGAGTTGGGAGCAAAAGTAACTCCAATTGCAGTTGAACCAGATGGAATTAATATAAATGAAAAATGCGGATCTACCAACCCTCAGTTACTTCAAGAAACTGTTATTGCTACTAGATCAACTATGGGTATAGCTTTTGATGGAGACGGCGATAGACTTTTGGTAGTAGATAGTAAAGGCAACATTTTAGATGGAGATGATTTATTGTACATATTAATTCGATCCAATATAACTAGGAAAAATGAAGATTTTTTATCTACTGGTGTTGTAGGTACTTTGATGACAAATAAAGGTTTGGAAGTTTTTCTTAAAGAACAAGGGATTGGGTTCACAAGGACGGATGTGGGGGATAAGTTTGTGCTAGAGGAACTTATCAGAAAAAATTGGATTTTAGGAGGAGAACCATCTGGACATATTATTTGTTTAGATTCTACTACAACAGGTGATGCTATAGTTGCAGCACTTTCAATTCTAGACTCAGTAAAAGACTTTGATTTTGATGTTCATAAAGTATTGAAACCTTTTCAAAAATACCCCCAAAAATTGATAAATCTTCAAATTAAAAATCCTCAAACAGTCATGATGGACACACAAGTAAGGGAAGCTGTTGGACACATGGAGTCTTCCTTAGGCTCTAATGGAAGGGTTTTAATCAGACCTTCTGGAACAGAGCCATTAATCAGGATTATGGTTGAAGCAAATAATTTAGAACTTGCAAGTAATTCAGCATTAAAGTTAGCTAATTTATTTAGTAGATTAGGTTAGAGTTTTGGAACTTCCAAGAATTATAGCTAATTGGAAAATGGAAGGAACTTCAGAATCCCTTTCAACCTGGGTTAAGGAGGTTGCCGAAAGGGTGCCTAAAAAAATTCAGAAACATTGTCTTTTTTGTCCTCCAGCTTGCTATTTGTCTCTAACTTCTGACTTATTTAAAAAACATGAAGTTGAAATCCTTCTTGGTTCTCAAAATCTAGATTCTGATAACAATAAACCCCTCACAGGAGGCATCTCAGCTTCAATGCTATCTGACTTAGGGTGTAAGTTTGTAATAGTTGGTCATTCTGAGAGAAGGCTGTTCTTTAGAGAAGATGAAGAAATTCTTTCTAGTAAAATTTATTCTGCATTAAAAAACGGATTAATGGTTATTTATTGTGTAGGAGAAAATAGGGAAGAGAAAAATTTTGGCAAATCGAAAGAGAAAATTTTGGAACAATTAAAAATACTTAAAGATCTTAAAAAAGACTCTATTTTAATAGCTTATGAACCAGTATGGGCTATAGGGACTGGAGAAAGTGCTGAAAAAAAAGACATAAATGAAATGCATGAACTAATTAAAAAAAGTCTTAGTGACTCGAATACAAGAGATGAAGTTTATGTGGCTTATGGAGGAAGTTTAGATGTTAATAACTCTGAAAGTATATTAGGATCTGATTATGTTGATGGGTTGCTCATAGGCGGGGCATCGCTAGATGCAAATAAATTTTGTAATATAGCTCAAAAGAGTTAAAGTTTTTATCAAAAATGCAAAGTTTAATAGTCTTCTTTTACATACTTATTTCGATAACTTTGGTAGCGCTGATACTTCTTCAGCAAGGCAAAGGATCCGATATTGGAAGTGCTTTTGGAGGAGGCTCTACAAATACAATGTTTGGTCCTAATAGCTCCATTTCTCCTCTGACTAAAATTACCTCAATTCTAGCTCTAATATTTCTTGTTTTAAGTGTGACCATAACTCTCCAATCAAAAAACATAGTATCTGATGTAATCCTAGAGGAAGAAGCGCCTGAACAACTTAATAAAGGTGTACTGCCTGATACAATACCCGAATAGTTTTTGCCGAAGTGGTGGAACTGGTAGACACGCTATCTTGAGGGGGTAGTGGGCTTTTGCCCGTGGAGGTTCGAGTCCTCTCTTCGGCACCAAGTATAATTCTTGACCAGCCTAGTATGCCAACCTATACTTCGCCAGTTTTATTGCGGGGTGGAGCAGTTTGGTAGCTCGTCGGGCTCATAACCCGAAGGTCGTAGGTTCAAATCCTGCCCCCGCTACCAAAAGGCCCTAAATGGGCTTTTTTGTTAGGTAGAATACAAAAATGGATTTAAAAGAGTTAGAAAGTTTAGTAGAAAGAGATATAGACTCAATGGGTTGTACCATCTGGGGGTTAGAGATGTTAGGAAATGTGAATAATCAAACATTAAGGATATATATAGATAAGAATCAAGGTATATCTATTGAGGATTGTGAAAAAGTAAGCAAACATGTTGGCAGAGTCTTAGAGGCAAACAGTTCATTGATAGAGAATTTTAATTTAGAAGTTTCTTCTCCAGGAATAGAAAGAAAATTTTTTAACAAAAACCAATATAAAGATTACATTGGGAGTTTTATAAAAATTAAATATTTAGTTAAAAATAAATTTCAAACCCTTAAAGGGATGTTATTGAAAGTTGATGAAGACAGTCTACTTTTACAAAAAAAGGATGAAAAAATAAAAATTGGTTTTAACATTATTCAAAAAGCAAATCTTCAATTTAAAAAGGAAATAAAATGCAAAAAGAGATCTTGTTAGTTGCTCAATCAGTTTCAGGAGAAAAAGATCTTCCTGAAGAAATAATTTTTGAAGCTATTGAGTTAGCTTTAGCAACTGCTACTAAAAAAAGATATCAAGGATTATCTAATATAGAGGTTAATATAGACAGAGAGAGCGGAGAATACGAAACATTTAGATGTTGGGATGTGATTGAGGAAGAGGATTACGAAGATCCAGGAATCCACAAGACTTTGGAGGAAGCAAAAGCTCAAGATAAAAACCTAAAAATAGGTTCTTTGATAAGAGAAAAAATAGAAAATGTAGAATTTGGAAGAATTGCAGCTCAAGCAGCAAAACAAGTAATTGTTCAAAAAGTCAGAGAAGCTGAGAGAGCAAAGATTGTTGATTATTACAAACCCTATTTAGGTGAACTCATTAGTGGTACAGTAAAAAAGGTAACTAGAGAATTTCTTATAATGGATCTAGGAGATGGAGCGGAAGCAATTCTTCCTAAAACCGAACTCGTACCTGGGGAGATCTATAGAATAGGCGACCGTATAAGGGGGGTTTTAAAAGAAGAAGAAAGAGAGAATAGAGGATCTCAGCTTGTTATTAGCAGAAAATGTCCTGAGATGGTAGGGGAATTATTTAAACTTGAAGTGCCTGAGATAGCCGAAGATGTTATTGAGATTAAAGCTATAGCTAGAGACTCTGGCTCTAGAACAAAAATTGCTGTAAAAACTAATGACAACAGGATAGATCCTGTAGGAGCCTGTGTAGGTATGAGGGGATCTAGAGTTCAGGCTGTTTCTAGTGAATTAGGTAATGAAAGACTAGATATTGTTATTTGGGATGATGATCCAGCCAAGCTATTAATTAATGCCATGGGACAAGTAGAGATTACCTCTATTGTTCTAGATGAAGATGAGGAGACCATGGAAGTGGTAGTAACTGAAGATACTTTGGCTCAATCTATAGGAAAAAATGGTCAGAATGTAAGACTTTGTAGTCAAATCACCGGTTGGAAATTAAAGATATTAAACGAGGAAGAGACAGGTAATGAAGTAACAGGAGAGTCTATCTCTACGTCTAATCTACAAAAGTATCTTGATGTTGACAGTGAATTGGCTACCCTATTAGTGCAAGAGGGATTTACAGACTTAGAGAAGATTTCTTCCTCTACCCATGAAGATCTTATGAAAGTAGAAGGTTTAGATCAAGAAATGTCTTCAGTAATTATAGAGAGATCCAAAGACGCTTTGCTTTCTCTAGCTATTGAAATGACTTCAGAATCTGAAGAGGCTTCTCATGAATTAATGTCTCTTGATAATATGAATATGACACTTGCACTTGAATTGAATCAAAAAGGCATTAAGAATCGTGAAGATTTAGCTGAACAGTCTGTAGATGAACTTAGAGAGTTAATTAATATAGATGAAGAAATTGCTGGAAAATTAATAATGGAGGCAAGAAAACATTGGTTTGATTGAAATCAGGAAAAATTCATATGTCTAATTTAACAGTAGAAAAGCTATCACATGTCGTGGGAATTCCAGCTGATAAGTTGCTTAATCAGATGTCTAAGTCTGGTCTCAAACATACCTCAAATAAAGACTTGGTAACTGAGGAAGATAGAAAAATTTTGCTTATTCATCTTAAGAAGGAAAGAGAGAAGAATAAATCTAAGACCATTACACTAAAAAGAAAAGACTCATCATCCAAATCTTCCGATATAAGTAGTCAAACTTCTGTATCAATAAAAAGGAAGGTTTCTCAAAAAAGAGAAGACAATGCCATCCCATTGTCTACTAAGACTAGTACTGATGGATTTAATTTTAGTGAAATAGAAAAAAAGAGAGTAGTTAGCGAGGAGTTAAAAAAAGCAGATGAAGATAGAAAAAAAAGAGAAGTAGAATCCAAAACTTTAGTGAAAAGAAAGAAGATTCAAACAATTAAGAAAGAAGTTCCTTCTGCTCCCAATCAACCCTCATCACCTGAAAGAGATTTAAAGAAATCTGTTCATAAAAAAGAGAAGCAAGAATATTCAAAAAAAGAACAGAGAGAATTAGAAGGAGAAGAATATTTAAAAAAGGAACAAACTTCACAACATGCATTTGAAAAACCTACGGAATTTTTAAAAAAACAAATTGAGATACCTGAAGCTATTACCGTAAGTGCTCTAGCTCAAAAACTTTCAATTAAAGGAGGAGATCTAGTTAAAAAATTAATGGATATGGGTGTTATGGCTACATTTAATCAAACAATAGACCAAGATACTGCCATATTAGTAACAGAAGAGCTAGGTCATATTGGAGAGGCTTCTAAAGAAGTTGTGGTAGAGGATAAATTAAAAGAAATGGTTGCTTATGAAGGGAAGGAAGCTTCTAGAGTTCCTGTTGTTTCTGTGTTAGGACATGTTGATCATGGAAAAACAACCCTTCTTGATTTTATAAGAAAAGCAAAAGTAGCTCACGGAGAAGAAGGGGGAATAACTCAAAGAATTGGAGCTTATCAGTCTAACACATCATCAGGAGTGATAACTTTTATTGATACTCCTGGACATGCAGCATTTACTGAAGTAAGGGCTAGAGGAGCTAATTCCACTGACATAGTTGTTTTAGTAGTGGCAGCAGATGATGGATTGCAACCACAAACGGAAGAAGCGATCAATCATGCCAGGGTAGCTGAAGTGCCTATAATAGTTGCTGTAAATAAAATGGATAAAGAAGAAGCGGATTTGGAGAAAGTAAAGAATGAACTTTCTTCTAAAGAGCTAGTACCCGAAGATTGGGGAGGAAAAACTCAATTTATACCAATATCTGCCCTAAAGGGAGATGGTGTAGAAGACTTATTAGAGGCTATTTCCCTAGAAGCAGAAGTGTTAGATCTTAAAACTCATCATAAAGGACCAGGTTTTGGGATTGTCTTAGATTCAAGTATAGAGACAGGCCAAGGGGCAGTAGCTACTGTAATTGTTCAGAAAGGAACTTTAAAGGCAGGAGATATTATTTTAGTTGGTGATCAAACCAAGAAAGTAAGAAGTCTTTTAGATGAGAATGGAAAAAAAGTTAAAGAAGCAGGACCTTCTTTACCGGTTTTAATTAGTGGTTTAGATAAACCTCCTTCAGCAGGAGAAGAATTTGTAGTTGTTTTAAGTGAAAAGATGGCTAAAGAAATTTCTGCAGACAGGTTAAAAAAAGATAGAGAATCAAAACTAGCTAAACAACAAATAACAAGTTTAGAGTCTTTGTTTGAAAAAGAGCTACCCTCTACAGTAGTAGATTTAGTAATTAAAGCAGACACTCATGGTTCCCTCGAAGCTATATTGGGTTCTTTAAAAAATCTAGAAAAAGAAGAAGTAAAGATAAATATAATTCATGAAGCAGTAGGTGGCATTAATGAAAATGATGTAAATTTAGCTTTAACATCTAGCTCTAGTATCATAGGTTTTAATGTTAGATCAGATAATTCTGCAAAGAAATTAGCTGAAAAAGAGTCTGTTGAGATTTTCTATTCTGGGATAATTTATGACTTAATAGATGGAGTCAAAGAACTAGTTGAAGGAAAAATGCAGCCTGAAATTAAAGAGGAGATTTTAGGTACTGCTGAAGTCAAAGAAACCTTCAAATCTCCAAATTTCGGTTTAATTGCTGGTTCCATGGTAATAGAAGGAACAATAAAACGTAATAAAAATGTTAGAGTAATAAGAGACGATATTGTTATATTTGAAGGACAGCTAGACTCGCTTAAGAGGTTTAAAGATGATGCCTCAGAAGTATCTAGTGGAACTGAATGTGGAATAGGGATAGAAAATTATTCAGATGTGAAAGCGGGAGATAAGATTGAAGTGTTTGATAAAGTTGAGACCAAAAGGTCACTTTAGTTAATGTATTCACAGGATTTTACTAGATCTGATCGCATATCCGATCAAATAAGGAGCGAAATTTCATTTATTTTAAAGGATCAAGTAAAAGATCCTAGATTAGTTGGTCTTACAATAATAAAAGTTGAAACAACAAAAGATCTCAAAAAAGCCTATATTTATTATTCGACATTCAACAGCTTTAATCAGACTAAATCAGAAGAAGTCGAAAGAGGCCTTCAGAAAGCAAAAGGATTTATTAGGAAATTATTGAGCCAAAGATTAACGATAAAAAGAGTGCCTGAAATCTGCTTTATGAAAGATGAAAAGCATTTAGTTACATTAAGGAATTGAATCAATTTTTGATAAATACTATATAACCTAGTTGTTATTTATAAAAAATATTAGTAAAGAGTAATTAGTAGACTATAATGCACACCGAAAATAGGAAGTACTAATAAGAAATATAAAAAGAGAAGGCTCTTTTTTAAAGTAGAGATTGATTCTTCAGTGAAATATTTGTTCGGTTTTAGCCTAGGTTTAAAGAAAAAATCAAGCTTCTATTCAATAGTTTTAAGGAGAAAGAGAATTGGCATTGAGTTTGTCTGAAAAGAAAGAAGTAATTTCAAAATTTGCCAGGAGCAAAGATGATACTGGGTCTGCAGAGGTTCAAATAGCTCTACTATCAGCAAATATTGATTCTTTACAAGAACACTTTAAGAAGAACTCTAAAGACCACCATTCTAGGGCTGGATTGATAAGGATGGTTAGCCAAAGAAGGAAACTCTTAGATTATGTCAAAAAGACGAAACCAGATGCTTATTCTAAGCTGTTATCAGATCTTGGTCTTAGAAAGTAAAAAGACTTCCAGTTAAGAAATTTAATATTAAATAAGAATAAGAGATTATTTTGGAGATATATGGAAAGTTATAAGAAAAATGTAATGTTAGGAGATAAAGAAATTATCTTCGAAACCGGCAAGATAGCAAGACAAGCAACAGGAGCAGTTATAGCTTCTTGCGGAGAGATGAAAGTTCTTTCAACAGTGGTTGTAGGAAAGCCACCTGGAGAACATCAAGATTTTTTCCCTCTTACTGTGAATTATGTTGAGAAGACATATGCTACAGGTAGAATACCAGGAGGTTTCTTCAAAAGGGAGGGAAGACCTAGCGAGAAAGAGACTTTAACTTCAAGATTAATAGACAGGCCCATAAGGCCACTATTTAATGATGATTTCTTGTATGAAGTTCAAGTTATTTGCACTGTACTATCAAGTGATAAAAGTGAAGATCCAGATATATTGTCTTTTCTGGGAGCTTCAGCTGCATTAGCTATATCAGGTTTACCCTTTAATGGTCCTTTGGGAGCTGTAAGAGTTGGTTTTATTGAAGGAAAATATGTAATTAATCCAAAAAGAGACGAATTAGAATCTTCCTATTTAAATATGGTGGTTGCCGGAAGTGACTCTGCTGTAATAATGGTTGAATCAGAAGCTAAAGAATTAAGTGAAGATCAAATGTTGGGAGGTATACTATTTGCTCATCAAGAAATGCAACCAGTCATTGAAGCCATTAATCAGATGGCAACCGAAGCAGGGAAAGACAAGTTTGAATATGAGCCCAAGACTATAGATGAAAGTACATTTAAATCTGTAGATGATAAGTTCTCTAAATCAATATTAGAAGCTTATCTAATAGAAAATAAACAAGAAAGAGTTAAGAAATTATCTCTTTTAAAGGAAGAACTGCTTTCAGAGTTATTAGTTGAAGGTGAAGACTCTAAGGTTTCAGAGTCTGATTTGTTAGATTCTGTTAAGAAATTAGAGAAGCAAATTGTCAGATCAAGGCTGCTAGCAGGTGAACCAAGAATAGATGGTAGAAAGCTAGATGAGATTAGACCAATCTTTGTAGAAGCTGGAATTCTTCCAAACGTCCATGGATCATCTTTATTTACAAGAGGAGAAACCCAGGCCATAGTAGCTGCTACTTTAGGTTCTCCTAGGCAAGGACAAAGGATAGATGCTTTAGAAGGAGAGTCTGTAGATTACTTTATGCTCCATTATAACTTTCCACCCTTTTCAGTAGGTGAGGCTGGTTTCTTAGCAGGTCCTAAAAGAAGAGAGATAGGACATGGTAAATTAGCCAGAAGAGCATTGGAAGCTGTTTTACCCAGCCATGAAGATTTTCCTTATACAATTAGGGTAGTATCTGAAATAACTGAATCTAATGGCTCAAGTTCCATGGCTACTGTTTGCGGTTCAAGCCTCGCCTTGATGGACGCAGGGATACCTATAAGCAATGCTGTAGCAGGAATAGCTATGGGTTTAGTAAAAGAAGATGAAGAATTTGCTGTTATTACAGACATTCTAGGCGATGAAGATCATTTAGGGGATATGGATTTTAAGGTTGCAGGTACATCTGAGGGAATAACTGCACTTCAAATGGATATTAAGATTCAAGGGATAACTGAAGAAATTTTTGAGGTTGCTTTAAGAGAAGCTAAAGAAGCTAGGACTCATATTTTAGAGAAAATGAACTCAGTCTTGCCTGAGTCAAGAAAGCAATTATCAGAAAAAGCACCTCAAGCAATAATAATAGAAATAAATCCTAAGAAAATTAGAGAAGTAATTGGAAAGGGTGGAGAAACCATAAGAAGGTTAACTGAAGAAACGGGTGCTCAAATAGAGGTTGAAGATTCTGGAAAGGTTTCTATCTACTCAGATACTTCTGAATCAAGAGATTTAGCTAAGAAGATGATTTCTGAGATTACTTCAGAACCAGAAGTTAATAAAATCTATACAGGCATAGTAGCCAATATTGTTGAGTTCGGCGCTTTCATAACATTCATGCCAGGAAAAGATGGTTTAGTTCATATATCTGAAATCTCAGAAGAAAAGGTTGAGAAAGTCTCCGATTACTTTGTAGAAGGAGAAGAGGTAAGAGTTAAAGTTCTGGAAGTAGATAGGCAAGGAAAGGTTAGATTAACCATGAAAGGATTGGATTAGCTTTATTATTTGAAACTTTATTGGTTTTATGATAGTCAAGGTTTGTTAATTTTTTTACAATAAGTTTTAATGACTGTTGTCTGGTTTTACGACCGGGCATTTGTTTAGCTAAATTAATGGGTGATATATGAATGCACTAAATAATGTAAGGGATTTGATAGGTTCTTTGACCGGTATCATAGTAGCTCTTATTGCTTTAGGGGTTGCAGCAGGGGTTGTTTTTGGTTCAGGCGTACCTTTTGTAGGAAGCGTTTTGGATAACCTACTTGCTCTAGTTGATACACTAGGAGCTAATGGCCTCGTAGGCTTAATAGTCCTAGCGGTTCTACTTGACCTTTATAACTAAGTCTCTTACTTAGCTATTGTATGAAAGGGGGACCGTTTGGGTACCCCTTTCTTTTTTTGAGCTTAAGGGGAGTTTAAATGTTAGATCGAATCGAAAGACTTAAGGACTGGTTATGGGAGATAACCAAGATTCTATCTCTTGTGGTTGCAGTATCTTTACTAGTGGCTGTTTTATTTGGTCCAGATGCTCCTTTCTTTGGAGCAGTATTAGGTAATTTAGAGCCAGTTATTAATTCTTTAGGATCAGAAGGATTGGGATTAATAATTGCTTTGATTATTATAATTGCAGTATGGAGAGGTAGATCTTAAAGACTACTTTTTTAAAAAGGGCATCTTATAAGATGCCTTTTTTTTGTCCAGTGTTATAAAATCTGAAAGATGAAAATACAAGAAGGTCGAGTTTCTATTCAAGAAAATGTAGTGATTGGTAAGGCAGGAAATAGGGATCTTGAAGCAGATATTTTTCAACCACCTAAAAAAGAAAAAAATAGACAAGCTGTACTCATAGTACATGGAGGTGGTTGGCTTGAAGGAGATAAAAGCCAACTAAGAGGGTATGGTATTTTATTGTCTAGATTGGGATTTGTTTGTATGTGTAATTCTTATCGTCTTTCAGATGAAGCAATATGGCCAGCTCAGATTCAGGACGTAAACTGTGCTGTTAGATACTTAAGAGCTAACGCAAAAGATCTTGGAGTAGATCCAGATAGGATTGGAATAACTGGAAATTCCGCAGGAGGGCATCTTTCTTTAATGGCAGCTGCAGAAGGTTATCCTGAGGAATTTGAAGGAGATGGAGGCAATAATCATATTACTTCACAGATCAAGGCAGTTTGTGCTATTTATCCCCCTACAACCATCAAAAATCTAACGCATATAGACCCTCTTGAAAATGCTTTCCTAATGTTAATGGGAAAAAAAGCTGAACAATTAGAATATGACAAAGCGAGCCCTATGAGTTATATAAATGAAAATTATCCGCCTACCATGTTAATTCATGGATCGTCTGATAGTGTAGTAAAGTTAAGGGATAGCAAAGACCTTTACGAAGCTCTAATTGCAGCCAAAAGACCTGCAGAATTACACATCTTTTCAGAAGAAGAACATGCTTTTGATGGAGACCCACCTTACGGAAGGGTAGTAGCTGACTTGCAAGCATTATTTTTCAACAAGTATTTATAATGGTAGTTGACCCAACAAAACCCTTTCATAGGGAGAGCGTATTTTGAAGACCGATACTCTTATAGTGGGAGCGGGAATTATAGGTCTTGCTATTGCGAGGGAAATATCTAAAGAAGGACAACAAGTGGTTGTTCTAGAAAAAAATAAAAGGGCAGGTGATGAGACTTCCTCAAGAAACTCAGGAGTTATCCATTCAGGAATTTATTATCCTACGGATTCGCTTAAGGCTATTTTTTGTGTTGAGGGTAACAGGTTGCTTTATGAATATGTGAAGAAACGTAATATCGGTTACAGAAATACAGGGAAACTCGTTGTTGCAACAAGTTCTGAGGAAATAGACAAACTTGAACAACTTCATGCCAAAGGTAGAGAGAATGGCGTTGAAGGTTTGGAGCTACTTACTAAGGATAGAGTTGAAAAAATTCAGCCAGAAATAAAAGCTGAATTAGCCATGTTCTGCCCAAGCTCAGGCATTATTGATGCATCTGATTTCGTTTTGAGTCTTGAAGCAGATTTACAACAGAAAGGTGTAACGGTTAGTTTTAATGCCAAAGTTGAGAATATAAATAAATTAAACAAGGGGTTTTCTGTTCAGGTCAATTCTGAGGAATCATATTCTGTGGATGCTGAGACTGTTATTAATTGTGCTGGATTAAATGCAGTTGATATTGCCAGTAGAACTGAAGATCTAAATCAAGACCTAGTACCTGAAGCTTATTATGGCAAGGGTCATTATTTTCAGTTAAATGGCAATCATCCTTTTAAGAAACATCTGGTTTACCCTTTGCCTGCCAAAGATAGCCTCGGTGTGCATGTTAGCTTGGACATTAGTGGTAAAGTCAGGTTTGGTCCCGACCTAACTTGGGTAGAAGAACTAGATTACTCCTTTGACGAAACACTGAAAGAAAAATTTATAGAATCAATAAAGATTTACTGGCCTAATTTAAATCCCGAAAAGTTAACACCTGACTACACTGGAATAAGGCCTAAAATTTATGGACCTGGTGGAAAGACAGCTGATTTCCTCTTACAAACTTCAAAAGAGCACAAATTGGAAGGCTTGATAAATCTTTTAGGAATTGAAAGTCCTGGACTGACTGCATCTTTATCAATTGCAAAAAAAATTTCCTCCATACTTTTTAGTTGAAAGATTGGTGGCTATAGGTAGACTTGATCTACTGATTTCTAATAAATCTATGCTTTTTGATAATAGCTACGATGGTCTGCCTCAAGAATTCTATGAGAGAATTAATCCCGTTCCAGTTCAAGAACCCAAGCTCATAATATTCAACGATAAGCTGGGAAATATTTTAGGAATTGATAAAAACAAAACTCGTAAACAGCTTGCAGAATTATTCTCTGGAAATGTAGTTCCAAAAGGATCTTCGCCCATAGCACTTGTCTATGCAGGTCACCAATTTGGGCATTTTGTAAGTGAATTAGGGGATGGTAGAGCAGTTTTGTTAGGGCAAATAAGTACCCCTGAACAAAAACATTATGATATCCAGTTGAAAGGATCTGGCCAAACAAAGTTTTCCAGGCAAGGAGATGGTAGATCTCCTCTGGGACCTGTCATCCGAGAATATATAGTCAGTGAAGCCATGCATGCTTTAGGCATTGCTTCAACCCGCTCACTGGCAGCAGTTACTACAGGAGAAAAAGTGTTTAGAGAAACAGCAACTCCTGGAGGTATCCTTACAAGAATAGCTGAAAGCCATATCCGAGTAGGTACTTTTGAATATTTTG
>CAZWMS010000028.1:0-20803 GCA_964635015.1 uncultured Gammaproteobacteria bacterium | reverse complement strand
AGTTTTGACATCACGATAAGACGATTGTCTCCAGAAAAATCAACATCTTCAGTAAAAGCAACCGCAACTGATCTCAAAGTTCCAAATAAAACGAAGGCAACTGTTATGGAGCAAATGGTCAGCACGGTTCTAGTCTGTTTTCTTTTAAGGGCAGCGGAAATTAATGTCCAGTATTTCATTACTATCCTTTAGCTAAAGCATCCACTACTTTGAGCTTAAGAGCCTTTCTAGCAGGCATGAAAGAAGAAACCAAAGAAACAAAAACACCAATGGCAAAAGCCAATAATATAGACGAAGCGCTCAAAAAGATCGCATCTTCCGCCATACCCTGACTCGCCGCAATAATTGCTGGAATAGATAAAAGGGTTAATCCCAGTCCTAGAATCAAACCAGTGAAAATAATAATGAAAGATTCCAGCATTACCATCATAAAAAGCTGTATGTCTCCATAACCAATACTCTTTAACACTGCCAAATCTGCTGTTCGCTCTCGAACGGCTTGACTCATTGTATTTCCCGTCACTAAAAGAATGGTAAAAAAGACGGCTGATAAAATAAGGTTAATGACCAACTCAATATCTCCAAATTGCCCAACCATCTCCACGGCTATCTGATTTTCAGCTCCAGATCTGGTGGCTCTGTCAGAGTTTTTGAAGTTCTCATCAATCTTGGTTGAAATACCATCAGCGAGCTCCGGTGATAAAACCTTAACTATTATGAAGCTGGTAGTTCCCTTCATACTGATACGACTGTCATCAATATATTTGTAATTGGCTATAATACCTATTTCATCACCGGGATAGATTTTAACCGTGTAAAAACCTACCACTTCAAATTCCCAATTGTAAGTACCATCTTCATTCATCGAGTGGGATTTGATTCTTACTTTATCGCCTATCTTGAACCCCTTTTGCTCTGCTAAAAGTTTTCCTACGAGTACACCATCTGGTCTCAATCGCATCGCTTCGCGGTACTCATCTGTAGTTTGAAATCTTTCATACACATCAAAGTAATTCTCGTCTACTGCAAAAACCGCCCCATCAAACATGCTGCTAAGCGTGTCGCTCGAAAGTATGGTCAGGTGACTTGCACTTTCAACTCCTTCAATGGATTTTATGTATTCGTACGTTGAATAGGGTTGCGTACCAAACATCTCGTATCTGGGCATCACCATAATAACGTCCGCACTCATGCCTTGCATTTGACCTGTAAAGACCGCTGACATTGAATGCAACATCCCGAATAAGAGGAAAGCCACCGAGATAGATGCTATGGTTAATGCAGTTCTAATCTTCTTCCTAAAAAGACCTGCTTTAACTAATACCCAATACATGATTAGTAAGTAAGTTTTCCTTTATCTAAATGCAAGGTTCTTTTTGCAAACTCAGCAGCCACCGGGTCGTGCGTTACCATAAGTATGGTTTTATCGTGATCTCTATTAAGTATTTGCAATAAATTCAAAATTTCTGACGCTGTATCTCTGTCTAAGTCTCCTGTTGGTTCGTCGCAAACCAAAATTTGGGGATCCGAAACCAATGCTCTCGCAATGGCAACCCTTTGTTGTTGTCCTCCTGAGAGTTCATTCGGTTTATGCCCTGCTCTATCTTCTAAACTAACTACCTTAAGAACTGTGTCAACATGTGCTTTCCGTTGAGAACTTGAAAGTTTAGTTAGTAATAAAGGTAATTCGATATTTTTTTGAGCAGTTAGCACTGGTAACAAATTATAAAACTGGAAGATAAAACCTACATGACTTGCTCTCCAACTGCTCAATTGTTTTGAATTCATCTGATCCAGATTTACTCCATCTACCACTACTCTGCCGGAAGTAGGACTATCTAAACCACCGATTAGATTAAGCAAAGTTGATTTACCAGAACCTGATGGACCCATTAATGCTAAAAAGTCACCTTTAGGAACTTCTAAATTTAGTTCATCTAATACTACAAGCTTTTCTCCCCCTCTCTGGTATGTTTTATTAACATTTTCAACCTTGACTAAAGACTCTGACACAGCTTCTCTCCCTTAGTTTCTAGAAACTTTCTGATTATTTTCTAATTGTTTGTCATAAGAAGCAACCACTTGATCGCCTGCTCTTACACCCTTAGTTATCCTTGAGTAATTCGAAGTTTCTTCAGCTACTTCTATTTCTTGTTTCTTAATTCTTTCATTTCTTACTAAGAGAACATAACTGATATCCCCGTCATTAAAAACTGCTGCATTAGGAACTATAACGCCTTCTTTTTTTGGTCCAGTTGATTGAGCTATTTTCTGTAAAAAAGAAACCCGCACACCCATGTCAGGCAAAACTCTCTCATCTTTCTCAATTAATCGTATCCTAACTCTAACTGTAGCTTTATTCTTATCAGCCGTAGGGATTATAGCTATTACTTCAGCTGGGATATCCCATTTTGGATAAGCATTCAAATTTGCAACTACAGGTTGACTTGGAACAACTCTATTTATAAAAGCCTCATTTACATCTACTTCGATTTCTAAAGACTCCATATCAACTACTGTACAAATTCCCGTGGCTGTAAAACCTCCACCTGCAGAAACAGGAGATATCATTTCTCCTGGTTGTGCAGCTTTGTAAACAACTACGCCACTAAATGGGGCAAGAATCTGCATATCTTGCAATCTCTGCCTGCTCAAATTGACAAGGGCTTGAGCTCCTTCCATTTTAGCTTCAGCTGTTTTCACTTGATCAGGACTTGCAAAATTACCCTCTACTAGTGCACTAGTGCTGTTATAGACTAATTTAGCTTGTTTCAATTGAGATTCTGCGTATTGGAGATCAGCCACTTGAGTACTGTCATCAAGTTGTGCCAGTAGCTGACCTTCTTCTACGTACATCCCTTCTTCCACTAACACTTCTAAAACTTTACCCGTACTCTTTGAAGAAACGGTAGCCTTTCTTCTTGCTGTTACATACCCTGAGGCATCTAGGATGCTAGTTGCTGACGAACCAGATGCGTTAACAGACTTTACCGTGAAGGTAGTAACTTTTTGCGTTTCTTCTTCTGAAAGGAACCACCAACCAAAGAGTCCTAATAAAAAGACTAAACCGACAGCGACAGTGATTTTTCCAGTAGGAAAAGGTTCCTCGTCAGATTTATCGTCTGGATTTATCTTTAAATTGTTTAAAAGATCTTCTTTATCGGCCATTTTATTTCATAGAGTTGATCCATTCTTCAATAAGAAGCACAGCTTCTTTATGAACTAAAGACCTTCCCGACTCGGGCATCATAACTCCAGGGTCAGTAGAAATCATCCTAAAAAGTAGAATTGATTCTCTAGCTTGACCAGGAACTATTGAGTATTTAAGATTTCCACTTCCTCTTCCCGTTGCGACGGGACTTTTATTGATGCCTAAATGAATAGATCTTATTTCATTAAGATTTAGGTAAAGACCAGTTGAATTGGCAACTCCTGATGTCATATGACAATGGCCACAATTAATAGCCAAATATGCCCTAGCTCTCTCTTCTAAAGTGAAAGAACTATCTTCCCAGTCCGCGATGGTTCTGAAAGTATTTGGATAAGATTCAATCACTCCTTCTTTGAGAAGGTTAACCAATTGGTGTTTTGATCCATGACTGTAATTAAACTCTCTATTTAAATTTCTTGCTTTAGGTCCTATTGGTGAGATCTCATCATTCGTTGAGTGACATTCCTTGCATTGATTCTTGTTGGGTACTCTGTACCTTACAGAAATATTTCTACCTTCCTTATTTATCCAAGAAGTGTGAACCGTTTTCCCAGCAATTTTCAAGTAAGCCTCGGTTTGATCTTCATTCCAGGCATAAGAAACAGCATCCCAGCCGTTTTCCTTATGAAGCAATAACCTAGTTTCTAGAAGATTATTGCCTAGAGTTAAATCTCTCTCATCTAAAGGATAATAAAAAGTCTTAATTAAAGCAGAGCCTACTGGAAAGTCGAATACCCAATCTTCTCGGTAAGTACCCTTTTTGCCTTCAGGAACATAAACAAATCTTTTTTTGTAGGAATAATCACTAAATAAAGTAGAAATTAAATCATAAGGAATCACCCTGTTAGAAGGTATTTGTTGTGCTTGATTAGAGAAAAAATTAAATTCTGAAAGTTTGCTTGGAAAATCCTTTGAAAGTACAGCTGAATCATTAACTGCTAATATTGACTGAGAGAGAATCAATAATAAGCTGTAAAAGAAAAATTTGTAAGTTAGATTCATTTATTCAGCTACTAATACACTCCTTTAGGTATATCCATTGTGACAGGTCTAAGCGGGTTGATCTCTTTTTTAAAATCATTTTGATCCCTAGTGATGGGATTAGAAAGGGAAAGCATCAGCCTTAAGGGCCTTAGAGATAAAAAAGAAACATCACCATTGTCACTGAGCACTAATTTTTCATCGTCTGGTTGGCCGAATATCATTTGCCAAAAAGGGAGGACGCCATCCCAGAAAATATCAGGCATATCACCTTCAGAAACTTCAAATAAAATACCTGCCATTGCCTTATCAATATCAGGATCAAAGCCCCCTTCGCCAAATCGATTGCCATGTACTTGAATAAATTTGGGATGTGGATAGTAATTTTCATCTTCTGTTTCATCCCCACTAACTATTGAAAGGTTTACTGTCCCATTGCCTGAAATGTCATTGTCAAAAACTTCAACATTAGAATTAGCCATGATAATGATTCCTGTCCCACGAGGTACTTCTCCAACAATATTGCCTTCAGGAGCAAAATTATCCGTGTCATTATCTATAGCTTTATTATTAAAAACCCTCACATGGTGACCGCCTTGCTGTGGCAAGTCAGGTAAGTCAAAAACTAGAATTCCTCCAGTGTTGTGTGTAGCAACATTGTCGTAAACATCAGCGTAGAAAGAATTTTCTATTTCAATTCCAGCAACGTTGTACTCTGCTCTACTATTGCGAACTATGATATTTTCTGATTGCCCTACATATATACCAGCATCTGATGCTCCAATAGCTACACATCCATCAATAAGGACATCCTTTGATTCCACAGGATATAAACCATATGCTCCATTAGTACTCTTGGGACCATTGGTCCATTCGGTTCTTAAATTTATCATGAAAATTCCCTCAGCACCTATAACCTTAATAGCGTCCCCTTTAGCATCTTCTACGGCGAAATCTTTCAGCACTACTCTGTCAGAGGTTACTAATAATCCTTGGGCTCCTGATTGCTGTCCTTTAAAGCTTAAAATAGTTTTATCAATGCCTTCCCCTTTAATTGTTACATCATCAATATCTAAAGACAAGCCATCTTCAAACTGATAAAGACCCTCTTTTAGAAGAAGGATATCTCCGGGATTTAGTAAAATTAAAGCTTCCTGAAGTTCTTCTTGACTGTTTGCAGTCGGTATAAGAACAACTTCTTTTCCATAACATAAACAACTTAAAAAAATTAATAAAAGACTAGAATATTTTATATAAAAATTGTTCATTAGATTCTCCCAAACTGATAAGGTACTATTCTTCCATATCTCAGATATAACTTAAACAACAATGTCTTTAGAAGAAATTATTTTAATCCTGCAAACAGTAGGTCCATTTACAGTTCTTGTAACTGTTTATTTTCTTGTAACTGAACTTAAAGAACAGAATAAGGTGGCGAGGGCTAATGCAAGACAACATATAGCTGATAGTCATCAGAAACTAGCCTTAGCAGGATTAAATCCAGATATAGTTAGGGTTAAAATAAAACTTAGAAAAGGAGAAAATCTTTCTGATGAAGAAGAGGCTGTTTATCTTACTCACTTTTCAGCTATAGTGAGAGCAAGACAAAACCAACACTATCAACATTCAATTGGGATGTTGGACCAAAATGAGTGGAATGCTATGGTTTCTTCATTTAAAACCTTGCTTAGTGACCCCAAGAACTTAGAAATATGGTCCTTTATATCACCTACTTTTCCTCAAGATTTTGTAGATTTTGTTGATCAACAAATCAAAGAAGAAAAAATTGATTCAAAAAAATAGAGCTTATGGGAAAACAACAACAGCATCTTGATTATCTTTTTAGGTCTTTACAACACCATCCTAGTCCATATTTAATTTATGAACTTGATGGATCAATATTGTGGGGCAATCTGGCTGCAAATTACATATTTAGAATGCAGAGCTTAAAAGAAATAAGAATAAAAAGTCTGGATATTAAAAGTATAATAAGTAAGTATAAGAAAGATAAAATTGCACTTTCTTATGAAACTCCAGTTGAAATCCAACTAAGAAAAATTAACTTCTTTATAAGGACCAGAGTGCATTTGATACCTGTCGAGAATAGAGAAGATTTTCTTTTAATAGAAATTTTATGTCCTTCTAGAGATGGATTAGAAGCAATACAACAAACTATCTCTTGTATTGAATTTAATAGAATTGATCTTGCATACCAGAAACAGTTTAATCTAAGAACAGGCGAAGTAACTGGTATTGAAGCACTCCTGAGAATGAGAGATGAGGGAGGAAACATAATACCAAACGATAAGCTTATACCTCAAATAGAAGGAGAAAGCCTTTTCTCTTTGGTGGTATTGTCTTCCCTAGAAAAACTTAAGGGATTTTTTGAAGTTAAGGATGGGTTGGGACTGGAAAAAGCCACCCTCTACTTGAATGTTTCAGCACACACTGTAATGCACCCAGAATTCTGTAAAATCTTTTCAAATTTTGTAAATTCAATGAATCTCAATCCTAATGAATTTGGATTAGAAGTTACAGAAACAGCCGAACTAAGCAATACTAAAATTGCTGCACAATCACTAAGTACCCTTAAAGAAAGTGGAATTAAGATAGCTTTGGATGATTTTGGTGCCGGATATTCGTCTTTAAGGTATTTAAAAGACCTTCCTGTAGATGTTGTTAAGTTAGATAAGTTATTTGCTAGCAGCATAGATGATCCTACTACAGGGAGACTTATTAGTTTTGTAGTAGAAGTTTGTAAAACATTGTCCTTAGAAATGATAGGCGAAGGAATAGAGACTGAGGAACAAAAACGAGAAATGCTAAAAATTGGATGTGAAATCGGTCAAGGATTTTTAATGCACAAACCAGAATTTTTAAATACATTTGAACCGGTGCAAAAGTAAATGACAAATACAGAAAAGACTTTTGGAAAAGTGACTTCTAAGGGGGCTGAAGAGATACTTCTTACCCAGATCAAACAAGAGTTTACTACCCCAGCTGATGCAATTTCAGATTACATTGAACTTATAGAAAAAAACATAACGGAATCTAGTCTTAATGCTGAAGATGAACTAAATCAGATAAAATCTGGATGCAAGAAATTAATTGATCAATATGAAGATGCTTTTATAGAAAATACAGGACCTAATGCTATCAATGAAAGTAGGACCCCTGAGGAATATTCAGAGCTTAGGCACAACCTACGAACGCCTTTGAATGCTATCATTGGGTACAGTGAGATACTAGTGGAGGATCTGGAGGATGATCTGTCCGAACAATCCCTTGCCGATTTACAATCTATTATTAATCTTTCAAGAGAGATAGAGAAGGCCATTGAAAAATTTGTGGATTACATTAGAGGTGAAAAATTTATAAGCACTGGAGATGGGACGGATCAAGTCGAGTCTGCTGAGGCTCTATTTAAATCCCTGGGAAATATAGACTACTCTTTTGAACTTGATAAAAATGTATTAAGTTCAGATATCTTAATTGTAGATGATAATAAAACCAATTGTGAAGTCCTAGAAAGAAGACTGTCTGCTCAAGGATTATCTTGTAGAAAGGCTTTTGATGGCAAAACAGCAATAGATGAGGTAGAAAAAAAAGTACCTGACTTGATCTTATTAGATGTCATCCTTCCTGACATAAATGGACTAGAACTACTTAAAAAATTTAGATCTGAGCATAATAGTGATTCTTTGCCTGTTATTATGGTTTCAGCCTTTAATGATGTAGATAGTATAGCTAAATGCATCCAGTTAGGAGCCCAAGATTATTTACCCAAACCTCTAAATGGAACCATTCTTTTAGCTAAGGTAGTTTCATGTTTAGAAAGAAAAATTTTTAGAGAAAGAGAAAAAAAATTAGTTAATGAACTTCATATTAGAGCAACAACAGATCAGCTAACGGGGATATACAATAGAAGGGTGGTCTTTGAGGCTTTAGAAAAATCTTATTCAGAGGTTCAATCAGGTCAAAGAAAAAACTTCTCAGTTATCATGTTAGATATAGATCATTTTAAAAAAGTAAATGACACTTACGGTCATGCGGGAGGAGATGAAGTGCTTAAAGCAACTTCTTCTATATTGAATAATTTAATATCTGAACCAAACATTCTAGGAAGAATTGGAGGAGAGGAATTTTTGGCTGTAATTCTTGAAAAAGAACTTGGTGAAATACATAAATTTTGTGATAAATTAGGAAGTGCTATCAAAGAGAATGTGGTTGAATATGAAGGAAATTCAATAAGAATTACTTCTAGTGGGGGGGTTGCAAGTACTGAGGAATCTCAAAATTCCTCTGACCTTGTAAACAAAGCAGATGAAAGATTGTACGAAGCAAAAAAATTAGGAAGAGACCGGTTTATTTTTTCAAAATCGTCAAAAAAAGGAGAGTAAAATGGCGAAAATTCTTTATGTTGAAGATAACGAAATGAATAGAGATATGCTTTCAAGGAGGCTTCAAAGAAGAGAGCATGAAGTTCTAATTGCAGTTGATGGTCAAGAGGGATTAGAAAAAATGAAGTCTGTAAAACCAGATATTGTATTGATGGACATGGGTCTGCCTGTAATGGATGGATGGGAAGCAACAACTAAAGCAAAAGCTGATGAGGAAATAAAAAACATACCAATAATTGCCTTAACCGCACATGCATTAGAATCGGATCGACAAAAAGCGTTGGAATGTGGAGCTGATGATTTTGATACTAAGCCAATTGACTTTAAGAGACTACTTGAAAAAATAGATAGCCTGGTATGATTCTTTATGTGCCTTTAGATTCTGTATAAATACTCTTTACTATATTAGATAATTCATCCATAGAAACTTCGTCTTTTCTAACCATACCAGCGACATTATCTTTAAGGAGATTTTCTTGAACCTCGTTTAAATCCTTACCAGAGTAGACCAAAATAGGTGCCCTCTCTTCAGCAGCTATGGTCTCCATGTAAACCTGGAGGAATTCAAATCCATCCATTCTTGGCATTTCTAAATCCAAAACAATTAAAGCTGGTTTATCTTTAACTCTTCCAAGCCCATCTTTTCCATCTCTTGCGGTAATGGGAAACCAACCGGCTTCTTTTAGCATCCTTGATAATAGATCTCTAGTATTTGGATCGTCATCAATAATTAGTACCTTTTCGTTATTTGGTTTATTGCCTACTATTCTCTTAACAGTTTTAAGGAAATGCGCTCTATCTATTGGCTTTGTTAGGTAATCATCAGCACCAAGAGAATCTGCCAATGTATCTTGTGATAGCTGACTAACCATAATTACTGGCATATCCTTGAGTTCTGGGTCTGATTTACATTCTCTAAGAATGGACCAACCATCTCTTCCTGGCATTAAAACATCAAGAAGTAATAACTTTGGCTTGGATTCTCTTACTATTTGCATTCCCTTCTCTCCATCAGTTGCACCAACTAAAGTTAAACCTACTTTTGCTAAAGTTCTGCGGATTAAATCATGCATAGCAACATCATCATCAATTAAGACTACTACTTTCTCTTTGTCATCAAGGCTTTCTAGGACAGTTTCTGCATCTACCGCTTCCTGTTGGAAGCTGTCCCGAGGAACAAAAATTGTAAATACTGATCCTACACCTTTCTCACTTTCTACTGTTACATCTCCACCCATCATTTCTGCAAATTTCTTAGTTATTGGCAATCCTAATCCTGTACCGCCATGGGTTGCGGTAGTTGATCTTTCGGCTTGTTCGTATTCTTCAAAAACTTTGCTTACACCTTCTTCGGACATTCCATCACCTGTATCTGTTACAGAGAACTTTATCATTTCAACATCTTTCTCCATATAAGATGTAATATCTAAAGTTACCGTTCCATTGACAGTAAATTTCCCAGCATTACTTAGATAATTTGTTAAACACTGTCTTAATTTTGTCTCGTCTTGATTCATTGACCCTAAAGCTCCTTCAAGATTTATTTGAAATCCATTGTCATTCTTAGCAATAACAGGATTAGCAACATCTCGAATTGTTTCAATCATGCTTTCTATCTCAAAGCTGGTTATAAATAGCTCCATTTTGCCAGCTTCAATTTTAGATATATCAAGAATGTTATTTATAAGGGAAAGTAGATGTGCACCTGATGAAGTAATTTTTTTCAAGTCAGGAAGAAGGTCGTCATAGCCCAAATCTTCACATTCCTCTTCAAGCATCTCTCCATAGCCTAAAATTGCATTAAGCGGTGTTCTTAGTTCATGGCTCATGTTGGCAAAAAACCTTGTCTTTTGCTCATTGGCATCTCTAGCTTCGTCTCTAGCGGTCTCCATTTCGCTAGTTCTTGCCTCTATAAGGGCATTAACTTCATCAGACATTCTAGAAAATGCTAATTGCATTAACTCCACAGAAGCTTCTTCCCCATCTTTTTCTGTACCCTCTTTAGCTAAGTCAGACATTTTAGATATGTCAGCCAATATTAGAGCCTTTGCATCTCCTTCTAATTGATCAGCTAAATGTGACATCTTTTCTATAATCACACTATCTCTTTCTTTACGTCTTTCAGCCTGTTCTTTTCTTATTTCTTCCATCTCTAAAAGATGACCCCGGTAACTTTGAAGAGCACTTGAAAGATGTCCTACTTCATCAGTATCTGAAGCTAATAAACCAGTTCTTTTAGGCATTTGTTGGGTGTGATCCCCCTGAGTCAACCCCTCTAATACCTCAATGGCTCTTGTGATACCGCCAAAAGTTTTTGCAGTTACATAGGCTGTTACTGCAAGGATTAATAAAAAAAGTGCTGCAGCTATAATAAAGCTAAGGTTAACAATTTCAGTTGATCTAATAATGCTACTTTTTTCATCTTTAAATATATAGAGTTCAGCATCATCTGAAGATAAGTATGAACTTAAAGGGATTAATGTCAGTGAATTACCCAAATCTGGATCTTTAGTACTGTATCTACTTCCCATAGAGAGAGCTAGCTCGTTTGCTCTTAAAACGGATTCTTGATAATTAGTTATGCCGTATCTCTCGTTTTCACTTGATACATTGTCAGCTGAATAATCATCGTCCAAAGAGATAATACCAAAAGGAGTTTGAACTCCAGTTCTAACCTCAAATTCATCTTCAAATACTTCTAGGGCTTTCCTAATATCCGAGCCCAAAACTACTACTGCAATGGTCTCGTCATCTATTTTTACAGGAAAAGATAAAGATTGATTTAAGGTTGATGTCTGTTCATTTTTAGAATCAGCTATTCTAAGGGTCGCTTGTTTTGGTCTTCCTGATGCTTCTTTTAGATAAGAATCTAAGAAAGAAAAAAATTCAGGTCTTGCTCTTGGACTACATGCATCTATACCAAATAAATCTAAAGCACTACCACAGTATATCCTCTCCCCAGTAGGGAAATAAGCCATTACAAAACTTAAGTTTCCTTCGTCTAAATCATCTTCAAAGAGTAATTCTATTAGATACTGAGCATTACCTAAGCTCCTAGAGTTAATAGAATCCAATATGGGGTTTATTATTTCTCCTTCAGTCTCAACTTCATCAGGAAAAACTTCTGAATCAGGATCCCAATATTCTCCATTTTCACCTATGTTAGGTAACCATCTGCTCATCCTTTCAAAAGTGGTGTTATAAGTCTGAAACCATGCAGATTCGTAAAGAACTACCAAAGAATCTCCGGCAGAGGTTTCCTGGATATTCTCTCGATAGGTAGAAGAGAAGAGAAAAACAGAAGCAATAAGAATGTTACCTAGTACTCCAAATAGCAGGAGTTGAATTCTTATAGGCATAAGGAAATAAAAATCTTTAAGCTAAGCAAAAATTGTCTAATCGGCTAGATTAAAACTTACCTTGACTTGCACATTATTTACTTTTACTGATACTCCGTTATAAGAAGGAGCTTCATACAACCACTTTCTTACAGCTTTTATAGCAGCTCTTTCAAAAACCCCAGCGGGCTCACTCTCTAAAACGTAAGGATCTAAGACGCCTCCATCAGTATCTATGTCAAACTCTATAACCACAAATCCTTCTTGACCTTTTCTTAACGCTTTTCTTGGATAAGTTGCTGGCTGGTTAAAAATCCTATTAACAGCTATTTCTATTTCGTCATCCCCAACATAACCTGTGTTAGATATTGCCAAAGCAGACATCGAAAGAAATATAGAACTAAAACTTAATATAAGGAATTTTAAACCTATTGATTTATTTGTTTTCTTTATTAACATAGTAATTCCCCCTTAAAAAGAAAAGCATTATACACTTCTAAAGAATTAGAGAAAAAACTAGTGGAAAAATCTAAGAAAGTTAAAGATTATTTAGCCAACCAAAGATACTGGGATGTATTCGTAATTCCATCAAATGAAACTATCGTGCACGCTTGTAAATTAATGGAAAAAAACCGCATAGGTGCTTTAATAGTTGTAGACAAAAAAACGAATAAAGATGAAAGTCACTTAGTTGGAATCATCACAGAAAGAGATATAGTTAAAGAAATAGCTCATCTCCATAAGGGATTTGAATCACAAACTGTAGACAAAGTTATGTCTAAGAAACTTATAAGCGTAAATTCAGAATCATCTACTGATAATGCTATTGGTTTGATGATAGAGAATCAAATACGACATCTTGCTGTAATAGACGACGAAAAATTAGTAGGAGTTATTTCAATGAGAGATATTTTTTATAGCCTTAACTTATTGAAAACTTAAAACTAATAAACTCTTTTCTACCTTCTAGAGTTAAAAATAGACGAACTATTGCTTGAAGTTTCTTATCTGCCTTACATGATCTTCAGTTATTTCATTTAGATTCCTGCAACCCAATAAAGTCATATTATTATTTACCTCTTCTTTCAAAAGATTAAGAGATCGAAAAGCACCTGCTTCACCTCCCGCTGCAAGACCATAAAGATAAGCCCTTCCTCCCATACACGCTTTTGCTCCTCTAGCTATCGCTTTAAGAATGTGTATGCCTCTTCGAATTCCTCCATCTAGAATAACTTCAATTTCCTCTCCAACAGCATCGACTATATCGCTGATAATTTCTATCGGGGCAGGACAGCCATCCAGTTGCCTCCCTCCATGATTTGAAATCATGACAGCACTGGCTCCAACATCAACTGCCTTCTTGGCATCTTCCACTGAAAGTATGCCCTTTATAGCAAAAGGCCTATCCCATTGTTTTATCATCCAAGCTGCATCTTCCCAAGTAACTGTTCTATCAAATTGGGAATTCATAAAATCCATCACAGATATATCGGATGTACCCTTAGGCACTCTATGCTCAATGTTTACCATAGAGGGAGTCTTGTGTGTGAGGTAATTAAAAGACCAATCCATATGAATCGCTATGTCTAAGTAAGATTTTAAAGTTAATTTGGGCGGAACTGTCATTCCTGTTCTTAGGTCTCTTTCTCTTCTACCATTGCTTGGCACATCTACTGTAAGACAGAGAGCATCATACTTAGCTTCCCTGCACCGATCTATGTATTCTTGGGTGAGTCCTCTGTCTTTTAAAACATAAATCTGAAATACTTTCGGTCCTTTAGAAGATTTTGCTACTTCTTCTATTGATGTAGTAGAGATGGTAGATAAACAAAAAATAGTCCCAGTTCTTTCAGCCGCTCTTGCTGCACCGGATTCTCCTTCATGATGAAAAAGTCTATGGAACCCCGTAGGAGAACAAATAAATGGCCAATCTATCTTCTGACCTAGAATCTCAGTACTGATATCAATATCTTCTACATTAACCAAAAATCTAGGTATCAGTTCATACTCTTCAAAAGCTTCAGTATTTCTTCTATAAGTCCACTCATCTTCTGCCGCTCCGTCTATATAGTGGAACATGGGTGAAGGAAGGCGTTTTTTAGCTAAACTCCTAAAGTCCATTATTTTATGACAGGACTCTAGTTTTCGTTTTGACACTAATCTTTACTTTTCTGAATTAGCTCAAACATTTTCACGGTTTGATCTGGACCCTGATAACAAAGTTTAGCGTCTGTCATATCTGAGATCTTATCCCAATTAGATGCTATATTTTCTGCTGTCATGTCTTTTCCAGTACCCAGATTGATGCCTTCGGTTTCTTGAATTACTATTCGAGCAAAAACTCCAGCCCCAGCTGAAATAATTACTCCTGTAGGAGCCTCTTCTGATGCAAGATATGTAACTGCAGGTGATACAAATTCAGGTTTTATTTGATCTAACACTCCTTCCATGCCAGGTAATTCTTCAGTCATCCTAGTGCCCGCTACGGGAGCCAAGGCATTGCATTTAATGTTGTATTTTGCCCCTTCTAGTTTAAGAGTATTCATTAAACCTACGATTCCCATTTTGGCAGCTCCATAATTAGTCTGCCCAAAATTTCCATACAAACCACTAGAAGATGAAGTAAGAACTATTCGTCCATAATTCTGCTCTCGCATAATTTCCCAAACCGCTTTCGTGCAATTAACCGTCCCCATTAAGTGAACTTCTAGAACCATTCTAAAATCTTCATCCTCTACCTTTGCAAAACTTTTATCTCTTAAAATCCCAGCATTATTGACTAAAATATCAATCCTGCCATAAGCATCAATGACTTCCTTAACCATGGCTTCAACCTGACCTCTATCTGTAACGCTAGCACCGTTAGCCATAGCTTCTCCGCCTGCTGCCTTAATTTCTTCTACTACTGCTTGAGCAGGAGAAAGAGAACCATCTGAAGACCCTTCTACGTTTCCACCTAAATCATTAATAACTACTTTCGCTCCTCTACTAGCTAAGTCGAGGGCATGACATTTTCCTAATCCACCTCCCGCTCCAGTCACAATAGCTACTTGGTCTTTGAAAGTTATAGCCATAATTTCTCCTGTTATAAATTAAGTGCGTTAATATTACAGCAACTAGTTTCTTTGTGAAAAGGCTTTCGTAATTCTGGACAAAGCTTCTTTTAATCTAGAGCGTGGGCAGCCAAAATTTAACCTTACGAAATCTTTATCTCCAAACCACTCGCCCCTATGTACACCTACTCCGGCATTGATAAAGAAATCTGCTGGGTTTTCTAAACCAGATTTTGAACAATCAATCCAAGCGAGATAGGTTGCTTCTGGACCATATAACGACAATCCCTTGATACTAGATAGTTCTTGTCTTAGTAAATTTCTATTTTCTAAAAGATACTCCATAAGAGCTTCATACCAAGGTTCTCCGTATAGATAAGCAGCTTCTGCAGCTGTATATGCAAAAACATCTATGTGTGCTGCAATGCCTCTCATATTTCTCCTAAACTCTTTTCTGATTTCTGGATTGGGTATAATTGCAGAGCCACAAGGAAGGCCTTGTAGATTAAAAGTTTTAGTAGGTGATAACAAAGTAATAGAATTTTCAGATGCCCACTTACTGGTTTGAGCTAAATGAACATGTTTTCTTTTCGTTTCAAAAATTAAATCAGAATGAATTTCATCAGCACATATTATAGTTTTGTTCTTTTTACAAATATCCACTAAATTATTAATTTCATCTTCCCTGAACATAGTTCCTCCTGGATTGTGAGGATTGCAAAAGAAAAACATCTTCACTTCTTCTGATATAAGTTCATTAATAGACTTGAAATCTAGTTCTAATCTGCCTTTTACCTTGATCATATCTGTACTAACCATCCCCCTATTCATATTATCTGGAGCATACACAAAGGGTCTATAGATAGGTGATGGAATCATTACCATATCACCTACAGACAGAACTGTACGACAAGCAACATTTAAGCCAACAACTACACCCGGCATCCAAGTTACCCATTCCGGTTCTATTTCCCATCCCGTCTTTTCAGACAATCTTTTTTGAAGTAATGAAGTTAATCCAATAGGTCTTTCTGTATAACCAAAAATACCTTGCTCTGTACGTTTTTTAATAGCTTCTATGACTTCAGGGGGACATTGAAAATCCATGTCTGCAATCCACATCGGCAATATATTTGGACCTTCAAACTTAAGCCACTTAGTACTTCTTGTTTCGATGCGATCTATTGTGGTATCAAAATCATATTTCATTGTTGACAATATGGTACTCTAAAAAAATCTTTCAAGCTCGCCTATTGCTAGAAAAGATTTCCATAGTTAGACTTCTTAAGCAAATTAGCAATAACCATCAATGAATTCGCCATATTCTCAAGTTAACGATAATACCCCAGTTCTTGTTGGCTGTTCTCAGTATTTAGATCAAAAAGGTTCTGAAGGTCTTAACTATTTAGATATTTTGACTGTTGCCTGTGAAAAAGCTATTCAGGATTGTGAAGCAAAAATGCCTCTAAAAGAACACCTAGATACTGTCTCAGTTATACGCTTTACTGGAGATACTCCAAATAGAGAGTCATTTACTACAAATCTTTTTAATTACTCAAATATGCCCAGAAGTTTAAGTAATGCCTTGAACGTTACGGTGCCTAATGAAATCTACACAACTACTGGAGGAAACTCACCTCAACTCTTACTTAATGAGATCTGTAATAGAATAAAGGATGGAGAAGTCAATTGTGCCCTTTTAACAGGAGGAGAGGCTCTAGATACATTTGTTTCTATACTAAAAGAAGGTAAAGATGTTAGTTGGAGTGATGACCCCGGAGGAGAGCCAGAAAGTCTAGGAAGCCTAAGGGATTTAGGAAGTGAATTTGAGAAAAAACACGGTATTTTTGAACCGTCTTCAGTTTATCCTTTATTTGCAAATGGCATTAGAAGCAATGAGAGAAAAACTTCCAAACAACATATGAAAGAGATAGGTCAGCTCTTTAGTCGTTTTTCAGAAATAGCTTCAAACAATCAATATGCTTGGTTTCAGGTCCACAGGTCTCCACAAGAAATAACAGAAGTTACTCCTCAAAACAGGATGGTTGGCTTTCCCTACACAAAATATATGAATTCAATAATTAGAGTAAATCAATCTGCTGCTTTGATTGTAACTTCAGCAAAAAAAGCTAAGGAGATGGGAATACCTACATCCAAATGGATTTTTATGCACGGAGCCTGTTGTTTAAATGATATTTGGAATGTTACTGAACGCACTAATTTTTATTCTTCTCCAGCAATTAAAAAGTGTTCAGAAGCTATATTCCAAAAGTCAGGCTTTACTCAATCAGATATCTCCTTTTTCGATCTATATTCTTGTTTTCCGAGTGCGGTTCAAATAGCAAAAAAAGAAATAGGCATTCCAGATGAAGATGGCAGAGATCTGTCAGTTACAGGTGGCTTACCTTATTACGGTGGTCCAGGTAGTGCTTACGTTGTAAACTCAATAGCGAGCATGATGAATAAACTTAGGAAAAATCAAGATCATTTGGGGTTGGTAAATGCAAATGGTTGGTTCTTAACAAAACATGGAATGGCTATTTTCTCTTCTAAACCATTTACAGGAGAATGGAATCAAGTTGTAAATTCATCTTCACTGCAAAAAACCATAGATAGTATGGATAGTCCAGAAACCATAAAGGAAGTTAATGGAAAAGGTGTAATAGAAACTTATACTGTTGTTAACTCAAGAAAAGGGCCAAGTAAAGCTATTATTATAGGGCGTTTAGAAGATGGAAAAAGGTTCTTAGCAAATACTAAAAAGGATGAAAATCTTCTTAATAAAATGATGAAAAATGAAATGTTAAATACAAAAGGAACAGTAAAATTTGAAAATTCTAGAAATATCTTTCAACCAGATTGAATAGGAGAAAAAATGAAAGAAGTCAATGTTGCAGTTACTGGAGGTGCTGGCCAAATAGCTTATTCCTTGCTGCCTAGATTAATCAGTGGTGAGACCTTTGGAGAGAATACTAAAGTAAATCTTAGGCTTATAGAAATACCTCAGGTAGTTGATAGACTCAAGGGGACTATCATGGAATTAATTGACTGTGGATTCAAGCAGACAGGTTCTTTACTTGCAACTGTAGATATAAAAGAAGGCGTTAGAGACGCTGATTGGGTTCTGCTTGTAGGAAGTGTCCCAAGGGGAATAGTAATTGATGGAAAAAAGATTGAAGAAAGGAGCGATTTATTGAAAATAAATGGTGGAATATTTATAAGTCAGGGTCTGGCTATAGGTGAGTTAGCTAAAAAAAATGCAAAAATTTTAGTAGTTGGCAATCCTGCTAATACCAATGCTTTAATTGGAAGAACTAAATCTAATAACACTTCTCAAAGCTGGTTCGCGATGACTGCTTTAGATGCAAATAGAGCCAAAGCACAGCTGGCTCAAAAGGCTGGAGTGGATATAGTTTCGGTGACCAATATGACTGTATGGGGAAACCACAGTCCAACCATGTATCCAGATCCTTACAACGCAAAAATTGATGGGATTGGAGCTTTTGAGGCTATTAATGATCTTAATTGGATAGAAAATGAATATCTCCCACTTGTGCAACAGAGAGGAAAATCGGTTATAGAAGCAAGAGGAGCTTCTTCAGCGGCTTCAGCTGCCAATGCTGCTATTGATACGATAAAAGCTATAGATAGTCCAACTAAAGATGGTGATTGGTTTAGTGCTGCTGTTCCTAGTGATGGAAGTTACGATATTCCTAAGGACATAATCTTTGGTTTTCCACTTAGATCTTTGGGGGATGGGAAAGTAGAAATTGTTCAAGATATCCCGCTAAATGACTTCGCGAAATCAAAAATAAAAATAACTACTGAAGAGTTGATGTCTGAAAAGGAAGCGATCAAAGATTTATTATACTAATCCTTATCTTTAGGTTTTAATTGGGGAAATAGAAGAACATCCTTTATCGAAAGCACTCCAGTTAGGAGCATTACTAATCTATCTATTCCTATACCTACTCCGGCACAAGGAGGAAGTCCATATTCTAAGGCTTCAATATAGTCCTCATCATATTCCATGGCTTCTTCGTCTCCAGAAGATTTTTGTATGGCTTGTTGCTTAAATCTTTCTGCTTGTTCTTCAGGATCATTTAACTCAGAAAACCCATTGGCTATCTCCCATCCCCCAATAAAAAGCTCAAATCTTTCTGCCATATTTTTATCTTCATCATCTTGTCTTGAAAGAGGGGAAATCTCTTTTGGATAGCTCACGATAAATGTTGGTTCATCTAATTGATGTTCTACACCTTTCTCAAATATTTCTAATTGCAACTTTCCTAAAGATAAATTTTTAATATTTTTTATATCTAAATTATTTGCTACCTTTTCTAATTCCTTTCTATTCTCTAACTTTTTTCTTTCAATATTTAAATATTTAACTACTGAGTCGAGGAGTCCTATTTCCTGGAAAGGTTTACTTAAATCGTAATTCTTTTCTCTTGATTCAATAATTGTTGTTCCAAGAACTCTTTTAGACATAGTGCTTAATAGAAACTGAACAAATTTCATTTGATCCTTATAATCAGCATATGCTGTATAGAATTCTAACATCGTAAATTCAGGATTATGTCTTGTTGACAAGCCTTCATTTCTGAAGTTTCTATTTATTTCAAATACCCTTTCCAAACCTCCCACTAACAGCCTCTTAAGATAAAGTTCTGGAGCAATCCTTAGATATAGATCTGTATCTAAGGAATTGTGATGTGTAATAAAAGGTTTCGCTGTTGCACCTCCAGCTATAGAGTGCATCATAGGTGTTTCAACCTCTAAGAAACCCTCTTCAATAAAGATATTTCTTATTTCACTTATAATCTTACTTCTTGTTTGAAATACCAATAGGCTTTCTTCATTCGTAAGAAGGTCTAAATATCTTTTTCTATAGCGTTGTTCAGTGTCAACCAATCCTGCATGCTTCTCTGGAAGAGGACGAAGAGATTTAGTAAGTAGGCGAACAACTTCAGCTTCTATTGTTAATTCATTTGTTTTAGTCTTAAACAATTTTCCACTGAGTCCAACAATGTCTCCTAAATCAAGTTTCTTAAATTCTTTATAAGCCTCTTCTCCTAGATTGTCTGATTTTATATAAGCTTGTAGTTGGCCTGAAGCATCTTGAATGGTAATAAAACTAGCTTTACCCATTATGCGCTGTAGCATAATTCTTCCTGCAACTGATACAACCACATTTTTTTTATCCAAATCCTCTTTTAATAAAGAGTCATAAGAGGAGTGAAGTTCACTTGAAACAGAATTTCTTCTAAAGTCATTTGGGTAAGCTTTGCCTTTGGACTTTAACTCATCCAGCTTAGCTTTTCGAAGAGCCAGAAGTTCATTTTTAGAAATTTCTTTAGTCATTAAACGTTACTTTAACTAAATATTTGCTTTAAGGCTCGCTTCAATGAAACTATCCAAATCTCCATCCAACACAGCAGCACAATTTGAGGTCTCATGACCTGTCCTTAAGTCCTTTATTCTAGCTGAATCTAAAACGTAAGACCTTATCTGACTTCCCCAACCTATATCAGCCTTTGAGTCTTCTAAAGATTGCCTTTCCTGATTCAATTTTTGCATCTCTATTTCATAAAGCTTAGCTCTGAGTTGTTGCATGGCCCTCTCTCTATTTTGGTGCTGAGATCTTTGAGTTTGACATTGAACGACCACTCCAGTTGGTTCGTGAGTTATCCTGATTGCAGAATCTGTTTTGTTAACATGCTGACCTCCTGCCCCGCTGGCTCTATAAGTATCGATCCTTAACTCTGAAGGATTTATATCTATTTCAATTGTTTCATCTATTTCAGGAGAAACAAAAAC
>CAZWMS010000027.1:0-22013 GCA_964635015.1 uncultured Gammaproteobacteria bacterium | reverse complement strand
CATACAGGCGCAAAGTGTCCTGTCGAAGTAAAAAAAGAAATGATTGAATGGTGGGGTCCTGTTTTCTTTGACGCTTATGGTGCTAGTGAGGTTGGAACTACTTGTAGGATAGATTCTGATGAATGGTTAGAGCATCCAGGTTCTGTAGGTAAAGCCCTCCCTCCTTTTACTGCAATGATTCTTGATGAGGATAATAAAGAACTCCCTCCCAATACTGAAGGTAAGTTATATTTCAAAGACGATACTGGCAGGGGGGTTATTTATCACAATGATCCTGAGAAATCTAAGGCAGCTCATATTGCTCCAGGCGTATTCACTCTTGGAGAGATTGCTTATATGGATGAAGAAGGGTATGTTTATTTAACGGACAGATTTAGTGACATGATTGTTTCAGGAGGAGCTAATATTTATCCTGCTGAAGCAGAGCAAGTATTAATTGAACACCCTTATGTACTTGACGTTGCCTGTATAGGAATTCCTAACAAAGAAATGGGAGAAGAGCTTAAAGCTTTAATTATAGTAGATCCTTCTCAAAGTAAAGCCTCAGAGAAAGAGCTTATAGGTTGGTGTAGAGATAAGATATCTCATTATAAATGTCCAAGAAGTGTAGAATTAGTTGAAGATCTAGGTAGAAACACAATGGGGAAAATTAACAAAAGAAAACTTAGAGCTCCTTATTGGTTAGATTCATAATCTAAATCAAATCCGAAACACAGAATCTATAAAAAATAAATATTAACTTGGTGGATATGCCTACCAAGAGCTAGCAATTTTCTTTATTTCTTCCACAGTTTTTTGGGGTTGATCAAGAAATACATGATGCTGTGCTTTTCCTATACACGTCATTTGGGTTTCTGCATTAACTTGTTTTTTCATATAATTCAAAATTTCATTAGTCATAAGGGCGCTTTCGGCCCCATAAATAATGCCAAGAGGGCAAGACAAGCTCAAGGCTACTTCTCTTCTAGATATCTCAAATATTAGTTTTTCAAATAAAGAATCATCAAATTTCCATTGATATCCATTTTCAACTTCTTGCACAGACCATTTGGCTATATAGTCGATAATATATTGGTTCTTACAGTCTTGATCTGGAGTCAACCTGAATCTTTCTAATATTGACTCTAGATTAGGGTAAGTTTTTCTTCTTCTTATGGGATAACTATGTGAGTGTTGAGAGTAATCATAATCAGGAGGCCTAATAGGTGAATCTATCATAATAACTCCCCTTATAGGTTTTTCTGAGAGAGAAGCAGCCGCAGCACTCATGTATCCGCCAAGACTATGCCCACATATAATGGGAGGTGAAGACCTTCCATTGAAAAAGTATGCATCTTCAGCTACAGATAGAATCTCTCTTCCAAAGATTTCAGCCTTGTATTCTTCTCTATGATCACTTTCACCCATGCCGCTTAAATCTATCGCTACAACTTCATAAAGGTCTGTCAAACTAGGTGCTATAAAGTCCCACCAATGAGAGTGACTTCCAGTGCCGTGTACTAATACCATTCCCGGGTTGTCTTTACTTCCCCATTTCTGGTAATAAATTTTAGCTCCCTTGACAACTATCTGATGTTCAGATTTTCTTTCTGCTAAGGCTTTGTTAAACCATGAAGGCTTTTTTACTTTCATATACAATCTATTCCTTTGATTTTTTTAAAGAGTAAAAAGATTAGAATGACTAGTCTATATTAAACCCTTTTAGGATAATGAAAAAATGAACCAACAAATGAAAGGCATTAATCATCAATTAGCGGATCCTAACGAGCCACCTGAAGATCCCAAACCAGCTGCAACCGTTTTACTTGTTAGAGATAAAGATCCTAAAGGAATTGAAGTTTTTTTAATTGAAAGAGCTTCAAAAACTAACTTTGGTGGTGCCTTTGTTTTTCCTGGAGGTAAAGTTGATTTAGAAGATGGATCAGAAGAGGTGGAAAAGATTTGTAAAGGACCATCTGATTCAGCGGCCTCTTTTACGCTTGGAGTAGATAAAGGAGGGCTAGCTTATTGGATAGCTTGTATAAGAGAGTGCTATGAAGAGGCAGGTATTCTCCTTGCTTACAGAGAGGGAGGAAGTCCTTTTAACCCAGAAGATATAAATGAAAAAAACCTTTATATTGAATACAGGAAAAGACTAAATCAAGGTGAGTCAGTCTTGCAAGAAATGAGCTTCAAAGAGAAAATATTCCTAGCTACAGATCGATTGGCTTACTTGTCTCATTGGATAACACCAAAAATAGAAAAAAGAAGATATACAACTAGATTCTTCGTTGCTCAAGCTCCCTTCGGTCAGACTGCTCTGCACGACGGAAATGAGAGTATAAATAGTTTATGGATCAGCCCCGAAGAGGCTCTTGAAGAACAAAAGAAGGGTAAATTATTAATGATAATGCCAACTATAAAAAATCTTGAGACAATATGTGGTTTTGATGACACAGAAACGTTATTAAAAGAGAAAATATCTAAGAACCCAAAAGATATAAAAACAATTGAGCCAAGGTTCTTTATGGAAGATGGGAAATTAAAAGGTGTTTTGCCTGGCGAACCAGGCTATGACAAACATTAATGTAGATCAGTAATAATGAAATCTGGGGAAATCGTTCAATTATCACCTTTAGTTAGAAGAATAACTGCAGGAAATTCTAGTGTATTTACGGGTCCCGGAACCAATACATATTTAATAGGAGCTGAGGAAATTACAGTTCTAGACCCAGGACCTGCAATAAATGAACACATTCAGAATATCCTAAATTCATCTAAAAACTTAAAGCAGATTGTGGTAACCCACACCCATCCCGATCACTCCCCTGGAATTAAACTTCTTCAAAATGAATTAGATATTCCAGCTTACGGGATGATAACCGATTCAACAAAAGACCAAGACAGAGATTTTAACCCAGAAAGAGTGCTATTTGATGGAGATATTCTTAAAGGGGATGGATACAGCTTAGAAGCTATACATACCCCCGGTCATGCCTCTAACCATTTGTGTTATCTATTAAAAGAAGAAAAGATGATTTTTACCGGTGACCATATAATGCAAGGATCTACAGTGGTAATAGCCCCCCCTGATGGACATATGAAATCTTATATTTCCTCCCTTTCAAAATTAAAAAATTACTCTTTGGAAAAAATTGCTCCTGGACACGGAGAGCTCATGCCAAATCCTCATGAAGTAGTAGAATGGATAATTCAACATAGAGCAGAAAGGGAAGGTAAAGTAGTAGAGGCCTTAAAAAAAACTAAATCAGGTGACATTGACTCTTTGGTTAGTCAAGTCTACGAAGATGTAGATTCTAGCTTACACCCAATTGCTAAGTGGTCCTTAGAATCCCATTTAATTAAACTACAAGAGGAAGGAAAAGTACTTAAAAAAGACTCAAAATACTTTTTGATCTAAAAATGCTAACCCTTTTTCATTTTTTCTTTGTCATATAGAGGATCATTTTGTCTACCACCTCGTCTGCAACCAATGCTTAAGTCTGAGTCAAAGTAAGAATCTTTCGTTAACTGAGTTCTGGACCAGTCAACTAATTCAGATCTATAAACAAACTTCCATTGACCATGTCTTTTTTTGTATCTATCAATATACCTTCCTGCGATAATAATGTCCTCAAACTCTCCTTCATCATTTTTAACTTTATGGTAAGCATTGAAGTAAACTTCTCCAAAAGCCTCTTGATCTTTAATCTCTATTAAAACGTTACCTATCATATGATGATTTGATTCATGCTCTTTTAGAGCATTCATACAAAAATCTGTAAATTCATCTGGATTTCCATTAAAAAATCCATATTCGCAAAAGGCATCATCAAAAAAAACTGATCTAAATAGTTTAGAGTCTAATCTATCCAGTCCTCGAGCATATTTACATGATAGTTCGTAAATTTCTTGTTTATCTTTAGTTTCTTGCATAATAATTTCCTAGATCAGTTTGTTTAATCATCCAATAGAAAAGAATAAAGAGGATCATTTTTATTTGTTGAACCTTTGGACATATTAATAAATTTCTCTCCTTCCCTATCATGATTAGAACTCCTGTACTGATTCCAATCCATAACTACCTTTCTATGTAGAATTCTCCATTTTTTCTCTCTTTTTTCCATTTTATCTAGATAACGACCCAAAAAGGTCATTTCTGTTTTTTCATCTATAGAGAGATGATATGCAGTCACATAAGTTTCAGAAAGAGCGACATCTCCTTTCAAAGTAATCAAAGTGTTGCTTACCTTGTGTTGAGTCAAAAGATATATTTCTCGGAGTGCAGGTATAACTAAATCTATAAATTCATATGCTAAGCCTTTAAATTCCCCATAATCAACTTCTGCATCTTCCCAATAGGCTGATTGAAGTATTTTATTATCTAAACGATCTATTCCTCTGCTATGGGTAGCAATAACTTGTTTAATAGTCTGGATATCAATTTCTTCATTCTTAGATTTGATATTCTCTGATTTATTATTAACCATTTTTAATCCATTGATCTAACCAGTTATGAAAATGCTGAATCCTCTCTTCATCTTTGTTTAAAAGCACTTCTGTAAAACCTCTAGAATGTAATCCAGACTGCATGGCATTCAGATATTGGATATCCTGATCTATGGTAGGAGTCATAGTATATTCTCCAGAAAGAATATCTTTCCTTTTATACTTTTCATGCTCAGGCCTTATACCTTTTATCGCTTCATCCTGAACGCGGACAGATGATTCATCCCAGCGATTTGCTAAGTTGATTCCTCTTTTTTTGTCTATTAACAGTTCATTTTTAACTTGTAAGGTTAATTTTGTAAAAAGGCATTTGTTTGGATCAAATGGATGGGGTTTTGGGCCATAAATCCATAGTTCTTCTGCTGTTATGGTCATAAATGTGTTGGGAAAGATATCATATTGCCAGACGTCTGTAATTTGACTATCACTTAATTTTGAATAATCATAACCCAGCTCTTTACCCAATTTCCTTTTTGTCTTTTGAAGAGCCTTTCTAATGTCTGCCACCCTTCCTTTAAACTTTTTGGGATCAAGGCCAGCCCCCTTTAAGGCAGGCTTTAGAAAGTCAGGAACTGTTTCAGGTATAGGATACCTAGAATCTGTAACATTACCACGGACCATGGAACATGAATGACCAAATGGAAACATCTCATTAGCTGAACTATGACAATCAACTATCGATGCGTGTTGGGGATGTATGAAATCAACATGGTATTGTTCAAGAAAATTATCTCTAACTGTTTTCCAATTTGCCTTAAGGGATACAGTTTGATGCTTGACCAACAGCATTTTTTCAAAATGATAGGGCTCCAGTCTTTTTTTAATTAAACCTATAAACTTATCAAAATCTATAGAATTCTCATCCATATTAATCCAGATCATACCTGCCCAAGAATCTACTTTTACTTTTTTTAAATTCTTTTCAGCACAAGGTAATTTAAGTTTAAATCTTTCTTTATCTGGGACCCCTTCTAGTTTTCCCTCTAGATTATAAGTCCAGCCATGGTAAGGACAGGTTATTTTATTAACTGCACCATGTTCAACACTAATAATTCTATTTCCTCTATGTTGGCATGAATTATAGAAGGCCCCAATTTTCTTATTTTGCTTTCTGGTTATTAAGATAGATTCTTTTCCTAAATTAAAGATAAAAAAATCACCCCGTTCCTTTAAGTCTGATTCCAATCCAGCAAACAACCAAGATTTAGTCCATATTTTGTCCCATTCTTTGTCTTTAAAGCTGTCATTGTAATATCGATTAGGATCTATTAAAGAATTGCTTTCTATTTTTGCCTTTATATCTCCTTCGAAGTTTATGTATTTAAAGCTTTGAGTCATTGAAATAAAAGTCCTAACTTTCAGAGATTATAACAAGTTATATTTTTTGTTATAAAATTCAGTCTATATGAGCATTCATATATTTTCTAGAGGAGGCCCTACAGGATAAATTGAATTATGAAAGATAAAAAAAATACATTAAAACGTGGAGAAGCAAGATTTAAGGGAATAACGACCGCTGAAGTTATTGCAAGAGAGGGGGATAATGCTCCAAAGGTTCTTTTAGAAGAACAGTATCAATTTCTTGGAGATGAAGACTTAGACTTTGGTCGTTATACCTCAAAAGAATTTTTTGAAAGGGAGATCAAATCTCTTTGGCCTAAAATCTGGCAATGGGCTTGCAGAGAGGAGCATATACAAAAAACTGGAGATACATATGTTTATGAGTTTGGACCTTATTCTGTAGTAGTAGTTAGGTCCTCTCAGAAAAAGATCCAAGCCTTCCTTAACACCTGTATGCATAGAGGAACAAAAATTTGTCCTTCCGAAGGAACCGGATATCTCAAAAAATTTAGATGTCCTTTCCATGGCTGGAGTTGGAATCTAGATGGAAGTATTAATAACATACCTGGAAGGTGGGATTTTCCACATGTATCAGAAAGCACACACAATCTTCAAGAAGTTAAATGTGAAATATGGGGAGGGTTTGTATTTATCAATTTAGATTTGAAGGCTAAACCTTTAAAGAATTATCTTGAAGTTTTACCTGATCACTTTAAAGCCTGGCCCCTTGAAAGAAGGCATATAACAATTCACATTCAAAAAAAATTACCAGCTAATTGGAAAGCTTCTCAAGAAGCTTTTCTAGAAGCCTATCATTCATATGAGACACATAGCTCTCCTACTGGTGCTAATTGCCAATATGATATTTTTGGAAACTATGTAACTCGTTTTATACATAATATAGCGGCATACAGCGCTTCTGCCTTAAATGATTATCAAGATAAAAGATGGACAAACCCCACCCAATCAGAGACTGAGATGTTAGAAGATTTTGGTTTTGTAGAGTTGAACTCTAGGGAAGTACCTAAGGGCTCTACCGCAAGAGAGATAGTTGCTAAAGAATTAAGGGAGAGTTTAGGAAGAAAAATTGGTGTAGATTTATCCGAGCATGGTGATTCAATTATGCTTGATTCAATTCAGTATCACTTGTTCCCTAATATGTTCTTCTTTCCTGGTATAAACATTCCGATGGCTTATAGATTTAGACCAGATGGTAACAAAGTAGAAAATTCTATCTTTGATATTTTTTTTCTCAGTCCCTTGCCAGAGGATAAGGACCATCCTTTTCCCCCTGAACCCCATGTTTTAGGGGTAGATGATTCCTACACGGAAGTCGCCGCCCTTGGAGCTCTTGGTAGAATATTCGACGAAGATACAACCAATCTTAGATTACAACAAGAGGGATTCCATACTAGCAGAAAATCAGGGATTACATTAGGAAACTATCAAGAAGCTAGAATAAGAAGAATTCATCAAACTTTAGATGAATTTCTGTCTTAAGTCTTACTTAAGCAGCACGCCTGTTCCTCCAACACCACAGTATCCGTTAGGGTTTTTGGCAAGGTATTGTTGGTGGTAGTGTTCAGCATAGTAAAATTCTTTTGCTTTAGTTATTTCCGTAGTAATAGTACCTAGATTCTCAATTTGCAGATTTTTTTGGTATTGTTCTTTTGTTTTTATTGCTTCATATTTTTGGGAATCATTAAAATAATAAATACCTGACCTATACTGGGTTCCCACATCATTACCCTGACGCATTCCTTGAGTAGGATCATGTTCTTCCCAGAATACTCTAAGAAGATTATCATAACTTGTTTTTTGAGAATCAAACAAGACTAAAACGGTCTCATTATGACCAGTCATTCCAGAACAAACTTCTCTGTAACTGGGATTTGGAGTTTCTCCTCCTGAATAACCCGCAGCAGTTGTGAAGATACCATCCAATTCCCAGAATTTTTTTTCTACTCCCCAAAAACATCCCATCCCAAACAAAGCTTTTTCTAAGTTTTTAGGGAAAGGTCCTTTTAATGGAGCTCCTTTAACAAAATGCTTTTCTGGAACTTCTATTTCCACATCCCTTCCTTCTAAAGCTTCTGAGGGGTGAGGAAGAATAGATTTCTTGTTTATTAAATTAATTAAAGACATTAACTGTTTATCCTATTATTTATTAGATCCTCCACCACTTCAGGTTCAGCCAATGTAGAGGTGTCACCAAGGTCACCAATTTCATTTAAAGCAATTTTTCTAAGTATTCTCCTCATAATTTTACCAGATCTGGTTTTTGGAAGACTGGGTGCCCACTGGATAACATCTGGTTTAGCAATGGCCCCTATTTCAATTTCCACAAAGGCAATTAACTCTTGTCTTAAAGAATCATCAGGATTTTCTCCTTTCATTAAGGTAACGTAGCAATATATACCCTGACCTTTGATATTGTGTTCAAAACCTACCACAGCAGCTTCAGCAACAATTGGGTGAAGAACAAGAGCACTCTCTATCTCAGCAGTTCCCAATCTGTGACCCGAAACATTAAGAACGTCATCAACCCTCCCTGTAATCCAGTAATAGCCATCTTTGTCCCTTTTAGCTCCGTCACCTGTTGTGTAAAATCCAGGAAATTTAGAATAGTAAGTATCTATACATCTTTGATGATCTCCATATACTGTTCTTATTTGTGAAGGCCAACTCTTTTTGATAACTAAATTTCCCTGTCCCTCACCCTCTATTTCCTGTCCTTCTTCATCTAGTATTGCAGGCTCTATACCAAAAAAGGGCTTGGTAGCACTACCAGGTTTCTGGGGGGTAGATCCTGCTAGAGGAGAAATTAATATAGATCCTGTCTCAGTCTGCCACCAAGTGTCTACAATAGGACATTTCCCCTTCCCAACTTCATTGTAGTACCATTCCCAAGCTTCAGGATTTATTGGTTCCCCTACAGTGCCTAAGACCCTAAGAGAACTTCTGGAAGAATTTATTAAAGGTTCATTTCCAAGAGCCATTAATGCTCTTATTGCTGTTGGAGCTGTGTAAAAAATGTTTACACTATGTTTGTCAATTATGTTCCAAAATCTTGATGCATCTGGATAGGTTGGAATTCCCTCAAACATCAATGTCGTGGCTCCATTGGATAAAGGACCATATACAATATATGAGTGACCAGTTATCCATCCAATATCTGCAGTACACCAATAAACTTCTCCTTCTTTGTAATTAAATACCAGTTTGTGAGTCATTGAAGACTGAAGAAGATATCCTCCGGTTGTGTGTAAAACTCCCTTTGGTTTTCCTGTAGAACCTGAGGTGTAAAGAATAAATAATGGATCTTCTGAATCCATATATTCAGGTTCACAATCCTCCTTAACTTCCTGGATGATTTCTTCATAAGAAATATCTCTTTTTGGAACCTTATCTACCTTGGCCCCTGTTCTTTTAACTATAATAACTGTATGAACTTTAGGACAACCCTCTAGAGCCTTGTCTACATTTTTTTTTAAGGGTATAACTTTCGAACCTCTGACACCCTCATCAGCAGTTATAACCGCTTGGCAATCAGAGTCTAAGATTCTATCTTTAAGAGATTCGGGAGAAAATCCACCGAACACAACGGAGTGAATTGCACCAATTCTTGCACAAGCTAACATAGCATAAGCAGCTTCTGGAATCATAGGCATATAAATGCAAACCCTATCTCCTCTTTTAACTTTTCTTTGTTTCAAAATATTTGCAAATTTACAGACCGATAAATGTAGTTCTTTAAAAGTAATATTTTTTGAAATAGACGGATCATTACTCTCCCAAATAATTGCTGGTTTATCTGCCTTATCAATCAAATGTCTATCAATACAATTTACAGCTGCATTTATCTTAGCCCCCTGAAACCAGCTAGCTTTTCCTTTAGTAAAATCAGATCGCGAGACTTCTACCCAGCCAGTCTGCCAAGACAGGTATTTCTTTGCTTCACTTGCCCAAAATTTTTTCGGATCTTTTATCGATTTTCTATATATATCCTCGTATTCCTTTGCATTAATTAACGCATTGGTTTTCATAGATTCTGGAACTTCATAAATTTTTTCTTTTGCCATAATTAAATTTCATTAAAGTAAAGAAGGATAAGGATTAAAATACATTTTCCTACCCTGCGGATTATTAAAATATTCTAATAATTTGTCTAATAAAATTTCAAAATCTTTTTTACTGTTCGCAAGATCTATAAATTCTGTGTTAACTATTAGAACAGGAGACCTGTCAAAAGAAAGAAAAAAACCTTTATAGGCTTCGTTTAGAGATTGCAGATATTCATAGCTAATGTTTTTTTCCATATCAATACCCCTATCCATTATTCTTTCGTATAAGGTTTTAGAGTCTGCTTGTAAGTATATAACTAGGTCAGGAGTAGGTAGATCTAGAGATAAATAATCATATATTTGAATATATAATTCTAATTCCCTTTCAGACAGAGTGGTTTTAGCAAACAACATATCTTTATCTAATAGGAAGTCAGAAACTTTAGAAGATGAGAAAATATCTCCTTGTTTTAAATCCTGGATATACTTTACTCTTTGAAACAAGAAAAAAAGCTGAGTGGCTAAAGCTGCTTGGTGAGGGTTGTTATAAAAGTCTTCCAAGAAGGGATTCTGAGAAGGTTCTTCAAGAATCATTTCATATCTAAAAAAATGAGCAAGTTTTTTAGTAAGGGTAGTCTTTCCTACTCCTATAGGACCTTCTATAGCTAAAAATTTTGGAATATTTTTGTAATTCTTAAGATCAATTAATCTCGTTTCCATGTAGCATTTTTGCTTTAATGCTCAATGAAAAGCAAGACTTAAAATTTATCCATATCTCTGTCTTTCATGAATCTCTTCCAGAGTCTTACAATCTATACACCTTGTAGCCGTAGGTCTCGCTTCAAGGCGCCTGACTCCTATTTCAATTCCACATAAGTTGCAACAACCATAAAAGTTCTCCTTCATGGCTTCTAAAGAAGAGTCAATTTTACTTAAGAGTTTTCTTTCTCTTTCTCTAGTTCTAAGTTCTATAGTAAATTCTTCTTCATGTGAAGCTCTATCCGCTTCATCAGGAAAGTTGGAGGTGCTCTGTTGTAGGTGAGAAGCTGTTTTGCCCTGTTCTAGCAAAAGCTGATTTTTCCAAGAATTCAAAATAGTAAAAAAATGTTTTTTTTGCCCTGCATTCATGTATTTTTCATTTTTCTTTATTTTATAAGGTTCAATCGAAGCTAAGAAGTGCTCTTCACCCCTGTAGGTCTTTTTCTTATTCTTTTCAGTTTTTAAAGGTTTTTTAGATTTTAATGGGGATTTCTGTTTGTTGGTAGAAGACCCTTTTTTTACTTCTCTCTTTTTAGGCTTCAAAGGGGTTTTTGTTTTCGAAGAACTTTTATTTTCTTTGCTTCTTGCTTGTTTTTTCTTTTTAACTACCATTTTTAAGATGAATTTTTTTTCTTATACCATAGGAAGGCGCGGCAATTTATCAGATTCTGTATTCTAAGGCTAGAAATAATTTTCTTTTATTTTTTTATAGTCATTTTTTGGAAGTCTAGGTCCAAAGTTTTCAACTTTTTTAGATGCAGCGTAACAGCCAAATTTTGCAGCCTCACGAAGGTTATTTTTATTGTTAATATAATGAAGAACGGCTCCAGCAAACATATCTCCTGCACCATTTGAGTCGATAGCCTTGGCTTTGAAACCCTCAATTAGGTTCTTAGTCCTACCATCCCAAGATAAACACCCTTTCTCATGTAAAGTTATTAGTACAGAGTCAGAGATTGTCTGTAAATAATTAAAAGCTTCGCTTAAATTCTGTTTATTAGAAAATGCTAATGACTCAGATTCATTACAAAACAGGAGATCGCATTTAATATTTATGAGCTTTAAAAGTTCTTTTTGAAAAGATTTTGCTATGTTAGGGTCAGAAAGAGAAATAGCTACTTTTGTTCCACTTTTCTTTGCACACCTTATTGCTTCTTGACATGCTAAGAGTGCAGAAGGTGAGGCAACTAAATACCCTTCAATGAATAGATACTTTGAGTTAGTAATTGCGTTTATGTCTAAATCAGAAATAGACAATCTATTAGATACACCCAAGCAAGTACACATTGTTCTTTCTGCATCTGGAGATACCATGATTACTGCTTGTCCCGTTGGAAGTTTAGTTTGTTTGTCTAAAGCATTATCATTGTGAGATATGTCATTTGATCTAAGGTTATTTAGATAAAAATTTCCCAATTCATCATCTTGGACTTTGCAGGTAAAATAGCAACTTGAACCAAAATTTGTTGCAGCAAAGATAGAATTTGTGGCCGAACCTCCGCAAGCCCTTAGTGGTTTTCCCGAGTTTGCTTTCAAAAGGGATATTAAATCTTCTTGGGCTTGTTTTTCAATCAATGTCATGGAACCAAATGCTATTGATCTATCATCAAGGTATTCTCTAAAATTATCTTCAATGCTAAATTGCACATCTACTATGGCATTTCCCAATGAACAGATATCTAATTCCATTTTGAATTGTCCTTTTTATTTTTTTTGAAGTTATTAGAGTGAAAGAAACTAAGAAACAAATCAAGTGAAATATGTTTAGGCAAATTAAAATTAAAAACTTAATTATTGTATTAATTGTAATAGTTTTAGTTTTTTTAATTGGGTGGATTTCTTTTTTAGATTCCAAAGTAAGGAACAAGTTAGATGGCGCACTTTGGACAGTACCCGCAAAGATTTATTCAAGGCCCCTAGAAATAGGTGAAGGAGGTAGCTTAAATCTTAAAAATTTTATTAAAGAGTTGAATATACTATCTTATAAAAAAAAGTCACCACCAAGAAAACCAGGCGAATATTCCTTTAAAAATAATTCATTGAAAGTTTTTTTAAGAGGATTTGAAGAGCAGCCACAAGGATTGTTTGATATTAAATTCGGATTAGATTCTAAAGTGTCTGGGATAAAAAGGGCGGATGGAATTTCTCTGGATTTACTAAAACTAGAACCTTTATCCATAGGGGGCATGTTCCCTTCTCACATGGAAGATAGATTAATTTTGTCTTGGTCTGAAGTGCCTGAGAAACTAGTGAAGGTTATTTTGGCCGTAGAAGATAAAGACTTTTTTGAGCACCATGGAGTTTCTCCTAAATCAATACTGAGAGCAATCTACCAAAACTTCATATCTATGGAAATAAGAGAAGGAGGGAGCACCATTACACAACAGCTATCTAAAAGCCTCTTCTTTTCACCCGAAAGGACTTTAATTAGAAAAATCAATGAAGCCCTATCTTCCTTATTGATAGAATTTCATTACTCCAAAGAGCAAATCTTACTTGCCTATATAAATGATGTTTTTTTGAGTCAATCTGGGAAAAGGGCCATACATGGATTTGGTCTTGCTTCAGACCATTTTTTTGGAACACAACTAAAACGTTTAAAGGTAGATCAATTAGCTTTGTTAGTTGGCATGCTAAAAGGTCCTTCAATGTACAACCCCAGAAGAAATCCAGATAGAGCCAAAGAAAGAAGAGATCTTGTCATAGACATTTTAGCTAAAGATTTGATTATATCCTCAAGCTCTGCTGAAGATCTTAAAAATAGACCGATTGCACTTATAAAACCAAGATTTAGAGGTGAAACCAGATACCCATCTTTTCATGATTTGGTAAGAATAGAGTTAAAAAATAATTTCAAAGAAAGAGATTTAAGAACCAAAGGTTTAAAGATTTACACAAATTTAGATCCAGTTTTACAAAGAGTTTTAGAAGATAGTCTTAAAATTACCAAGAAGGATCTAGTGAAAAATTATGGAGATAGATTAAAAGAAATTGAAGGAGCTGCTGTAATAATTGATTTTTCTAGTGGAGAAGTTAAGGCTTTAGCAGGAGGTATCGATCCAAGTTCTTTTGGATTTAATAGAGCTTTAAATGCTATAAGACCAGTGGGTTCATTAATAAAACCTTTTGTATACCTTACAGCTTTATCTCAATATAAAAGGTACACATTAACTTCTGTACTAGATGATTCAAAACTTAAAGTTAATCTAGGAGGAGGGAGGGTTTGGGAACCCAATAATTTTGATAAAAAATATCATGGGGACGTTTTACTTCATAGGGCCTTATGGGATTCTTACAATATTGCCTCTGCCAGACTAGGCATGGAGTTAGGGTATCAGGCTATTGATAAAACTTTCAGAGACTTAGGAATTAATAAAAAGCCCAATGAATATCCATCCCTTTTTGTGGGAGCATATGAATTAAGCCCAATAGAGGTTATTCAGGCTTATCAGACAATATCATCAAATGGATTCTTTACTCCCTTAAGGGCAGTTAGAGAGATTAAAGGCATGGGGGGGGATAATTCATTTTCTTATCCAAATAAAATGGAACAGAGATTTAGACCCGAACCAGTTCATTTACTTAAATTTGCACTTTCTCAAACTTTTGTTAGAGGGACTGCTAGAGGCTACCCTAAAAAAACCATTGGAAAGTGGGGAGTTGGAGGTAAAACAGGGACTTCAGATAATCAAAGGGATAGTTGGTTTGTAGGTTACGCTGGAAGATATTTAGCTTTAATTTGGTTAGGTTTTGATGATAACAGAGAAATGCCTCTTACAGGCAGGAGTGGAGCATTGCAAGTTTGGAAGAAATTGATGAATAACCTTGATCCTAATTCACTTACAAATCCAATCATTCCAAGAATAAATTATGAATGGGTTGACTTAAAAGATGGTTTATTAAGTGGTGAAAAGTGTAATAATGCTATAAAGGTTCCATATATTAGAGGTACAGAACCCAAGACAACTCCAAACTCTAGAAGAAAATGTAGAAAATCAGAAGATTCTTACACCCTAGACATTCTAGAGAAGTTAAGAGGGGTTTTTAGTGAAGCTATTTTAAGATGAACGTTAAACTTTTATTTATAATACCTTTCTTATTAGCACTCAGCTCTTGTGCCTCCACCTTCAAATATAAATTAGATACTTCAAATATATCAGATATTGATAAATTCCGTACTGTTCTCCCATTACTAATTTCTGATAAAAGATTTCTAAAGTCTGAAGTCCTTCTAATAAATGCAAGCAAACCCTCTTTACAAAGGATAGTTTCTGAAGCTGATGAGCTTTGGAAAAGTAACAACCTTTCAGAAGCTAACTATAAATTAGAAAGAGCATTAAGAATAAGCAAAGAAGAGGCTAGTATTTATTTGAGATTAGCTCATATTAGATTGGAACAAGGCTATTTTAAAGAAAGTAAAGCTTTTGCAGCAAGAGGTTCAATGATTGCGGATCTGTCTTCCTGGGAAAGGCTGCTTTTGAATGTATATCTTAAGGTAAACTCTTAAATTATTTAATGAGTTTTAATAAAGATTTTGCAGTTTTATTACAGTCCTTAGATTTGAAAAGACCAGAACTTATAGCAAACATATCTACATTTGTTCTTACCACTTTTTTTATATTTTGACTATTTATTCCACCTATTGCCACAACGGGTATGAGAATTGATTCAACTATATTACGAAGCTCAGTTATAGATACTTTTATTGTTTCTTTTTTAGTTGTAGTTTCAAACAAACCACCTATAGCTACATAGTTAGCCCCCTCAGCCTGAGCCTTTAGAGCAAGTTTTAGATTATTCTGACAAGAAATTCCTATAAGTGAATTGGGGCCCAGAATTTTCCTAGCTTTTTTTAAAGAAATATCTTTTTGTCCTAGATGAACTCCCTTGGCACCTACGGTTTTAGCAATATATGGATCATCATTTATAATCAAGGCTCCGTTGTATTTTTTTGAGATCTCTAATAATTCAGTTGCAATTTCAATACTTACATTATGGCTTAGGGTTTTATTTCTATATTGGACAATTTTTATTCCAGACCTATAAATGTCCTCTACTTTTCTAAGGAGAGATTCTCTTTTTAAACCATCTGGAGTTATGGCGTAGATGCCCTTGAGGTTGACCACTTTTTATCTACCTCTTTAGGAATCTATTACCCCTAATCAATTTGCTAGAATTTTGTATAGCATGTACAACAAAATTCTGTGCTAAATTAACAGATTCAATGATATTGTTTTTTTTAGAAAAGAAAGTTGCAATTGCAGAAGAAAGAGCACAACCAGTGCCATGATAATTTCCTGGTATCCTTCTAATCTCCCACTCTTGATATGTCTTCTCATCTGAATACAATCTATTAAATATTTTTTCTTTATTTGGGTTAAAATCTTTTAGAAGTATATTTTTAACTCCTAGTGCAAATAATTTTGCTATACCTCTAAATACATCTTTTTCACGAGTTATCTCTAATACTTCTTCTTTATTGGGGGTTAATAAAAATACATTAGGGAATAACAGTTTTATTGAACTTTTTAGCATTTTTTCGTCTAAGAGCCTTCCTCCAGCTGTAGGGTATATTACGGGGTCAAGAATTATCTTTTTTGTTTCACTTTTCTTTAATAGCTTATAGGTTTCTTTAATTATGGGCACACTTCCTATAGACCCAATTTTTATTGCATCTAAAGTATTTTCAGATAGTAGTAATTTGCTTTGTTTAGCAAAGATTCTTTCATTAAGAGGATAATATTTCTCAAATTTTTTAGTATTTTGGGAAGTAAGGCAAGTTATAAGAGTAACTGCTTTTCCACCACAAGCAGTTATAGTTTCAATATCGGCTTGAACACCCGCACCTCCAGTTGGATCATGACCACTAATAGCTAAGATAGTAGGAATAAATGTTTTCAATTAATTTCTCTGGTTGCTAGTAAAGCATGGCTTTATAATGCGCCACCCTTAATTAAACCTAGATTAAAGTCTAATAGCCCATGAAAGCAAGAAGTAAAATTAAAGTTGGAGTAATTGGAGGCTCTGGAATGGCTGGAGAAGAATTACTTAAATTTATCTCTTTTCACCCAGAAATAGACTTAGTAGCTGTAAGTTCTAGGCAGTTAAATGGAAAAAAAATAAAGGAAATCTTTCCACAAATCAATCTGGATGAAGATATAAAATTTTGCTTACTAAAGGATGATAACTTTCTTAAGTGTGATGCAATATTCTTTGCTACTCCTCATGGAGTTTCAATGAATCTTGTTCAACCCTTCTTACAAATGGGAATAAAAATTATAGATCTATCAGCAGATTTCAGGATAAAGGATTCAAAAATTTGGGAATCTTGGTATGGAAAGAAACACTCAGCTCCTAATCTTTTAAGACAATCTACATATGGCCTTACTGAGCTCAATTCAAAGAAAATACAGACCTCAGGTTTGGTCTCAGTTCCTGGTTGTTATCCTACAGCTAGTATTTTATCTATCCTTCCTTTGTTTAACACGCAGAATACTATAAAAGCAGTAGTAATTGATGCAAAATCTGGAATTAGTGGTGCTGGCCGAACTCCTGTAGACAGACATTTAAAAAGTGAATTAAAAGGAAACTTCAAAGCTTATAGTGTGGGTGGTCATAGGCATTATCCTGAAATAAAAGAGGTAATAGAATCTCTTTCCTCCTCTGAAATTGAACTAAGTTTTGTGCCGCATTTACTACCCTTAATGAGAGGAATTTATATAACTTCTTATATCCAATTCCATAAATTAAGATCAGACAATCTTGTAAAAACATATAAATCTTTTTATGCCCATTCTGCAAACGTTAATGTACTTGAGGATAACCAAATACCCTCATTGAGGGATGTCAACAATACCAATAATTGTCAGATAGCTCTTTTTGATTCAACAATAAAGAATCAAATAGTAGTAATTTCTGCAATAGACAATCTTGTAAAGGGAGCTTCAGGACAGGCCATAGAATGTTTTAATTTAATGTTTGGTTTTGAAGTTAAATTAAGTTTAAACTAAAACAATGATAGATACATTTGATCCAAATGAATTGAATTTGACAGATGGAGCTGTAAAAAAAATATTGTCTCAGTCTGAGCAGCAATCAGAAGTTAAAGTAAACCTAAGGGTTTATGTTACGGGGGGAGGCTGTTCGGGTTTTCAATACGGATTCTCATTCGATGAATCTGTAGATGAAGAAGATACTTGTGTAAGCAAAGAAGGAGCTAATTTGATTATTGATCCATTAAGCCTTCAATATTTACTTGGATCTACAGTAGATTATATAGAGGATTTAAGTGGCTCTAAGTTTATTATTAAGAATCCAAATGCTATAACCACCTGTGGGTGCGGTGAGTCTTTCTCCATCTAGTTTATTTCCATATCCTACCCAGAAACACCTTCCCTTTGCTTCCTGTTAAATTAGATAATTCAAAAGTAATGTTATTTAATCTTTGTTTAGCAAGCCAGGCAAAGCATACAGCCTCCATAAAGTCTGGGTTAATGTTCAATCTTTGTGTGGATTGTGTTTTACATCCGAGCTTATTTTCTAAGTTAGAAATTAACTCTTTATTATGAATACCACCTCCACAAATATAGATATTATTTGTTGAAAGATTAAATTTTTTTATTTCTAGATATATTGTTTTTGAAGTTAATTCTAAAAGAGTAGCCTGGACATCTTTGTTCTTTAAAAATGAACCTAGAATTTTTAATTTTCTTTTTATCCATTCAATATTAAAAAAATCTGTACCTGTACTTTTAGGAAAATCTTTTTCAAAATAAGCTTCTTTTAGAAAGATATTAAGCAATCTTTTATTAAGTTTACCAGTGGAGGCCCATTTTCCTCCTTTATCAAATTCTCCTTTTTTAGAAAATCTAGCCCAGGAATCTAGTAAACAATTTCCTGGTCCAATATCATATCCGATAACATCTTGGCTACCTGTTTTCAATACAGAGATATTTGCTATACCCCCTATGTTTATGACTAATGAGTCCTCTTTTTTTAAGTTTAATAAATAATTATGGAATAAAGGGGCTAATGGCGCTCCTTGACCTCCCGACAATACATCTCCACTTCTAAAGTCTCCAACAGTAGGAATCTTACATTTCTTAGCAATTATAGAGGGGTCACCTATCTGCAGGCTAAAAGGAGGTTTAGAGTTAGGCGAGTGTTTAATGGTTTGTCCATGGCTGCCTATAGCTTTAATTTGTTTGTGGTTTAAATTAGTTTTTTTTAACACATCATTAATAACCCTTGAAAATAGTTCACCTAATTCCTTGTCAAGACGCGTTATTTCTTTTTTGTTAATGGTACTTGACTTTGTATTATCTAGGATTTCTTTTTTAATCAAATAAGGGATTTCATAGCAATCTTGATTTAAAATTTTTATTTTATTTTTTGAAAAGTCCACTACTACAGCATCTACTGAATCAACGCTAGTTCCAGACATCAGACCTACATATAAATCGTGCATTTTCTCTTATATCTTAATACAAGAAGGATTGATAATTTCTTAATTCTTTAAATAGTTTGTTTGAATGAGCTAAAAATCTTTCTTTTTCTATCGAATTTATGGGTTTAGCATTAGGGAAAATAACCTTAAGAGGGTCAGTATGTTTTCCATTAACATGAAACTCGTAATGCAAGTGTGATCCAGTTGCCATACCTGTATTCCCCACATAGCCAATAACACTTGACTGACCAACTTTTTTACCCACTTTTATATTTGGATGAAAGGAGTTTAAGTGAGCATATCTAGTAGAGTAATCTTCAGAGTGTTTTATTTCTACTAAATTTCCATATCCGCCCTTAAGTCCAACATAGCTGACCGTTCCTTCTCCAGTTGCTCTTACAGGAGTACCTTTTCTTGCAGCATAATCTACACCAGTATGTGCTCTTATTTTATGGAGAATTGGGTGTTTTCTTCGTAAATTATATTTTGAACTTACGTAACTAAATTTAACAGGAGATCTTAAAAAAGCTTTTTTCACATTTCTTCCAAGCAAGTTGAAGTATTCAGATAAACCCGATGAAAGTTTAAACCTTAAAGCCGTATGAGTTTTCCCTTGGTTAATAAATTCTGCAATGAGAATATCACCATCTATTTGCTTTATCCCCTCTATGTATATTTCTTCATAAATAAGGCTAAATGTATCACCTGGTCTAATATCGTGAACAAAATCTAAATCCCATCCAAAAATATATACCAGGTCCATTATTACACTGTCAGGAATGCCAGCTTTAAGGCCAGAAGAGTACAGTGAATCTTTAATAATTACTTTCTTAAAGATCTTTTGCTTTTCAGTTTCTAGTTTATAGGGTGTGATTTTGTACTCACCTTCTACTAGGGTAGCTTCTATCCCAGACTTATAATCTTTTATATATCTTAGATATATTACTTCATTATTTAAGTCATTTATTCTAATAGAGATTGTTTCTCCTATTTTTATATCTGAAAAATGATGACTATTCTTTGAATTAATTAATTTGAGGATATTTTCTTTATTCACCCTTAATTTTTCTAGAATAGAAAACAAGGAATCATTGCGTCTTATTATGGTCTCTCTAAGACTTGTTGAAATATATTTTTCTACTAACTTTTTCTTAGCACCAACCTCTTTAAGGGGAATTTTACTTTTTAGGCTACCCTCATAGAATTTAGATTTAAGGTCAAGGTTAGATAAAAACAAGATGATAATAAATAAAGGTAGACATCCCAAAAAAATATAAATATGTTTTTTTGGGTAGTTACTTAGGATGCTTTTAAACCATCTTGCTGTTTTTAGGAACATAGTTCTCTTCTATAAAATTGGAAATATTAGTTAATATTAGTTTTATTAGTCCAAGGTTTATTTTTATAAGAAGGATTATAATAAGTTTGAAGATGAATAAAACAGACTTAAATAATTTGTTGAGAGGGGTGGAAGAAGTAATTCCGAAGAATTATTTTTTAAAACAAATAAAAAAAGGAAAGCCCTTAAGAGTTAAGGCAGGATTTGACCCTACTTCTCCAGACTTACATCTGGGACATACAGTTCTAATAAACAAACTAAAGCTATTTCAAGAATTTGGGCATAAAGTTATATTCTTGATAGGAGATTTTACAGGATTAGTTGGCGATCCATCTGGAGTAAACGAAACTAGACCAGTACTTTCAGAGAATCTAATTAAAAAGAATTCCCAAACCTATAAAAAGCAAATATTTAAGATTTTAGACCCAAAAAAAACTGAGATTCGATATAACTCCGAATGGATGAATAAATTTTCTCCCCAAAAGTTTATAGACCTTCTGTCTACACAAACTGTAGCCAGGATGTTAGAAAGAGAAGATTTTAGTAGAAGATATAAATCAAGGAAACCAATCTCTATTCATGAATTCCTTTACCCCCTTTTGCAAGGATATGACTCTGTAATGTTAAAAGCAGATGTAGAATTGGGGGGAACAGATCAAAAATTTAATTTATTACTGGGAAGAGAAGTTCAGAAATATTATGGATTAAACCCTCAATCTATTTTGACTGTACCCCTGCTAGAAGGACTAGATGGAGTTAAGAAGATGTCAAAATCTTTTGGAAATTATGTAGCTCTTAACGAGAAAAAAGAAGAACTCTTTGGAAAGATTATGTCTATTACTGATGAGTTAATGTGGCGTTATTTTGAGCTCTTGAGTTTTAAGTCTAATATTGAGATAAAAAAACTAAGAAATTCTCAGAAAGAGGGAGAAAACCCAAGAAATATAAAGTTCATTTTAGCAGAAGAAATAGTAGATAGATTTCATGGAAAAAAAGCTGGAATTAAAGCGAAGGAAAATTTTATTAGGCAGTTCCAAAAGAAAAAAAGGCCTTCAAATATTAATAAGATAGCCCTTATCTTGGATGATGACTCATTGAGTCTACCTCGTGTTTTAAAAGAAGCAGGTTTAGTATCAAGTACTTCTGAGGCAATAAGACTTATGAAACAAGGTGGTGTTAGAGTTGAGGGAGAGAAGGTATTCGATACATCTTATGTAGTTTTAAAAAACAAATACCATCTTTTCCAAGTTGGAAAAAGGAAATTTGCTAAGATTAGGGTTGCTTAAATTCCTTTATTTAAAAGGTTTTTGATGTATAATTTCAGCCCCTTTTATGAAGAGGGGAGTTTTTTAAAATTTTATAAGCAAGTAATTCGTGTGGGCGTCTGTAATTAGGCGCACTTACCAGCCAGTTAATGTGCCTTTTAATAAGTGTATATTTTCTGGTTTTTTTTGTGTCTATGTATCTTTATAAGATAAGACACGTTAATCAATTAAATTGAAGAGTTTGATCATGGCTCAGATTGAACGCTGGCGGTAGGCTTAATACATGCAAGTCGTGCGGTAACAGACATTTT
>CAZWMS010000026.1:0-22280 GCA_964635015.1 uncultured Gammaproteobacteria bacterium | reverse complement strand
ATTTTTTTTTCGGAAAAAAAATGGACAATATACAAACAAATTCTCTAAAAGCTCAACTGAAAAATGCCTATAAAGACGCTGCTGAATTAATTGATAATTATTATCAGCAAGAAGAGGTTATAGCTAATACAGAAAAATTTGCTCAAGGCATGTTTAGAACAAGATCCGAATCTAGAGAATATGCTCTTAAACCAATGAACTGTCCTGGACATGTTCAAATCTTTAAACAAGGCTTAAGAAGTTACAAAGAACTTCCTTTGAGATTATCTGAATTTGGATCCTGCACTAGAGATGAGCCTTCAGGAACTTTACATGGATTGATGAGAGTAAGAAGTTTTACTCAGGACGATGCCCATATTTTCTGTACTGATAGCCAAGTTGCTGAAGAAGTTTCTAAATTTATAGATATGGTGGTAGAAATTTATAAAGATTTTGGCTTTGATGAAATCATAGTAAAGATGGCTACTCGTCCAGAATTAAGAGTGGGAGAAGATGTAATTTGGGACAAAGCCGAGAAAAGCCTTGAGAATGTTTTAGAAAAAAAGAAAATTGATTGGGAGTTATTACCTGGAGAAGGAGCATTCTATGGACCTAAAATTGAATTTAATTTAAGAGATTCACTTAGCAGGGTTTGGCAATGCGGAACTATTCAGGTTGATTTTTCTACGCCAGGACGATTGGGAGCTCAATATGTAACAATCAATGGAGATAAGGCAACACCCATAATGCTTCATAGAGCAACATTAGGATCTTTTGAGAGATTTATAGGAATTTTAATAGAACATTATGCTGGCGCTTTTCCTGTTTGGCTTTCTCCTATCCAAATAATGATTCTCAATATTAGTCAAAAACATAAAGAATATAGTCTTGAAATAAGAGATTTTTTAATAAAAAAGGGATTTAGAGCACAAAGTGACTTGAGGAATGAGAAAATCACTTATAAAATTCGCGATCACTCTATGCATAAAATTCCTTATTTGCTTGTTGTAGGTGATAAGGAGTCAAAATCGAAAACCATATCGGTTCGTGCACGTGGGGGCAAAGATCTAGGAGAAATGCCTCTTGAAAACTTTGTAAAAAAAATGATTAAAGAAATAGAATCAAAGAAAAATATTTAATTCAAATAAGGAGAAACTCATAGCAATAAAGAAATTTAACAATAGATCAACTAAGAGACTTCCTATTAATAGGGAAATTAAAGCTGAGGAAATTAGATTGATAGGAGAGTCAGGAGATCAACTGGGTATCATAAAACTTGAAGAAGCTTTAAGAAAAGCAGAGGAGTCTTCTTTAGATTTAGTACAAATGGCAAAAGATGGCAACCCTCTTGTATGTAGATTAATGGATCATGGAAAACATGTTTTTAAAGCTAAGAAACAAAAAGCTGCTTCTAAGAAAAAACAAAAGAGAGTAAACATAAAGGAAATTAAATTTAGACCAGTTACAGAAGAAAATGATTATCAAATTAAAGTTAATAAAATAAAAAACTTCTTAGAGAATGGAGATAAAGCTAAAGTTACTTTAAGGTTTAGAGGAAGAGAAATAACACATCAAGAAATAGGTATGGAACTTTTGAAAAGGGTAGAATTCGATTTATCTGGTTTTGCAAATGTTGAACAACTTCCTGTACTTGAGGGACGTCAGTTGGTTATGTTAATGGCACCAAATAAAAAATAGTTCGGAGGATAAAGTAAGTGACAAAGTTAAAGACCCATAGAGGTGCAAGCAAAAGGTTTAAAAAGACTGGAGGTGGGCTCAAGAGGAAGAAATCAAATAAAAGTCATATTCTTACAAAGATGTCTACTAAAAGAAAAAGGCAGCTAAGAGGAACTACTTCAGTATCCAAGGGGGATCAAAAGAAGGTTAAAAAGATGATAAGAGTTAATTCATAACTGAGACTAAAATATTATGTCAAGAGTAAAAAAAAGTGTACAAGCTAGGCGACGTCACAAAAAGATTCTGAGACAAGCTAAAGGCTATAGAGGGGCAAGAAGCAGAACTTATAAAGTTGCTAAGCAAGCTGTAATGCGTTCTGGTCAATATGCTTACAGGGATAGAAGAAAGAAGAAGAGTTTATTCAGATCTTTGTGGATTATTAGGATAAATGCCGCTGCAAGAGAAAACGGCCTTTCCTATAGTAAATTAATTTCAGGATTAAAAAAGGCAGACATAAAGTTAGACAGAAAGACTTTAGCTGATTTAGCAGTAAATGATAAAGAAGTATTTAGTTTAATAGCAGAAAAGGCTAAATCTAATTTAGCTGCTTAAATTTTTTTTATTCTTACTCCACCTTAGGCAGATTGTATCTATAATAGTAATTTTTATAGAGATAAAGAAATTTGGAAATTTCAGTACTTAGAAAAAAAGCTATAATTGCCTTAAAAAATTCTAAGAATTTAAAGCAGTTAGACAAAGCTCAAAAAATATACTTAGGTAAAAAGGGAGAAATAGGCAACCTACTAAAAACCCTAAAAACACTTCCTACAGAAAAAAGAAGAAAGCTTGGCACAACCCTTAATCATTTAAAATTAGAGCTTATAGAGATTTATAGGCTTAAAAATAATACTTTTAAAGAACAAAGTGCATTTAAAAAAGAAAAAGAAGAAAAGATAGACATTACATTACCCGGTCGAACTAAGCCTACGGGGACTTCTCATCCAATTACAACTGTTATAAAGGAAGTAAGTAATTTTTTTGAGGGATTAGGCTTTCAAATAACTTCGGGACCAGAGGTAGAAAGTGATTATTATAATTTCGAAGCCCTAAATATCCCTTCAGATCATCCAGCTAAAGATATGCACGATACTTTTTATCTAGATAATGGCTTGTTACTTCGAACACATACATCTCCAGTACAAATAAGAACAATGGAAAAGGAGAAACCTCCTATTCGAATAATTTGTCCTGGTAAGGTATATAGAAAAGATTCAGATCTTACCCACACACCTATGTACCACAATATAGAAGGTTTGGTTGTAGAAAAGGGGGTTTCATTTGCAACTCTGAAAGGTCTGATAAAAGATTTTCTTGTTAATTTTTTTAATGAAGATGTTGAATTAAGATTTAGACCTTCATATTTTCCCTTTACTGAACCTTCTGCAGAGGTAGATATTAAATGGAAGAAAGGTTGGTTAGAGGTTATGGGTTGTGGAATGGTTCATCCTAACGTATTAAAAATGGCAGGAGTAGATGTGAAGAGTTTTCCTGCATTTGCTTTTGGACTTGGTCCAGAAAGACTTGCTTTATTGAAATATGAAATCTCTGATTTAAGAGATTTCTTTCAGAATGATATTAGATTTCTTAGACAGTTTAGGTAGATTTGATGCAATTTAGTGAAAATTGGCTTAAAGAACTTTTGGACATTAATATTTCTACAGAAGAGCTTTGTAATCAGATGACTATGCTAGGTATAGAAGTAGATAACTTCACAACTTACACATCTAAAATAACTGGAACAGATGCTGTTATAAAACTTGATATTACACCAAATAGAGGTGACTGCTTCAGCATTTTAGGGATTGCAAGAGATTTATCAGCTTTCTACGATATTAAATTAAAAATTCCAGCTACATATCAGATCAAACCTCAAGTTAAGAGTCCTTTCAAAGTATCGGTTCACAAAGAATGTCCAAGATACCTAGGTAGGTATATAGATGAGTTAGATCTAAAAAAGGAGACTCCTCCTTTAATAAAAGAGAGGCTGAAATTAAGTGATGTTAGGTCTATTGATCCTATAGTAGATATTACGAATTATGTACTTTTAGAATTAGGCCAGCCATTACATGCCTTTGATAGTGAGAAAATAGATGGTAATTTGATTGTAAGATTTGCTAAAGAGAAAGAAAAACTTACTGCTTTAAATGAAGAAAATATTTGCCTTAATAAAGATTGTTTACTTATAGCTGACACTAAGAAACCCATTGCTTTAGGAGGAATTATTGGTGGATTGGCAAGTGGAGTTAGCAAAGATACTAAATCTATCTTTTTAGAAAGTGCCTTCTTTACGCCCAAAGTAATAAGAGGAAAGGCTAGATTATTTGGTTTCCATACAGAAGCTTCCATAAGGTTTGAAAGAGGTGTTGACTATAATCTTCAAAGGTTTGCAATTCAAAGAGCCAGTAACTTGATTGGTGAAACTTTAGGGGGAAAATTTGGAGAGATCCAAGAGTTTAAGAAGGTGTCTTTTATACCAAAAGAAAGAAAAGTGTCTTTAAATCCTGCTAGGATAAATGATCTTCTTGGTACAAATTTATCGAAAGGAGTTATAAAAAAGATGCTTAATAGACTTGGTCTTAAACCTATACTTAAAGATAAAATCCTAAATACTTTTATTCCTTCTTGGAGGTTTGACTTAAGTCAGGAAGCTGATCTCGTAGAAGAAATAGCAAGACTTGTCGGTTATGATAATTTACCTCAAAATTCTCTTAAAGCACTTCCTCATAAAATAAAAGACACGAAAGATAACTCTATCAGAGCTTTCTTTAAGAATTTAGGTTATAACGAGGTTATTAATTATTCTTTCATAGATAAAGAAGAAGCTCTTTTAACAGAAGAAGCCGATAATCTTATTTGTTTGACCAACCCTATTTCCAGTCATCTTTCTGTAATGAGATCAAATTTATGGTCAGGTTTGCTTTCTAGTTTTATTTTTAATGCCAATAGAGGGACCGAAGATACTAAACTATTTGAAGTGGGAACTGTTTTTAAAAAGATTTCAAATAAAAAGATTCTTGAAAGTAAAGTGGTAGGGGGACTTATATCTGGCAATAGAAACAATTTAACTTGGAGTGAGAAGTCCTCTAAAGTGGATTTTTTTGATTTGAAAGGAGATATAGAAACTTTTTTTTCAACTTTTAATCAAAATGTTTCATTTAGTCCATACTCTCACCCCTTTCTCCATCCAGGTAAAACTTCTGTATTGAAGTTAAATAATGAGAAAAAAATATTAGGTTATTTGGGTGAAATTAATCCTAAAATAGCTGAAAAATATGATATACAACAAGATATCTTTTTATTTGAGATATTAACCGAAAAGATAAGAGAAGCTAAGACTCCAAAATTTAGAAAATATTCCAAATTTCCTGTAATACAGAGAGATCTTGCTTTCTTAGTAGATAAGAGTCTGCTTAGTAAAGATGTTGAGTTATTAATTAGAAAAAAAGCAGGTAAAAATTTAACCTATCTAAAAATTTTCGATGTTTACGAAGGGAAAAATATACCACATAATAAAAAAAGTTTGGCATTTTCATTGATTTGGCAAGATAAAAATAGAACATTAAGAGAAAAGGAAGTAGATATTAAAGTTGAAAAAATTGTAAATTTTCTTAGTGATAAACTAAAAGCGAAGATTAGATCAGAATGAGCGAAACAATAACTAAAAAAGATTTAATAAACTATTTACATAATTCTATGGGTTTGAACAAATCTGAATCTAAAGATGTTATAGAGTGTTTTTTTAAAGAAATAATAATTTGTTTGAGAAGTAAAGGTGATGTAAAAATTTCAGGTTTTGGTAATTTTGAAATAATTGAAAAAAATGAAAGACCAGGCAGAAATCCTAAAACTGGTGAATCAGCACAAATTTCAGCAAGGACAGTAGTAACCTTTAGGGCGGGTCAAAAATTAAGGAAATTAATTTCAACCTATAATGGTTAATACATTAGCTTCAATACCCGATAAAAAATATTTTTCTATCAGTGAGGCTGCAGGGCTATGCAAAGTTAAACCTCATACATTGAGATTTTGGGAGAAGGAGTTCATTGCACTAAATCCACATACTAAAAAAGGCAATAGAAGGTATTACAAAAGAGATGATATTTTATTAATTAGGAAAATTAGGATTTTACTATATGAAAGGGGATTAACTATTTCGGGTGCCAAGAAAAATCTTTCTTCTCTAAATGAAGATAGTATTGGTTCATTAAAAGAAGAAATCTTAGAAGATCTAGAAGAACTTCATAATGTTCTAAAAAAAGTTGTGAAATAGAAAAACATCGGGGCGTGGCGCAGTTTGGTAGCGCACTAGACTGGGGGTCTAGTGGTCGCCGGTTCAAATCCGGCCGCCCCGACCATAAAATACTATACATTTTATTTATAAAATATTATAATTATAAATGATACTTTGAGGCGTTGATTTCTCCCCTTACAATCTCTCCAAAAACCCTCTGAGTATAGAGCAGGGTGCAGATATCACCTCAATTAGCTGCTCAGGCTTAATCTCTCTGCATCCTGCCATTTTTCTTCCTTGGCAGATGGAACTAATTAAAATTAAATGTTGGGCTTTTAAAAGGTTCCATCTTCCTCCAATACTTGTTTAGTATTAAATCTCAAGAGACAATACACTCATGAGTATTGATATAAATTTTCCCAACGGAGTCGCTCTTGTTGTTGGCGGTAGTGGTGGAGTGGGGTCAGTGGTTGTATCTAAGTTTGTCAAAAATAGATCAAAAGTAGTAATGACTTATTTTCAGAATAAATCAGAAGCTGAGAAACTATGCAATGAACTCAATAAAGATGGGGAAGTTTGTTTTCCATATCAACTTGATATTAAAGATAAAGGAGCAACTTTAGAGCTAATTAATACGGTCTCTAGAAAATTTTCTAGAATCCACACTGTAGTTAATGCTGCAGGATTTGATATACCTCAAAAAATGATAAGAGATATCGATGTGGAAACTTGGCAACGTGTTATGGACTCAGATGTGAACGGATTCTTTAACCTTGTTTCTTCTTCTTTAAATGAGTTAAGAAAGGAAGGTGGATCTTATGTGTTTATTAGCTCAGCAGGGTTATTAAGATATCCTCCTGGTGATGTTTTATCAGTAGCTCCAAAAGCAGCAATAGAGTCTCTAATTAAAGGCATAGCAAAAGAAGAGGGGGTAAATAATATAAGGGCAAATAGTATAGCTCTGGGAATAATAGAAACTGGAATTTTTTTAAGATTAAAAAATGAGAAAGATTCTTTCTTTGATAAAGAATGGGAAAGCTCAGTACATCAAAGTTTAGCTATAAAGAGATTTGGTAAACCTGAAGAGGTTGCAGATTTAGCTGTTTTTCTTGCGTCTCAAGAAGCTAACTATATTACAGGTCAACTTATAGCTGTTGATGGTGGTTATAGCATTTAATCTAGGGGCATATGTCTGATAAGGATATTCTTAAGTTACTTAAATCAAGAAAAGCTGATTTCTTAAAAATCCTCGGAGGAGAAGCTACAAGTTTTAACTCTTCACCTCCAGAATTAAAGATGAAATTTGATGTAGGTGAAGAATTCTGTCATACAGGGGGTAAAATAATTCAAGGAGGTTTCATTACAGTAATGTTAGATGCTCCCATGGCTCATCTGGTTATAGGTTTATTAAATTTTAAAATAAACCCAATAACATTAGATATCAATGTAAGTTTCTTGAAATCAGCCGGCCCTGGAAAACTTCTCAGTATTTCAAGAATAATCAAATTAGGAAAAAGTACTGGTTTTCTAGCCTGTGATCTCAGACAGGGAGACTCTATAGTAGCAACAGCAACTTCTACAGTTAAGCTAATACCTATGGAGAAACTTTAAACACCAAAGTCCCAAGAAAGACCATCGTGGTACCTTTTTAATATTTGTTTTGCTATTAATATTCTATGTACCTCATCGGGACCATCTGCCAATCTTAAAGTCCTAAATCCTTGAAACATTCCCGCTAGAGGCAAGTCACTAGATACACCTCTCCAGCCATGTACTTGTATTGCTCTATCAACAACCCTGCTTCCTGCTTCAGGAACAAAAATTTTAATAGCAGAAATATCTACCCTTGAATTACCACCTTTATCCATGACTTCAGCACAATGTATAGTCATTAGTCTTGCTGCTTGAATATCTATATATGAGTCTGCAATAAATCCTTGAATAAATTGCTTTGTTTCTAACTTCCCTCCATGAACCTCTCTTTGCGTTGAGTACCTGACCATGATGTCAAAAGCTCGCCACATTTGACCAATAGTATTCATGCAGTGATAAACCCTTCCTGCTCCTAGTCTATCTTGAGCTGCCTGATGACCAGATCCTCTGGCTCCTAAAGCATTCTTAAGCGGAACCCTTACATCCTTATATTTTATTTCCATGTGATCTCCGCCTGTGTGACCCCAAATAGGAACTGACCTGATCCTCTCTAAACCAGGGGAGTCTGTGGGAACTATAATTTGAGTCATTTTCAAGTTGGCATTACCTGAATCATCATCCTCAGTTCTGCACATTACAACTAAGAAATCTGCTACCCTTCCATTCGAAGTCATAATTTTATGACCATTAATTACCCACTCATCTCCATCTTTCACTGCTGTTGTTTGTAGAGATCTGGGATCAGATCCAGGAACATCGGGTTCAGTCATTGAAAAACCCGATTCCATTTCTTGATTGATCAAAGGAATAAGCCATTTCTTCTTCTGTTCTTCAGTACCGTATTTAACTAGAATAGTTTGGTTTCCAGAATTTGGTGCAATCACACCAAATAATCTATTACCAAGAGGAGACCAAGCCAAGATTTCATTCATATAAGCATGAGTGAGGAAACCATTGCCCATTCCTCCATATTCTTCAGGTAAGTGAGGTGCCCAGAGACCTTGTTTTTTAACCTCTTTCCTTATTTCCTTTCTTAGCTTTGCTGATTTATCGCCTCCTTCATAAATTACCCCTTCATTAGGAATAATTTTATTTCCAACAATGTCAGCTGTTCTTAATCTAATATCATTAATCTCTTCAGAAAGAGTGGGTATGGGTGCAATTTGCATTTTTTCCTCCAAGTTTATAGGTAATTTACGTAACATGGACAAAGCTTGCAAGCTTTTGTAGATGTGAGATTATTATCTTACTTGATAAAGGAGAAGTATGAGTTGGGAAAAGGATCTTGAAGAAAAAAGGAAGAGAGCAGATTTAGCAAAGGAAATGGGTGGAATAGAGAGAATAGCTAAACATTATTCTCTTGGAAGACTTACTGTTAGGGAAAGAATAGATTCTCTCCTTGATAAGAATTCATTTAGCGAAACTGGTGAAATAACTGGGAAAGTTACTTATGACGAAGAAGGCGAGATAAAAGAATTTATTCCAGCAAACTTTATTTTCGGTAGAGGAAAGATAGATAAAAGAGAGGTTATTGTGGCTGGAGATGATTTTACTGTAAGAGGAGGTGCTGCTGATGCCCGAATAGGAAACAAATTTATTTATAGTCTTAAATTATCTGAACACCTAAAACTTCCTTTAATTAACTTAGTTGATGGAAGTGGAGGGGGTGGAAGTGTAAAAACTCTAGAAACAATGGGGGCTACTTATGTACCTGGTCTTCCAGGATGGAAGAATATTGTAAAACTATTAAGTATGGTTCCTGTAGTTGGAGCTTGCATGGGGTCAGTAGCTGGACTTGGTTCTGCAAGAGTTGTTGCCTCACATTTTTCTATAATGGTAAAAGGCAGTAGTCAAATGTTTGTAGCTGGTCCTCCCGTCGTTGAAAGAGCTTTTGGAATTAAAATGGAAAGAGAGGAGCTTGGAGGTAGTGAGATACACACTAAGATAGCTGGAGTAGTTGATAATGAAGCTTCCAGTGAAGAAGATGCTTTTAGACAGATCCAAGCATTTCTCTCTTTTATGCCTTTGAATGTGTGGGAAGTTCCTCCTAAAAAAGAAAATTCTGATCCAGAAGAAAGGAGAGAAGAAAAACTTATCTCTATAATACCTAAAGACAGAAAGTCACCTTACGAGATTAGAGAAATTTTAAAGTTGGTTTTAGATAGGGATAGTTTTTTTGAAATAGGGTCAGGATATGGAAAATCTCTTGTTACTGGGTTGGGTAGGTTATCAGGCCATTCTGTAGGTATATTGGCTAATGATTGTAATTCTGATGGAGGAGCTGTAACTGCAAAGGCATCAGAGAAAATGACAAGATTTATTGATGTTTGTGATACTTTCAACATTCCCATAGTAAATTTTGTAGATAATCCTGGTTTCCTTATCGGCTTACAAGCTGAAGAATCAGGCGTTATAAGGCATGGAGTTCGAGCCTTATATGCAGTTTGGCAGGCTTCAGTTCCTTGGGTGTCTATAATAGTTAGGAGAGTTTTTGGAGTTGCAGGAGGGGGCCATGGAAACTCAGACGGACTTAATCTAAGATATGCTTGGCCGTCAGGAGATTGGGGTTCATTGCCTATAGAGGGCGGGGTAATGGCTGCTTATAAGCGAGATATAGAAGCCAGTCCTGACCCCAAAGCTAGGCAAAAGGAAATTGAAGATTCTCTAGATAGAGTAAGATCACCTTATAGGACAGCTGAAATGTTTGGAATAGAAGAAATTATAGACCCCAGAGACACGAGACCTATACTATGTGATTGGGTAAAAGGTGTGTACAAAAATTTACACCAGAATTTAGGAATAAAAGATAGAACTATGAGACCTTAAAATAGAAGAAGTCGTTTAAATGGATACTGTGAAAACTATATGGACCTCTTTTTTATTAAGCTTATTATTTCTTTTTGGGTGTGGACCAAATGTTTCTCAAGACTCATTAAGATCTTTGAATCAAGGTGAAGTTGTTGGTATAGATTCTGAAAATAACACTTTTGCATGGAAAGGCATTCCCTTTGCCCAACCTCCTATTGGGGAGTTACGGTGGAAAGCTCCATTGAAAGCAGGAAGTTGGAGAGGAAGACTTAGAGCAACAGAATTTAAAAGTGGTTGTTTTCAGAGGGCATCTTTAGGAAGCGAAGAAGGCATTTCATGGTCAGGATCAGAAGATTGCTTATATTTAAATATTTGGAGCCCCAAATATTCTCCTTCTGAGCTTGGTGGCCTTGAAAAGAAATTACCAGTCATGATGTGGATACATGGAGGTGGAAATGCCATTGGTGATGCTGAAGTATATGACCCAAGCCTCTTATCTTCAGTTCATGATGTCATTGTAGTGACTATTCAATATAGAATGGGTCCATTGGGATGGTTTAGACATCCTGCCTTAACAAATACTGATTCTTCAAGAGAAGGCAAATCAGGAAACTTTGGTACTCTGGATACTATAATGGCTCTGAGATGGATTAAGGAAAATATTGAAAGTTTTGGAGGTGACAAACATAACGTAACAGTATTTGGAGAATCAGCAGGAGGACATAATACTGCTGCAATTTTTTCTTCACCTCTAGCAAGGGGTTTGTTTCACAAAGCAATCATTCAGAGCGGTATAGTTTCTCATTCTTCTATCCAGGAAGCTGAAAGTTATCTTCCAAAAGAAGGCGTGGCAGGCACTGTAAGCTCTAAAGAGATATTTAGTAGAATTCTTATTTCAAGTAAGAAAGCTATTACCCTTGTAGAATCAAAAGAACTGCAAAATAGCATGACCGATAATGAGATAGCTAATTTATTAAGAAATACACCGCCAGAAGATATTTTTACTGCATTTAAAGAGTCTTCCCCTAAGAAATCTGGCATGACTCGAGTTTTCCCAGATGGTTATGTTATTCCAGAAGGGGGTATTTACGAGTCTTTTACAAACACTGAAGTTAAGAGAGTGCCTGTTATTTTTGGAACGAATAAGGATGAAAATAAGTTGTTTAATGCTTTAAATCCTAGATTTGTAAAATGGGAGGAAGCTTCAGGTGTGTTTTCTTTTATAGGGAATATGCCTGTTTTAATAAAAGAACCAGAATATTATGATGCAGTTAGCTACTATGGCTCAGCTGATTGGAAAAGAAGAGCAGCTGATACTCCAGCAAGGAAATTAGTTGAATCAGGTCATAAATCAACTTTCGTTTACAGGTTTGATTGGGATGAACTGCCTCTCTTTAATGGAATGGATTACTCTAAGCTATATGGTGCTGCTCATGCTCTCGAAATTATATTTGTTATGGGAGGTGCTCTGGATAACAATATTGTTCGAACCTTCATTGTAGGGAAAGGTGCTTTTCCAGCTGCTAAAAAACTTTCTGAACAAATCATGTCTTATTGGGCTGAATTCGCTTATACAGGAAATCCAGGAAAAGGAAGAAAACAGGATTTACCTGAATGGAAATCCTGGTCATTAGACAATGAAGAAAAATACATAGTCTTTGATTCAGAAAATGATAAAGGAATCTTTATGTCAAAAGATGAATATACTGGAGAAAATATCCTTTCAAAATTACTAATTGACGATAGACTCCACATGCAAGATAAATGTGAAACGCTATTCGGAATTTCTTATTCTGATGGAAGTGGGTTTTCAGAAGAAGTGTTTAACGATTTTGCTGAAGGAGCTTGTATGAATTTAGATTATTCTCAATTAGTAGAAGAATTTGAAGATATGGATTCTAGAATAATGCGAGAAGAATAAATAAAAGGAGTAATACATGACCAGACAAGTTGATTTTTATTTTGATTTTGCAAGTCCGAATGCCTATTTAAGTCATAAAGTTATATCAGGTATAGAGGAAAGAACCGGTGCCAAGTTTAATTATATTCCAGTTCTTTTGGGAGGAATTTTTAAAGCCACGAATAACAAACCCCCAATGGAAGCTTTCTTTGGAATTATGAATAAAAATGAGTACCAATCAATTGAAATGCAGCGCTTTCAAGAAAGACACGGAATAGATAAATTTAAAATGAACCCACATTTTCCAGTTATTTCACTTCAAATAATAAGAGGGGCAGTTGGAGCGCAGAAGGATGGATATTTAGATAAATATATTGATGAAGTTCTTAAGCACATGTGGGAAGAGCCTAAAAAAATGGATGATCCAGATGTAATCAAAGAAGCTTTCACTGAATCTGGTTTCGATGCGGACAGATTAATGGAGCAAATACAAGATCCTGAGGTCAAGGCTCAACTGATATCCAACACAGAAGAGGCTGTTAATAGAGGAACTTTCGGTGTTCCAACTTTTTTTGTTGGAGAAGAAATATTCTTTGGAAAAGATACTCTTTGGCAAGTTGAGGAGTTATTAAAATAATAAACTCTTAACCTCTTTCAAGAAGCTTAGTTAAGAAAACTATCGTCTTTTTGTAACATCAAGTCATAAAGTGGTTGGTAGCTTGCCCACAAAGCCATGTCTGTTCCTACTTGGGTTTTAGTAAGCTTGGCAACATCATCTGGAATTCTTTCCATTTGACCAACACTTTCTGCCATTAATTGAGATTGACAAGATCTTTCCATAGAAAGAAACAACCACAAGGTTCCATCTATAGTATTTCCAGTAGTTATAAGACCATGATTCTTTAGTATAACTGCTTTTTTATCTCCAAGAGCTTCTGCTATTCTATCTCCCTCAGAAGTTTCATAAACTACTCCAGTGTAATCATCGAAAAGAGTATGGTCTTCAAAGAAAGCACATGAATCCTGAGTTATTGGCTCAATAAGGCGACCCATCGTAGAAAAAGTTTTGCCGTACATGGAGTGAGAATGGGCAGCAGAATTAACATCAGGCCTAGCTTTATGTAAAGCTGAATGGATAGCAAATGCAGCTGTATTCAGAGGTCTATCGCCTTGTACAACTTCTCCTTCTTTACTAACCAGAAGCAGATCTGAAATACATATTTGTTCAAAATGAACACCAAAAGGATTCACCCAAAAATAATGAGGGAATTCAGGATCTCTTAAAGTAATATGTCCTGCTAGACCTTCATCAAATCCAAAATGGGCAAATAACCTGAAACCACTTGCTAGTCTTTCTAATTGATGCCTTCTTAACTCTTCAGTAGTTTTGCATTCAACTGGACTCAGAGCTCCTTTTTCTTTCTGTGGGACCTTACCTAACGTGACGTCTATAAAATCTGGTTTCTTTTCAGCCATTTTTTTCTCTTATTTCTAAATTATACCTTCTGATAGCTTTATCGTTAAATGTTAATCTTATTTGATAGAATATAGACTTTTTATAGGAAGTTATGCCTAAGAAACGCTACAGAATAGAGAAGGATACTTTAGGAGAGATAAAAATTCCTTTCAATGCTTTGTGGGGACCACAAACACAAAGAGCAATAGACAACTTTCCAATTAGCGGAATTAAGATGGATTTCCCTTTTACTAACTCTTTTATAGATACATTGGGAATTATCAAAGATGCAGCTGCTAAAGCAAATAAGAGTCTAGGTCTGCTTTCTACAAAGAAAGCAAATGCCATATCAAAGGCCGCGAAAGAAGTTTGGCAAAGCAAGCACAATGAACAATTTCCTTTAGATGTTTTCCAAACAGGCTCAGGAACGAGCTCAAATATGAATGCCAACGAGGTGATAGCTAAGCTAGCTAGTAAATCTAGCGGACTAGATATAGACCCAAATGATGACGTCAACATGAGCCAAAGCAGCAATGATGTGATACCTACAGCAATAAAAGTAAGCGCTCATATGGATCTGACTAAAAAACTTTATCCAGCTCTAGATAAACTAATAATCAATATAGATAAAAAAGCGCAAACTGTAAAAGATTTGGTGAAGACAGGTAGAACCCATCTTATGGATGCTATGCCCATAGATTTAAGCCAAGAACTTTCAGGGTGGTCTTCCCAATTAAAAAATTCAAAAGAGACATTCATATTTCTAGAGAAAAGGTTATTAGAAATGCCCATGGGGGGGACCGCTATAGGAACAGGAGTAAATGCCCATCCAAGATTTGCAACGAAATTTGCTAAACAACTCTCTAAATTAAGTGGCGGATCATGCAAAACAGTCCCAAGCAAAAACTTCTTTCATGAACTAAGTAGTCAAGACACTGCAGTGCAAGTTTCAGGAGAATTAAAAAATCTTGCCATCATACTAATGAAAATTTCAAATGATCTAAGATGGATGAATAGCGGGCCCTTGTCTGGTCTTTCAGAAATAGAACTTAAAGCTATCCAACCAGGGAGTAGCATAATGCCAGGTAAAGTGAACCCTGTTATACCAGAAGCTGTAACAATGGTAGCGGCAGATGTTATTGGAAATGACACTACTATTAGTGTTGCAGCCCAGTCAGGAAATTTTCAATTAAATGTTATGCTTCCTGTGATTGCCTACAATTTACTTAAAAGCATCGCTATTTTATCAGGCGGTATGAATGTTTTAGCAGATAAAGCAATTAAGACTTTTAAAGTAAATGAGAAATCTATCCAGGCTTCATTAAATAAAAACCCTATCTTGGTGACTTCACTAAATCCAATAATCGGATATGCTAAAGCAGCAGAAATTTCTAAAAAGGCATACAAGGAGGACAGATCTATTCTGGAAGTAGCTCTTGAGGAAACTAATATTTCAGCTACTAGATTAAAAAAGATTCTAGATCCTACAAAACTTACAAAGGGCGGAATTTCAAAATAAGGAGGTTTATGTCAGACCTTACTCAACAAAAATGTGAAGCATGTAGAGCTGATGCGCCTAGAGTAACTTTAGATGAGTCGAAAGAATTACTAAAACAGATTCCAGATTGGAAAATTATGCCCCAAGATTCTATTGATAGGTTAAGAAGAATTTTTAAATTTGATGATTACTCAGAAGCTGTAAGATTTTCCAATAAAGTTGCAGAACTTGCTGAAGAAGAAGATCACCATCCCTCTATATTACTAGAATGGGGGCAAGTAGAAGTTAATTGGTGGACACATAAAATAGGTGGACTACATAAAAATGATTTTATATCAGCTGCTAAGACTGATGTAATCTTTAATTCTTAATTTTTTGTCATGACAAAGATTGTCGTAGTTTACTCAGGCGGAATGGATTCTTTCACTTTAATAAATTTCGCCTTAAAACAGGATCATGAAGTTTCTGCTATATCGTTTGATTACGGCCAAAAGCACAGGAAAGAGTTAGATTCGGCCAGAGATTTTTGTAAAAATCGCTCCATTAGTTTAGAAGTTTCGAATATTTCAGGAATAAAACCTTTACTAAAAGGATCAGCTTTAACTGACAATATAGTAGTTCCTCGAGGGCATTACGAAGATCAGACTATGAAAATGACTGTGGTACCAAATCGAAACATGATAATGATTTCTCTATCAATAGCTTATGCAATCTCCATTGATTTTGAAGAGGTTTGGTACGGTGCTCATAGTGGAGATCATTCAATTTATCCAGATTGTAGGCCTGAATTTCTAGAAAGTATTAATAAAACATCTAAGTTAGCAAATTACGAGTCCATTGAAATTAGAGCTCCATTTATAAACTTGTCCAAAAGTGAAATCTTATCTAAGGGGTTAGGCATGAATTTAGACTATTCTCAGACTTGGACTTGTTATGAAGGTAAAGTACAAGCTTGCGGTAAATGTGGCGCCTGTGTTGAGAGACTTGAAGCATTTGAAGCAAATAATGAAAAAGATCCTATTGAATATTTTTAAGTAAAGAAGAGTGTATAGAGTTAAAGAAATTTTTTATACCCTGCAGGGCGAGGGTGCAAGGACAGGAAGACCAGCAGTCTTTTGTCGTTTCTCTGGATGTAATCTTTGGAGCGGGAAAGAGGAAGATAGGAAAAAAGCGATATGTAATTTTTGTGATACCGATTTTTTAGGTGTTGATGGTCTAGGTGGAGGAAAATTCAAAAATGAACAGGAATTAAGTAAAGCTATCAAATCTGCTTGGCCAGAGAACCTTAAAGGTGAATATGTAGTTTTAACAGGAGGAGAGCCTGCTCTGCAGGTTGACAGTAAACTTATAAAAGCACTTCATTCTAATAATTTTGAAATAGCTATTGAGACAAACGGCACTCTCCCCCTGCCTCCTGATATTGATTGGGTTACCGTAAGCCCGAAAGCCAATACTGAATTGAAGATAATTTTAGGCGATGAACTTAAATTGGTTTTTCCTCAAGAAAAAAACAATCCCAATTTATTTTCAGATCTAAATTTCAAAAACTTTTATTTACAACCTTTGGATAATAATAAGAAGGAACTTAATACCCAGAAAGCTGTTCAATATTGTTTAGAAAATCCTATATGGAGCTTAAGTTTGCAGACTCACAAATTTCTTGGGATTCCTTAGAACTTTTTTTTCTAATCCATCTAATTTACTATTTGCACTTCAAGGATGTAAAAATATTCAAATGGCAATAATTCAAGAAAAACCAGACTGGTTTAATGCTGCTTTATCAGTTGAACACAAGAGTGCTTTTGTAGAAATAAAAGGTGCAAAAGTTCATTATTTAGAATGGGGATCAAACAAAAATCCTAGTGTAATAATGTTGCATGGCAATCATGCACATGCTTACTGGTTTCAATTTATAGGAGCTCTTCTTAGTGAAAAGTATCATTTTGTTGCAATGAGTTTTAGTGGAATGGGAGACAGTGATTGGAGATCCAGATATGAGAGAAATACTTTTGTGAATGATGTGTGGGGAGTTGTAGAAGAAACAAAATTAGATCGGCCTCTAATAGTAGGTCATAGTTTTGGCGGTATGATAGCTTTACTTACCGCAGGAAAGTTTAGCTCTAAAATGTCAGGTCTTCTTTTAGTAGATTATATTATCAATCCCCCCGAGAAACACGTTGAATGGTATGAAGATTGGCCAAAGTCGAAACCTCCTAAAATCAGAAATTCTAAGGAAGATCTTCTTAACAGATTTAGATTAATGCCTCCCCAGGAATGTATAAATCAATTTCTTTTGGATTATATAGCCGAGAAATCTATTAGAAAGACTGAGCTAGGTTGGAGTTGGACTTTTGATCCTACTACGTATGACAATTTAGTAATAGGCAAGGATCACTTGGAAATACTAAATAAAATCCAATGTCCCATAGCCTTTTTCTACGGAGAAAATTCAATAGAATTTGAAGTCAACATAGGTGTAAAACAAATGAAAGAAATTCTTCCTAAAGGCTCTCCTGTTGTTGAGCTAAAAAATGCCCAACACCATATGATGCTTGATCAACCAATTACTTTCACTGATGAATTGGATAAATTAATCCAAGAATTATTAAGAAAAAATTAAATAGACTCATTTGGGAGTCTTAGAAACCATACAAGAAATATTCCTAAGAATGCACAACCTGCAAGAAGTGAAAAGGCTAAATCATAATTACCATACAAGTCAAAAAGAAAGGCAGCTAAAGGAGTGCCAGATACTTGAAAAGGAACAATCATTGGTTGTGCTAAGCCTCTAGATCTGCCAAAGCTTTTAGATGTATAGATTCTACTAAACAAAATGTTACTCATGGGAAGAGCAGCTCCTAACCCAAAGCCAAAAAAAGCAAATACAACTGCGAGTTCATTAGGAGAGTTCGTTGTGGAAATTAATAAAATCCCAGTTGTTTGTATTAATAGCGAAATACTCACTCCTGCTCTGGGATCCAACTTTCTTTCAACCAACCAACCAAAAACCAATTTACTAATTACTGCAGGTATAGCATACATACTAAAGATGAAGGCAGCATAAGACTCCCATCCTCTTTGTTCAGCATAGAATGGTATGTGGGCAAGTACAGCCATCATCGAGCAAAACTGTAGAGAAAAAACTAAAGATAATAACCAAAAATTTTTATCTTTAAGTAGGTCTTTAATTGACCAATCAACACCTGAATCAGAAAAATCTTCCGTATCTCTTTTTTTATCATTCTTTCCATCAGGTTGTTGATTAACTAATTTTGGACTGTCTATTACAAAAACCCATATGAGAGGAACTATAAAGATTAAAATAAAGCTCCCAAAAAGAAAATATACTTCACGCCAAGAAAAACCCATAGAGAAGAGTAAATAGTGGGTTAGATTAGGTATAACAAAACCAGCAAAAGAGACTCCAACTGAAGCTATGCCTATGGCTCTACCAACTCTTTTGTTGAACCATTGCGTTATCAGTTTAGAAACTGAAAGGTTACCTAATAAAGCAACACCTATTGCAATAGGGATTGCAAATATTAAGATAAATGTTAAAAAATTAAAGGAAAAGTAGAGAGAAATAAGGCTAATTCCATAAACTAAAGCACCTGAGAGCAAAACTTTTCTTATAGAGAACAAATCTAGAAGCTTTCCTACAAAAGGTAATAAGAGGGAAGAAAGAAGTAAAAAAGCAGGGATAGTTGATGTTGTTATTAAGGTGCTTAGTCCTAACTCTTTTTTAATCAGTAGCTGAATAACTGGATAAGACTGGAAAGAAAATCCAACAGCAACAAAATCTATAGACAACGCAATAACTACCATACGCCATCCAAGAAAAGCCTTATTCGATTTATCTTCCATGTAATTAAATGAACTTAAACAAGATTCTATCTGATTTACATATTTTTTTATTGTGTTCTTTCTGTATAATTTGAAGATGTTGCGTTTAGCAGACCAAGCCTTGACATTTGATGATGTACTTCTTGTGCCGGAGTACTCGGATGTTTTACCCAAAGATGTAGATATTAGGACCCAACTTACTGAGTCTATTGAATTAAAAATTCCTTTGATTTCAGCTGCAATGGATACAGTTACCGAATCCAGGATGAGTATTGCTATAAGTGAATTAGGGGGAATAGGTATTGTTCATAAGAACTTGTCCATTGAAAATCAATCAAATGAAGTTAAGAAAGTAAAGAAATATGAAAGTGGAATAGTAAGAGATCCAATTACGATTAGATCAGATAATAAGGTTGGAGAATTAATTCAATTAACGAATGAATTAAGCATTTCTGGTATGCCTGTTGTTGATGATGGTAATTTAGTTGGGATAGTAACCAGTAGAGATTTCCGTAATGAACAAGATCTTGAAGCTAAAGTTTCGAGCATAATGACTCCTAAAGAGAAGCTGGTCACTGCTAAAGAGGGGGAGAATCTGGAAGTAATAAAGAAATTACTCCAAGATAATCGCATAGAGAAAATTTTGTTGATAGACGATAATTTTAAACTTACTGGAATGGTTACTCTTAAGGATATTAATAAGTCTTTAGACTTTCCAAATGCAGCTAGAGACAAAGAGGGTAGGCTTATAGTAGGGGCTGCTATAGGAACTAAACCTGATACTATGGAAAGAGTTCAAAACTTAATAAAGGCAAATGTTGATGTGCTAGTCTTAGATAGCGCTCATGGACATTCTGAGGGGGTTTTAAATCAAATACGTTTAGTTAAAAGCGAGTTCCCGGATATTCAAATATTAGCAGGAAACATTGCCACAGGTAAAGCAGCTCAAGATGTAGTAAAAGCAGGTGCCGATGCTGTAAAGGTTGGTATAGGTCCAGGATCTATATGTACCACAAGAGTTGTGACAGGAGTTGGGGTTCCCCAGATAACTGCAGTAGCTGAAGTTAGTGAATCTCTTAAGAACAAGAACATACCTGTTATTGCTGATGGAGGAATAAGATTCTCAGGAGATATAGCAAAAGCGATAGCAGCTGGTGCCCACTCTGTTATGTTGGGAAGTATTTTAGCTGGAACAGAAGAAGCTCCTGGTGAAGTAGAACTATACCAAGGTAGGAGTTACAAATCCTACAGAGGAATGGGCTCCTTAGGTGCTTTGACTGATGATCAAGATTCTAGTGATAGATATTTTCAAGATAGTTCACAAGCAACTGAAAAACTTGTACCTGAGGGAATAGAAGGAAGAGTTCCATACAAGGGGTGGATGGAGGCAGTTGTGCATCAAATGATGGGAGGCTTAAGGCAGAGTATGGGTTACACTGGCTCTAAGGATATCCCAACAATGAGGACAAAACCAAAATTTGTTAAAGTCACACAGGCAGGAGTAAGCGAAAGCCATGTGCACGATGTGAGTGTTACAAAAGAAGCACCTAATTACAGGGTTAGTTAGTAGGGGCAGATTGAGTGGCTAAGGATATTCTTGCCCATAAGATATTAATTCTAGATTTTGGATCTCAGTATTCACAACTTATCGCTAGAAGAATAAGAGAGATAGGGGTTTATTGTGAAATCTATCATTACAGGAGTTCATTTTCTTTTATTAAGAAATTCAATCCTCAGGGAATTATATTATCTGGGGGTCCTGAGACTGTTAAACAAAAAGGTTCTCCAAAAGTTCCAGCTAAGCTTTTTAATTTAGGGATTCCTATATTGGGCATTTGTTATGGCATGCAAACTATAGCGAAGCAGCTTGGAGGGAAGGTTGAGTTGGCTGAAAAGAGAGAATTTGGACAAGCTGATCTAGCTTTAAAAAACTTAGCATCAGGTTTGTTTAAAGGTATAAAAAAGAAAACTATTAATGTATGGATGAGTCATGGAGATCGCATCTCTCTTTTACCAAATGGTTTTAAAAGTTGCGCAAAATCAGCCAATAGCCCTATAGCTGCATTTTTTCACCCCACCAAGAAGATCTTTGGTCTTCAATTCCATCCAGAAGTAACTCACACACCACAAGGTAAGCAAATATTAAAAAACTTTGTAAGGGATATTTGTAAATGCAAAGGTTTGTGGAATTCTAAAAATATTATTTCCAAAAGTGTTGTAGAGATTAGAGATAAAGTTGGTTCTGAAGAGGTTTTATTAGGATTATCAGGGGGAGTGGACTCCACAGTAGTGGCAGCCCTTCTCTCTAAAGCTATTGGTGATCAATTGACATGCGTGTTTGTGGATAATGGTCTTCTTAGGTTGAATGAAGGCGACCAAGTAATGAAAACTTTTAAGGGAAAGTTTGGGATAAAAGTTAAAAGGACAAATGCAGGCAAACAGTTCCTCCAAAATTTAGAAGGAAAAAAAGATCCTGAACACAAACGCAAAGCTATAGGCAAGACTTTCATAGATGTCTTTTTAAAAGAAGCCAAAAAAAGTAAAAAAATTAAATGGTTAGCTCAAGGAACCATATATCCTGATGTAATTGAATCAGCAGGTAATAAAAATGGTATTGCTCACGTGATCAAATCACATCACAATGTTGGAGGTTTACCTGATTATCTTAAATTACCTGTTATTGAACCTTTAAAAGACTTATTCAAAGATGAAGTAAGAAAAATAGGGCTTGAATTAGGTTTGCCGAGAGAGATATTGTTCAGACATCCCTTCCCAGGTCCAGGTCTTGGAGTAAGAATACTGGGAGAAATAAAGAAGGAATATATAAGAATTTTGCAGTTAGCAGATAATATATTTATAAGTGAGTTAGTTGAGGAAGGGTTCTACGATAAAGTAAGTCAGGCGTTTGCAGTTTTTCTACCAGTTAAATCTGTTGGAGTTGTAGGAGATTCAAGAAGATATGAATACGTTATAGCCCTGCGAGCAGTCGAAACGATAGATTTCATGACTGCTAAGTCAGCAACCTTACCTCATGGCTTTTTAGAAAAAATATCTAACAGAGTTATGAATGAAATACCTGAAGTTTCTAGAGTAACTTATGATATTTCCAGCAAACCACCATCTACTATTGAGTGGGAGTAAGTGATAACTTAGATTTTATCTTAAAAATAAGCTC
>CAZWMS010000025.1:0-23424 GCA_964635015.1 uncultured Gammaproteobacteria bacterium | reverse complement strand
CCTTGAGTGAAGTTTCTGAATCCCCAACATCTTTAATCTGATATCCCAAAGAATTCCCATTGAGAAAGTAAGAATCTATATATGTATTGAGTTCATAATTATCATACCTAAAACCCAACGAAAGCACCTGACTGTTGGAAAGATTGATACGGTTATTAAAGAAGAAAGCTTTGCGAACAGATTCGGAATCTGGAAAAGTCTTATTAGGGTAATTTTCTCCATCAACTGCAAAAGAGACCGTACCTGTAATCAGGTTAGTTTCAGCTCTCATTCTTGGCCTTGTCGTTTCTGTTCTCTCATAATCTAGGCCATAAACCATTTGGTTATTTGTTAATGTTTTGTAGGCCTGTAAAGTCACACCCTTAAGGGATTGATTAAATTCAAAATCACTAGTTCTCATAGTTGGGGTTGGGGCTACTTGCATTCCATTAAAAAAAGATACTTGTTGTTGTACTGTCAGCTGCCTCTGTTCAGAGTCTTGCGTGTAAATAGTAAAGCTTCCAGTATCTATTAAGTTAGAATTTTTTGGAGACAGATCAATTTTAAAACTTATTCTTTCCCTTGAGCCCTTATCTTCTCCTATAGAAGATGAAACTGCCCTTGGTGCTGGGAAGTAAACAAACCCTTTTTCCGTATTGATAATCCAATCACCATCCCATTCCTGCATATCTGCTACTAAACTAAATATAGTTGTTTCTGAAGAATGAAAAATAGTTTTAGCCAGAAGACTCTTCTGGTTACCTTCAAATGGATTAGCATCTAGACTAAAACCATCATGTATCTTTGTTTCGTTGAGACGTCTGTGAACAAGTTGTAGAAGACCTTCAATATTTTCTCCAGCTCTAGCTGTAAGAAAGTTAACTTTTTCTTGCTTATTTGATTGCTGCTTAGAAGCATTAATCGAAAAGTATCTATCTCCTCCCTCGACCAGGTCAGATGGATCTTTTGTGACATAAGAAATAGCCCCGGCTAAACCATCAGATCCATATTCTACCGAACTAGGACCTTTCATAATCTCTACTTTCTTTAACAAATCTGTATCGACGATATCTCTTCCATAACCGGTATATGAATCTGATATTCTTTGGCCATCGATAAGGTAGATGGCACCACCATGAATTCCTCTTATGTGCAAATCCTCAGTAAAAGAGCGGCCATACTGATTTTCTTTATGAGCTGAAACTCCTGGTATGAATCTTACTAATTCAGCTAGACCATCAATCATCTTGAGATCTAGATCTTGAGAACTTATTGAATCAACTGACCCTATAACTTCTCTAGCAATTGTTGGTATCCTAGAAGAGATGACTATTAGTTCTTCGTCCACACTTTCTAAGTGGTCTTCATCGGCAGAAATTGCCGTGAAAGTGAATAGCAATAAACAAGAAAAAACCCTATATATCTTTGACATTAAGTAATTCTATTTATTTTTTTAAAAAAATTAGTTCTGGTTGGTTTTTTAGCAGCGGCATTATAATTTTTTTAGTAAAAAAAATAACTATATTTTTAATCTTAAACCAAAAAGAGTTGTTCTAGGTTTTTGAGCTCTTGCTCCATTCTTAGGGGCCCTTGCAATGATATCTTCTTCATTAAAAACGTTTTCAAGTATCATATAGATGTCTAACCTTTCATTGATCTGTTTTGATAAAGAGACATCTAAGACTCTGTATGAGTCAATTTCAGTACTCGAAGAACAACTTGCCACTGAACAAGTACTTCCATAAGAGTAAAGGGTTGCATCGCCACTAAGTCCTGAATCAGCCCTAAATCCACCTCTAATAGCTAACTGGGAATCTGGTAAATCAGGAATGTCCATCCCTGTAATTACATCCCCCCAAAAGGAACTAGAGAAAGTGTTATCAAAGCTTGCATCTGTAGAAGTGAGAATGACACTGATAGGATAAGTTACTCCAGCTTCCGAAATGATTTCAGTTTGAGCAGTTAATTCCAATCCACTTATCGAAGCAGCTCCAGCGTTAAAGGAATCACCAAGCTCACATTCTCCTATTGCCCCACCAGATGCAGTGCAACTTCCAAACATGTTTTGATAATCAGTATCAAAATAAACTATCTCAACGAAAGTAAAATCTTGAATATACCTTACACCTAACTCAATATTATCCGCTTCTTCTGGATCTGCTCCTCCGCTTGTAGGAGTAAATCCTTCATGAAATCCTAAGAATATAGAAGTACTGTCATTTACTTCATATGTAGCGCCAAAACCTAGTAAGCTATTATCTGAATCAGCTAACTTCTTTGGGTATCCTTTCTCAATATTTACTGCACTTCTAACTGAGTCAACATATTTTTCTTGAGAAATCTCCCAGTTTTCGGTTCTAAACCCAAAGTTTAAAGATAAAGACCCAACATTTACTTCTTCATTTACATAAAAGGCAGTGGCCTCTGCTTCAGTGACCCTGTTATTAGAGCTATAACCTGGAGCCGAACCTTCATTGAGAATACTCAGATTTCCTCCTGACCAAGTAGCGTATTCATATACTTGAAAACGATCCTCTGAATCTTCAGTTGATCTATATCCTGCTGTAAAGGTCTGTCTGTCTGTACTGTATTGAATTTTCATATCAGTTCCTTCTGAAGTATAAGCTCTATTGTTATTCTTAAGCTTTATTTCTACAGACTGAGAGTTGGTCCCATGTAATATAGATATTGCGTCAAGATTTCCATTATTTGCGGCTGCTATTATGTTGTTAATACCAACACCCAATCCATATACTTTACCATTATCTATCTTATCTACTTTAAACCAGTTTCTTGCAAAATCATTCTCATAGTTTGTGACACTAAATTCTAAATCTCCCATATCAACTATGTAATTTATAGAAAGAGTATCGTGGGCATTATCCATATTGTCATAAGCAGTTAAGCCATATCTTTCATGCGGATCCCTCCTAAAATCAGAATCAGCCATTCCCACATAAGATTGATCAGATGATTCATCGGAATCTTGGTATTTAAGGTTTAATTCATGATAGATTCCCTCTGAATCAGGATCTGAATTTAGTCTTAATTTGACTACAACATCATCTTTATCAAAACCGGTATTTTCATTTGAATTCATAATTGAATCAAAGCCATCGGTCTTCCATAAATGAGATTCTATTAGAAAAGCTACATTGTCTTGAACAACTCCATAATGAAAATGGGTTCTACTAGTCTGGTCTTCGCCAAGCTCTTGGTTAAATAGACCTCCAGTTTCATCAGGTATAGGTGTGCTCAGTAAATTTATAGCACCACCTACTGTATAGGGTCCTTGAGTAATAGCTGCAGGTCCTTTTAAAACTTCAATACCAGCTAATCTTGGTGTCGTAGGAAAATAGTAAGCTGAAGAAGAGGCATAAGGAGCTGGAGCAATTAATATCCCATCCTCCATCAAAGTTATTTTACCTGACCTATCAGCATACGTTCCTCTAATGCTAATGTTTGGCCTTAGACCATAGCCCTCTTCCGGACGAAAATTTATCCCAGGAATTGTTGACAAAATTTTATGAATATCTGTGTATTCATAAAGCTTAAGATCTTCAGTTGTAATCACAGAAGCAGAGCCAGCAATTTCTAAGGCCTCCTCCTGAGATCCAATAATCTCAATAACTTCGATTTCCACATTTTCAGAGACCGCATCATCCGAAGCAGCATAAAAAGAAATAAAAGTAGCGAACATAAATAAGATCGGTCTTTTCATAGCAAGTGTTAATAAGAATCATTCTCATTTTAAATGATAATGATTCTTATTTGCAAGAGAAAATTAACTATTTTTTGGATAAAATTTTAACCAAAGTTTTAATCCAAAGATTAAAGATAAGAGCCATAAAATAAATTCTGGCCAATTTGGATTGCTGTTATAACCAAAAAACCCTTTCAGGAAGACACCTACCCTGCCTTTATCATGAAGCAAATGAGAATATTTTTCATTACCATGAAGATTGTAGCTATAAAAAAGCTCATTATCATTTTTATCTAATTCTTTCTTAGGAGAATGAAGATTCCACACTCGTATAATTTGATTTTTAGCTTTTAAAATAGAACCATCTTGTAATTCTTTGTCTCTAATACCCACCCAATCCAGGTGATCTCCTTTCACTAAAAATTCTTCTGCTTCATGAGTTCCATAAGAGACCATTCCAGAAGCAAAAAACACTAAAAGAAGAGTTGTAACTCTAAAGAAAGAAGTAAGATTTACTTTTCTACCTTGAACCACTACTAAGTAGCCTAAAAAGATAGCTAAGATCATACCTGAAAAGAAACCGATATAAGAAAAGCTCCCTAGAATGGAAAAACTTCCCATCAAAAATATAGCAGTCTCAAATCCCTCTCTAAGAATGGCAAAAAACACCAGAAAAAAAACACCTAAGCCTGCTGTCTTTAATGCACTTGAAGTTTGACTTTCTAGAACCTCCTTGTTGCTTACCTTCTTAGATAACCAAAAAATTACATACCAAAGCAAGCCCGCAGTTATGTACATTAAGGTAGCTTCTACTAATTTCTCTATTGAGGCATTTCCAATTGATTCTTTAATACTATTTAAGAATAAGGCTACTAAAATACTTGCAACTAAAGAAGCTCCTACAGCATACCAAAGCTGAAGGATCTCTTTTTTTAACCCTTGTTTTGATATAACTGTATAAATTATTCCTACTATCAAAGCAGCTTCTAGGGTTTCTCGGAAAGTTATAATAAACTCATTCACTGATGCGAATGGTAATCATTATTATTTGATTTACAAGGTTTTAATTTTCATGGCTACTTTGAAGATCTTTCTTTATGTCCTCATGATCTCCAACCATGATGTGCTTTTCGCTTTTAGTAATGTATTTTTCAAGTATTGGTATTCCCAGTATGGGTATTAATCCCCCTAAAACTATTCCAAAAGCAGCAGAACGCATTGTTGGATCTAAAGCAGCAGCAATTAAGTCTGCGAATATATGTGCTATAACTGCTCCGATAATACCTGCAATATGACCACTAGAAGCTAACTTAAGAAATCTGTTAATGCTCCAACCACTGTAGTAGCCTATTACCAAAATACTGACATGAACCAAACCAAAGATAAAGCCTCTTAATATCCCCTGATCCACTTCCAAAAAAGACATTTAACTATCTAAAATTTTATCTAATTCAAAAGTATCATGGAGAGAGTTGACAGCTTTTTTCATTAAATCTTTTTCAATTACCACAGAAATTTTAATTTCCGATGTAGTAATCATAAGTATATTTATTTCATTATCAGCCAGGGCTTGAAACATCTTACTAGCTATGCCTGACTGTCCTCTCATTCCTCTCCCAACCACACTTACTTTGGCTATATTATCGTCTACCTCTATAGATCCTCCTCCAAGTAATTTGGAAGTTTTTTTCAAAATTTTCTTGGCATTTGAAGCATCATCCTTATCAACTGTAAAAGTAAAATCTGTTGTTTTTTCATCACTGATATTTTGAATAATAACATCAATATCTATTCCTGAATCGCTTATAGGACCTAAAATCTTAGCTGCTATTCCAGGTAAGTCAGGGACCCCTCTAATCGTTAGTTTCGCTTCATTATCTACACTGCTTATGCCTGAAACTACTGGTCTTTCCATATCTTCTCTCTCTTCTACCAAAGTCCCTTTGCTTTCAGAAAAACTTGAAAGGACTCTGATAGGCATATTATTCTTACTGGCATATTCTACAGCACGTAGCTGAAGAACTTTAGCTCCAGTGCTAGAAAGTTCTAGCATCTCGTCAAAAGAGATATGCTTTAAAAGTCTGGCCTTAGTACAAATCCTAGGGTCTGTAGTAAAGACTCCATTTACATCCGTATAAATCTGACACTCATCTGCACTTAATGCTACAGCTATTGCGATTCCAGTAGTATCTGAACCTCCTCTTCCTAAGGTTGTTATATCACCTTCATCATTCATGCCTTGGAATCCTGTAATCACTGGTATTACCCCTTTTTCTATTTGTTTCTTTAACTTTTCTATTTTTACATCTAGTATTCTTGCTCTTCCGTGCACCTTATTTGTTTTTATTCCTAACTGATAAGCGGTATAAGACTTAGCTTTAAGGCCTCTTTTACTTAAGGCAATTGCCATTAGTGCAACAGATATCTGTTCTCCAGTTGAAACTAAAGCATCATATTCTCTTAAATTGGGTTCAGGATGAATGGATTCAGCCAGTTCTATTAGCCTATCTGTCTCATTACCCATAGCTGATAATACTACTGCTACACTATCCCCCTTAGAAATGGAATTGGAAATAATGCCTGCAACAGCTTCTATACGTTTTGCATCAACTAGAGAAGAGCCACCAAATTTCTGTACTAACAGTTTTCCCATGGTCGTAATTTAAAAAAGATTGTATTCTATAGCACTAAGACTCTGACGAGGTTATAAAATCTTTAATTGATTCCAAGGCTAAATCTATATCCTCTTCTTTTTCGACCCCTCCTTGAGCTAAATCTTGTCTTCCTCCGCCACTACCGCCAAGCTGATTTACCAAGAAATTAAGAATATTTCGAGCATCTAATCCTGTATTGTCTTTGCTTGTTGCTACAACTAGAGGTATCTTGTCTTTATTCACAGATATCAAAACTATCACGCTATTTTTATTTGCATTTCTTAGTTGGTCAGCTGCTTGCCTTAGAGAGGCGCTGTCTTCTCCATCTATTCTTTTTGTAAGAACATTATAGTCACCAATCGGGATGGACTCAGAAGAAAAAACTGAAGATAAAGAACTTAAATTTGAATTTTTTGCCCTACTCACTTCCCCTTTTAAAGATTTATTTAATTCTAGAAGTTTTTCTACTCTTGGTACCACGTCATCAATAGAGGTGTTTAATAAAGAAGCTACCCTGCTAAGATTTTGATCTGCAGATATAGATAGATTTAATGCCTCTTCTGCTGTTGCAGCTTCAATTCTTCTTATTCCTGCTGAAATAGAAGATTCATCAACAATTTTAAATAAACCAATATCACCTGTCCTATTAACATGTGTTCCTCCACAAAGTTCTATTGAGAAGTTATCTCCTAAGGACAATACTCTGACTGTCTTTCCGTATTTTTCACCAAAAAAAGCAAGAGCTCCTTTTTTCTCAGCTTCTTTCTTTGACATCTCTTCAGTAACGACTGGGGTGTTTTTTCTAATTTCTAGATTTATAACTTCTTCTAGATTTTTTATCTCCTTTAGAGATAGTGCTTTGGGATGAGTAAAATCAAATCTTAAATGAGTTTCATCTAAATAAGACCCTCTTTGTTCTATATCAGATCCAAAAAGACCTCTTAGGGCTGCATTTAAGATGTGAGCTGCAGAATGATTTGCAGCTATTTTATTTCTTCTTTTAAGATCTATTTTTGCATCAACATTTGACCCTTTGCTTAAAGAGCCTTTCTTCATTTCCCCGACATGTCCAATATGATCGCCAATCTTTTGGGTATCATTCACTTGAAATTCAAATTCATCTCCAATCAAAACTCCTGAATCTCCTACCTGACCTCCGGATTCAGCATAAAAAGGTGTCTTATCTAGGAAGACAATAGCCTCTTGATTTCTCTTTAGTTTCTGTTGAGCTTTACCATCTGAAATAGAGACTAATTCTAATATTTTTGCTTTAACCTCATTTTTTTCATATCCGACGAAGTTAGTGCTTCCTTTTAAATTCAGAGATTCTGGAAGAACTGAGTTAAAAGTACTTGCCCCTCTCCCTCTTTCTTTTTGTTTAACCATGGCCTTTTTATACCCCTTTAAATCTACTTTAAGGTTATTTTCTCTAGCAAAATCTGCTGTCATATCTGGAGGGAATCCATATGTGTCATACAACTTAAAAACTAGCTCACCTGGAATATTTTTTCCCTTTAGACTTTTAACTTCTTCTTTTAGAAGACCCATCCCTTGGACCAAAGTTGAGGCGAATTGTTCCTCCTCTTCAAGAATATTAACCTTTATAAGTTTGCTGTTTTTTTTCAAAATTGGGTAAGCATCACTCATTTGTTTTATTAAAGTAGGAACCATTGAAGATAATACAGGTTTCTTAGAACCTAACTTATCTGCATGTCTTAAGGCTCGTCTAATTATTCTTCTTAAAACATAACCCCTTCCTTCGTTAGAAGGACTAACTCCATCAGCAACTAAGAAGGCACTTGCTCTCAAATGGTCAGCAATTACATTCAAAGAAGGATCACTTAAATCATCTGCTTCACAAAGGATGGCTGCTTCTTCAATTAAAGGAGTAAATAAGTCTGTCTCAAAATTGTTATGCTTCCCCTGCAATATAGCTGCCATTCTTTCCAAACCCATACCCGTATCTACACAAGGATTTGGTAGAAGGTTTAAAGTACCATCTTGTGATCTATCAAACTGGGTGAAAACCAAATTCCAAAATTCAATAAATCTATTTCCTGGATCGGAATCTTTTGCAGGAGGTGAGCCTTTAAATTCAGATCCATGATCATAAAAGATTTCACTACAGGGTCCACAGGGTCCTGTGTCGCCCATAGTCCAAAAATTATCCTCCTTATCTAATCTAGAAATTCTGTCAGCAGGTATTCCAATATCCTCTTTCCATATGGATTCTGATTCATCGTCATCTTTAAAAACTGTAACCCAGAGCCTGTCTTTTGGAAGTGAATATTCCTTAGTAAGAAGGTCCCAGGCAAACTCTATTGTTTCTTTTTTGAAGTAATCACCAAAGCTAAAATTTCCTAACATCTCAAAGAAGGTATGGTGTCTAGCTGTATAGCCTACATTTTCTAAGTCATTATGTTTGCCGCCTACCCTAAGACATCGTTGGGAACTAACTGCCCTAGTGTAAGATCTCTTTTCTACTCCCAATAAAACATCTTTAAAAGGAACCATACCTGCATTGGTAAATAGTAACGAAGGATCGTTTAGTGGAATTAAAGAATCACTATCGACCAATTCATGTCCCTTTGATATGAAATAGTCAAAGTAGGTTTTTCTTATTTGTTTAGTCTTCACACTAATCCCAAAAACTTTAGGGTTCTAAAAAATCTCCTCTAAGAAGATCTTCATAGATTGCCAAGACCTTTCGTTAGCAGATTTATTGAATTGTGTACCTAAATTTGGATCATTGGCATCTGGGTTGGTGAAGGCATGGTAAGTACCTCCATAACTATGCAATTGCCAATCAGCACCAGCTTCTGTCATTTCTTTCTGAAAAGCATCTACCATATCAATAGGCACCATTGGATCTCTTTCTCCATGTAAGACTAAAATTTTGGCTTTAATTCCTTTTTTAGAAATATCAGATGGCATTAGCAGGCCATGAAAGCTAACTACTCCTTTTAATTCTTCTCCAGACCTAGCTAGGTCGAGAGCAACAAGTCCACCAAAACAGTAGCCAATAGCAGCTGTTCTATTGGAATCAACTCCAGGTAAGTTCTTTCCATAATTCAATGCTGAAATGATACGATTTTTTAATTTATCCCTATCACTTACAAGCGGAGTCATCAATGACTCATTTTCTGCTGCATCAGCACCTACTTTTCCATTTCCATACATATCTACAGAAAATCCTACATAACCTAAACTGGCGAGATCTTCAGCTTTTTGATGAACAAACTGATCTTTACCAGCCCAAGTATGAGCAACTAATACTAGCGGGGCATTATCAACTTCAGGAAAAGCAACATAACCCTCTAAATCAACATTTTCTGCCTGGTAATTAACCCTTTCTATCCTCATAAACTAGCCCTCCACTTTAGTTAATTCTAACTTAAATCTTTTGTAATTCTGTACGTAATGCTTAGCAGATAGCAATAATCCTTTCTTCTTATCTTCATCTAAGTACCCCTTTATTTTTCCAGGAGATCCCATGACAATAGATCCATCTGGTACTTCCATTCCTTCAGTAATTAAGGCATTGGATGCAATTAAACACCCAGATCCTATTTTTGCTCCGTTTAAAACAACAGCATTTACACCTACAAGAGTTCCATCATCTATAGTACAACCATGAAGCATAGCATGATGACCTACAGTTACATTCTTGCCTATGGTAAGCGGGAAGCCTAAATCAGTGTGTAAAACAGCACAATCTTGGATATTACTCCCTTCTCCAATAGAAATTAATTCAGTATCTCCTCGTAAAACTGCTCCAAACCAGACACTAGAGTCTCTAGCTAATTGCACCTTACCAAGAACAGTAGCATTATGAGCAACGAAAAAGCTTTCTCCTTCTGTTTTTACAGAATGCTTTCCAAGATCAAAAATCACTCCTTTTCTCCTAATATTTCTTCTGGTTTCTTTAAATCTATACCAGCTTCCAAAGCCAAATTTAAGAAATTAACTGTTATCATAGCCGTAAGCCCCCAAATAACATATGTTTTAAAACTATAAGCTGGAACATAAAAAGTTTCATTACCTCTTCTAACTGCATCATTTCTAAGGCGCTTATCGTCTAACAAAAAAGATAATGGGACTTTAAAACAAACCTCTATCTCTTCTGAATCAGAATTTGTCTTTGTTTCCTTGGATATAATGCCCACAAAGGGAGTTACGCTTATATTAAAACGAGAAACCATTGAATCAAGTGAACCCAAGATATTTACTTCACTTCGCTTCAATCCTATCTCTTCATGAGACTCTCTAAGTGCAGTATCAACTAGATTCTTATCCCCTTCCTCATACTTTCCACCAGGAAAAGAAACTTCTCCACTGTGAGAAGACAGTTTATTAGACCTAAGGGTATAAAGTATTTTGGGATCTTTTTCATTAGTTAAAGCTATAAGAACGGCAGCTTGAGGAAGATTCTTCTCTGGAGGAATTGCTTTAAAAGACTTAATCCTCTTTTTTATCTTATTAATCATAAGTTAATAGTCATTCCTTTTTATAGTTTATACTTTCAAGCTCTTAAGTTCGAAATAATCTTATTAAATGAAATATTGCAACAATTGTGGAGAAAAGGTAATTCTAGAAATCCCTAAAGGCGACAATAGAGAAAGGTATTGTTGTCCAAATTGTGAAGTTATTCATTATCAAAATCCAAATGTTGTAGTTGGTACTTTACCAGTAAAGGAAGGCAAAGTATTACTTTGTAAAAGAGCTATAAAACCTAGATATGGTTTATGGACATTACCTGCTGGTTTTTTAGAAATGGAAGAAACTCTAGAGCAAGGTGCTCTTAGAGAAACTCTTGAAGAAACCAATACTAAAGTAAAGATGAAAAACCTTTATGCTATTTATAATATTCCTCAAATAGGACAGGTTTATATACTTTATTTAGCCGAAGTTATGCAAAATAATTTTGGACCCACTGCTGAGAGTTTAGAAGTAAAATTTTTTAAAAAGGAAGAAATAGTTTGGGAAGAGCTTGCTTTTCCTTTTGTTAAAAATGCATTGGATCATTATTTTAATGACCTGAAGAATGGTAAGTTCTCTTTAAAAATTGAAATCATAGAAAGACCTAAAAGTCCAAGAAATTAATCTATAAAATCCCTTGCATTGCTAAAAAAATTTATCCAAGGACCATACCTGTTTTTGTCTTCGGTTTGCCAAGAATTCTGTGCCATTAAAAAAGCCCTTTCAGGATGAGGCATTAATATTGTTACATTTCCCGATTTATTTGTTACACCAGCTATTCCTTGAGATGACCCATTGGGATTTTGGGGATAACTTTCAGTTTCTATACCATTATCATCAACATAGACTAAAGGGACTAAGTTTCTTCCAATCAAATTTTTTGCGTGTTCATTAGTCGAAGAAATACGACCCTCTCCATGAGCTACAGGAATTGCTATGACAGAATCTTCCATACCTCGAAAGAAGATTGATGAGCTCTCTTTAATCTTGGTAAGGATGTACCTAGACTCAAATTTCTCTGAGATATTTTTTTCAAATCTAGGCCACCCTTCAGAACCAATTATTAAGTCAGAAAGATTAGCTATCATTTGGCAGCCATTGCAAACTCCAAGAGCAAAGATATCTTCCCTTGAAAAAAACTCTTCAAAGTCTTTTTTAAGATTTCTATTAAATAAAATGCTTTTAGCCCATCCGCCTCCGCCTCCCAAAACATCTCCGTAAGAAAAGCCTCCACAAGCTACTAAACCCCGAAATTCATTCAGATTTCTTTTCCTATTTATCAAATCTGTCATATGTAAATCTATACATTTGAAGCCCACCGAGTCAAAAGCGGCTGCCATTTCAACTTGTCCATTTACTCCTTGATCTCTAAGAATAGCTATTCTGGGTTTTTTTTGCCTTCTCTTCATTTTTTTTGGTACCTCGAAATCAACATTTGTATTTAACCCCAATCTATGGGTGTTAACATCATAGAGATATTCCTTCTCGGCTGTTGAAGGATTGTCTCTAAGACTCTGAATCTTATAGCTAACTAAACTCCAACTTTTAAGCAGGGTACTCAATTCCCATTCATGTTTTACTTTTTTATTTTCTAAGATTCTTAATTTTTTTTGACTATTTAGTGTGCCAAGATGGTGAATGTAGTTCTTTAATCCGCAAATAGAAAAAGTATTTAAAACCTCGTTCAAATCTTCCCTTCTTATTTGTATGATTATTCCTAATTCTTCATTAAAAAGTTTGTGAATGAAATCTTCTTTAGAATTACAAATAGAAGTTATTTCTAGATCAACTCCTAGTCTTCCTGCGAAAGCCATCTCTGAAAGGGATACTAACAATCCTCCATCAGATCTATCATGACAAGCTAAAATTTTCTTTTTAGATAGTAGTTTATAAAAACATTCTACAAATTGAGGCATCTCCTTGATACATTCTACATTTGGAGGAATGCCACTTAGGATATTTTCTATTTGAGAAGTTATACTTCCGCCCATTCGGGTATTATTTTTTGCTAAATCTATAAATATAAGCTCAGTTGAATCTTCACTAACAAGTTGAGGGGTTACGGCTATATTTACATCCTTTATAGGGGAAAAAGCCGAAATTACCAGTGAAAGGGGGGCTATTACAGAACTAGCCCTTCCTTCATCATCTACCCAGTCAGTAGCCATGGACAAAGAATCTTTACCAACAGGAATAGTCATCTTCCAAGCAGGACAAAGTTCCATGCCTACTGCATTAACAGCCTGATATAGGTCTTGATCACCGTTTAAACGACCTGGAGAACCCATCCAATTTGCAGATAATTTAATATCAGAAATCCTCCTAACACCTGCAGATAAAATATTAGTTACAGATTCTGCAACAGCCATCTTTGCTGCTGAAGAAGCATCTAGAATAGAGCATGGAGACTTTTCTCCAATAGACATAGCTTCACCTTTTAGCTCATTAAAACTACTTAAAGAAATAGCATTATCGGAAACAGGAACTTGCCAAGGACCAACTAATTGATCTCTGCAAATTAAGCCTGTCACTGACCTATCTCCTATAGTTATAAGGAAATTCTTACTAGCCACTGTCGGATGTCTTAATATTTTTGGTAAAAGTGACTCTATGTCTAAATGGTTTAAATTTATATCTTTGTATGCCTTGGGAACAGTATTAAATGCTCTTTCAAGTTGAGGAAATTTTCCAAAAAGTAGGTCTAAAGGCAACTTAACGGGACTATTCTTAAAATCTTGATCATAAACCTCTAATTCATTAGTTTCGGTTACTTCACCTATCACTGAAAAGGGACATCGCTCTCTTTCACAGAATAAAACAAATTGTTTCAAGTCCTTCTCTGAAACAGCTATTACATACCTTTCTTGAGATTCATTACACCAAATTTCTAATGGTGACATGCCTGGCTCAGCGCTTGGAATCTTCCTCAGATAAACCTTCCCCCCATGACCTATGTCTTTTAGTAACTCAGGCACAGCATTAGAAAGCCCTCCTGCGCCAACATCATGTATAAAAAGAATAGGGTTAGAGAGACCCATTTGCCAACATCTATCAAGAACTTCTTGGCATCGTCTTTCCATTTCTGGATTTTCTCTCTGAACAGAAGCAAAATCTAGATCTTCATCTCCTGAACCTGAACTTAAAGAAGAGGCTGAGCCTCCCCCCAATCCAATGAGCATTGAAGGTCCCCCAAGAACTATTAGTTTTGAACCTATAGGAACTTTAGCTTTGTGGATATGTGAATTTTTTATATTACCCAAACCTCCCGCAAGCATAATAGGTTTGTGATATCCATAAATTTGTGAATTTTCACTAGACTCATCCTGCATTTCAAAACTTCTGAAATAACCAAGTGTATTTGGTCTCCCAAATTCGTTATTGAAAGCTGCAGCTCCAAGAGGAGCCTCAATCATGATTTCGAGAGGTGTTGCTATACGATTAGGGGATGATTGATCAATCTCCCAACTTTCCTTCATATCAGGAATTCTTAAATTTGAAACGCTAAATCCACACAAGCCTGCTTTTGGTTTTGCTCCTCTACCAGTAGAACCTTCATCTCTTATTTCTCCTCCAGAGCCTGTAGATGCCCCAGAAAAGGGTGATATGGCAGTTGGGTGATTATGAGTCTCTACTTTAGTTACTATATGGTTTGCTTCTTTATGGGTTTTGTAAATATTAGTTTTGGTATCTGGATAAAACCTGTCAACTTCGAAGCCCTCCAATACTGCTGCATTGTCTTTATAAGCTGAAAGAACACCTTTCTTATTAACTTTATGAGTATTTTTAATCATTTCAAATAGACTTAGAGGTTGGACCTCTCCGTTTATCTTCCATCTTGAATTAAAGATTTTGTGCCTACAGTGCTCAGAATTTGCCTGTGAGAACATCATTAATTCAACATCCGTAGGATCTAAAGATTGTTTAGAATACTCACTAAACAAATAATCAATCTCAAAATCACTTAAAGCAAGTCCAAGATTTTCATTAGCCTCATTAAGAGAACTTTTCCCATCTTTCATTAAAGGAACAGAGTCGTAAGTGGAAGGATCTACTTTAGAAAAAATTGAGTTAGCCTCTTCAGGCTGAAATATGACACTTTGAGTCATACGATCGGCTAAAATCTCCCCTAGATTTCTTAATTGATCTGAAGTTAGTAGCAACTTGCTGGATATAGAATAGAGGAATCCTCTCTCCACCCTTTCAACAAAATTAATTCTACAGTTCTTAAAAATATCTTGAGCCTTTGACGACCAGGGAGTTTGGGTTCCTTGCCTTGGCACAATCACAAAGGAATTATTTTTTGGGTAATCTTGGTCAAGACTTGAGTTTAAAATAGAATTCAAAGATTCAAGTTCATTTTTCTTAATGCTTATTAAGTCTTTTTTAAGTAGTACAAAGAAAATTTCTGAACAGATAACGGAGTCTATATTCTCTGAGCGAGACCTTAGTTTTTTTAAAATTGAATTAAGACGAAATTCTGAAGAGAAATTTTTTCCTCTTATTAAAATTATTTTTGATGAAGTTTTTGAGATTAAGTTCATTAGACAAAATGTCCTTCATTATAAAACAACCCAGTAAAGACTAAAATACTTTATCTTGTATGTTCTTTTCTTAGATACCACTATATATAGTGATTTTCTGTTATTTTTTTACTATAATGATTTAAAATACTGAGGTTCTCCTTGTTAAATTTTAAGAAATTAAGGCTGGGTATTTTCGGAGTTTTAGTGTTGACTGTTCTAGTTAGCTTAGATACTTCAGTGGGAGCCTTTCCTGTGAACAATTCAGAGTATCTACACAAAGAGATCAAAACGCTTTGGCTAGAAGAAGAAAAAGCAGGAGAGTCCTTATTCATAAAAAGAATGGATAGAAGACTTCTTCAATATGAAGGTCTCTTTCTTTCAGCTTCTAAGGAAGTAGACTTTCATTGGACTCTTTTAGCTGCTATTAGTTACCAAGAATCCCATTGGGATCCTCTGGCTATTTCAAAAACAGGTGTTAGAGGTCTCATGATGTTAACCCAACAAACAGCTAAGGAAATGGGTGTCGTTAAGCGCACAGACCCTGAACAAAGCATCAAAGGTGGGTCGTTATACTTTCAAAAGATTTTTAATAGATTTCCAGAAACTATACCAATAACTGACAGAACCTGGATGTCTCTTGCAGCATACAATATTGGTTTCTCCCACATAAAAGATGCGAGGGAATTTACAAAAAAAATGGGCAAAGATGCAGATGATTGGCAAGAAGTAAGTAAAGCTTTATTAATAAAAGGTAAAACTGGAACAGTCAGCAAGACTAGAGCAAAAGAAGCTATAGATTATGTAAATCGTGTAAAACTTTTTTACGCAACACTTTTTTTACAAGAAAAGTTAAAGTCTTCAACTAACCTTAGCTCATAAAAAGACTCTCTTTCAACTCAGCAACTCTATCTCTAAATGCAGCAGCTTCTTCAAACTCGAGATCCTTTGCATGTTTATACATAAGATCTTCTAGGCGAGCTATCTCCTTCTTTAATAAAGAAGGGTTTTTAAGGCTGTTCTCTTCTTTAAATTCTAAATTTTTATAAGTTTCTTTTATTTTTTTTGGTTCTCTCTTTTTAAGAGTTCTTGCACCTTCCATGATATCTGATATTTTTTTCTTGATGCCCTTTGGTGTAATTTGATGCTCTTGGTTAAACTTTTCTTGAATATTTCTTCTTCTTTCTGTTTCAGATAATGCTCGTTCAATTGATCCTGTAATCTTATCTGCGTAAAGAATAGCTTTCCCATTTATATTTCTGGCAGCCCTTCCTATAGTTTGTATTAAAGAACCTTCAGACCTTAAAAACCCTTCTTTATCCGCATCTAGAATAGCTACCAGAGAAACTTCTGGTAAATCTAAGCCCTCTCTTAGAAGATTTATACCCACTAGAACATCAAAAGCACCTAATCTTAAATCTCTAATAATCTCCACTCTCTCTACTGTATCTATATCTGAATGGAGATACCTTACTCTTACTCCACTCTCATCTAAGTAATCAGTAAGATCTTCAGCCATTCTTTTAGTAAGAACGGTAACCAGTACTCTATTTTTTTTCTTTACATGCTTATCTATTTCATGCAAAAGATTATCTACTTGATTGGTTGCAGATCTAACTTCAACTTTTGGATCTACCAAGCCTGTTGGTCTAACAACTAGTTCAACTATATTACTAGATCTTTCTATTTCATATTTTCCTGGAGTGGCTGACAAAAAAATCTTCTGTCCAGATAGTAATTCCCATTCATCAAAACGAAGAGGCCTATTATCAAGAGCTACAGGGAGTCTAAAACCATAATCAACTAAAGTCTGTTTACGAGATCTATCACCACGGTACATACCTCCAAGCTGAGGAAGAGAAGCATGTGATTCATCTATAAAAACAAGCGCATCAGAAGGCAAATAATCATATAAAGTAGGGGGAGGCTCTCCGGGTTGTCTATCAGAAAGATACCTAGAATAATTTTCAATGCCTGAACAAAATCCCAGTTCCTTCATCATTTCTATGTCATAAAGAGTCCTTTGCTCTAGGCGTTGAGCTTCTACTAATTTGTTTTCTTTCTTAAATTTTTTAAGACTTTTTTTTAACTCCACTTCCATAAAATCTACAGCTTTTAGTATTCTCTTTTTGGTTGTAACATAATGCGACTTTGGATATACAGTAACCCTTGGTATCTCTCTTAGGACCTCACCGGTAAGCGGATCAAATAATTTTAAAGATTCTATTTCATGCCCGAACAATTCTATCCTTATGGCTTCTTTCTCTGAATCAGCAGGAAACACATCTATAACGTCCCCTCTAACCCTATAAATTGAACGCTTAAACTCAGTCTCATTTCTTGTATATTGAAGTTCAGCTAAACGCCTTAGAATTTTTCTCTGTTCAATTTTATCTCCCCTTTTAAGGTGGAGTACCATACGAAAATAAGCCCTGGGATCGCCTAATCCATAAATTGCAGAAACAGATGCAACTATAATCACATCTCTTCTTTCCAAAACTGCTTTAGTGGCTGACAGTCGCATTTGCTCTATGTGTTCGTTTATAGAGGAATCCTTTTCTATATAGATATCTGTTGTTGGCACATAAGCTTCTGGTTGATAATAATCATAGTAGGAGACAAAATATTCCACAGCATTATTAGGGAAAAATTCTCTGAACTCTCCATATAATTGAGCTGCTAAAGTTTTGTTATGTGCCATTACTATCGCTGGTCTTTGCAATTTTTCAATTACATTAGCAATAGTGAAAGTCTTGCCTGATCCAGTTACTCCCAACAAGGTTTGATCCATAAGACCGTTATTTACCCCCTGCACCAGTTCATTAATGGCTTTCGGCTGATCACCTGCAGGACTAAACTTTGAAACTACCTTAAATTCTTCTGTCATACATTAAAGAATACTAAAACATAAAAAATATTATAAGCTTACTATGGAAACGTTATAATTAACTTATTCCCCGATAGCTCAGTTGGTAGAGCAAATGACTGTTAATCATTGGGTCGCTGGTTCGAGCCCAGCTCGGGGAGCCATCTCTTAAAGTATAATAATTCTATGCCTTATAATCTTTTTAATCCAGATTCAAATGATCCTTTTACTCTAAGTAGATCAAGAGTAGATAACTTCCTTGAATGTCCTAGATGCTTTTATATGACAAATAGACTTGGAATCGCTAGGCCCTCAACCTTCCCTTTCAACCTTAATAATGCTGTTGATGAATTATTAAAAAATGAATTTAATATTTATAGAGAAAAAAAAGAACCCCATCCCATACAGAAGGAAAATAATTTGAAAGCAATACCTTATCAACATCCTGATTTAGAAATTTGGAGAGAAGCTTTAAGAAATGGAGTAAAAAGATTTCATAAGCCCACTAATCTATTGCTAAGAGGAGGCATCGATGATGTGTGGATTAATACAGAAACAGATCAAATAATAGTAGTTGATTACAAAGCTACTTCAAAAAAAGGAGAAGTAAATCTAGATGCAGATTGGCAAATAAGTTACAAAAGACAAGTAGAGTTTTATCAATGGCTATTTAGAGGAAACAGTTTTGATGTCTCAAACACTGCTTACTTCGTCTATTGCAATGCTATAAAAGAAAGAGAAAAATTTAATAACAAGCTAGAATTTAAAGTCAAACTTATCCCTTACGTGGGAAATGACGACTGGGTTGAACCAACCTTACAAAACATAAAGAATTGTCTTTCGCTAGAAAGGCCTCCAGAGCCAGCAGAAAAGTGTAGCTATTGTCTTTACGTGAATAAAAGTCTAACTGTTTAGTTACCTTCTTCTCCAAAAAGTACCTTCTTTTGAATCTTCTAAAATAATATTTTCTTCCAATAAATTTTTTCTTATCATGTCAGCAGAAGAATAATCACCCTTTTGTCTAGCTTCTTCTCGCTCTTTTATTTGATCCTCAATTTCTTTTTCTTTTAAATCAACACCCTCCCTAAGAAATATCTTAGGGTCTTGCTGTACTATTCCTAGAGGTCCCGCCAAAGAAATCAATTCACTAGCTAATAAAGCTGATTTTTTAAATTCTCTTCCTTTCTTTAGTCTATTAATATTCTTTGCCATATCGAATAAAACTGCTAAAGCTTCAGGAGCATTGAAGTCATCATCCATGGCCTTTTTAAAATTTTTAGTGTATTCAGTAGAACCAATATCTTTTTTTGATTTAAGATTTAAATCTAAAGTTGAGTTATAAATCCTATCTAACGCTGATTTTGCTTCATTCAAGCCTTCTACAGAAAAATTTATCGGGCTTCTATAATGACTGGATAATAAAAAGTACCTTAAAACTTCTGAAGAAAAATTCTTTAATGCCTCTCTTATTGTCAAGAAATTACCCAAAGATTTCGACATCTTTTCCCGATCTATCCTTAGGGGACCTGTATGCATCCAGTAGTTAGCAAATTTAGTTCCTGACGAGGTTTCTGACTGGGCTATTTCATTCTCATGATGTGGAAACTTTAAATCAATACCTCCTGCATGAATATCAAAGTTCTTTCCTAGAGAATTCATGCTCATTGCTGAACATTCAATATGCCAGCCCGGTCTACCTTCACCCCAAGGAGAATCCCAAAATAAACCCTCTCTAGATTTCTTCCACAGAACAAAATCTGCAGGGTTTCTTTTGTGTTTGTCTATTTCTATTCTTGAGCCTGAAAGAATCTCTTCCATTCTCTGGTTAGATAACTTTCCGTAATCTTTGTAAGAATCTACTGCAAAATAAACATCCTGGCCTTCATAATAGGCATGCCCTTTCTCTATTAAAACTGAAATTAATTCAATAATAACTTTGATATTTTCAGTTGCTTTAGGTTCTTTATCAGGAACAATCATACCTAGAGCTTGAAAATCTGAATGCATTCTTGATATGTATCTTCTGGTGAGAGCTAATGGCTCTTCAGAAAGTTCCTTGGCTCTTTCAAGAATATTATCATCTACATCTGTTATATTTCTTACATATTCTACTTCTAAGTTCTTGAATTTTAAGTACCTTACAATCATGTCAAAAGAAAGAAAAGTTCTAGCATGTCCTAAATGACAGTCGTCGTATACAGTCATTCCACAAACGTAAATTTTAACTTTACCTTCCTGTAATAGGGACAGTTCTTCTTTTCTTCCTGTCAAAGAATTATAAATTTTCATAACTTTCTTGCTTTTTCTAGACGATCAATAATACGGTCCTTTCCCAAAAGTTTGCATAGCTGATCTAACTCGGGACCAAATTCTTCTCCTGTAAGAGACAGTCTTATGGGATGAAACAAATCTTTTCCTTTCTTCCCTGAGTCTTTTGATAAAGCTTTCATTGCATTTGACCAATTAGGCCATTGGTCTTCAATTGATTTCTTAGCTAGACTAAAAAATTCTTTCCCTATTAAAGCAAGGGTTTTTTTGGATGTATCGTTTAAGGTAAAATCTTTATCAAAGATATTTTGAGCTAGTATTACTGCCTCTTCTGGGAATGAAATATTTTCTTGAGCAATTCTAACAAACACTTCAACCTCTATATCTTTAGGTAATAAGCCCTCTAAGTGTGGACTCAACCACTGACACAGTTTTTCCACTGACTGAGTATCTAAAACTTTTTTTTGCCAAAAATTTAGTTGGTTTAAGTCAAAATGGCTTGGAGACTTAGAAATTTTTTTTAAATCTAGTTTACTTGCTAAATCTTTTAAACTTTTAACTTCATTATTTCCAACAGAATGCCCTACCCTGGTGAGATAATTAGTCACAGCCAAAGGGAAATATCCCTTTTTCTTTAAGTCTTGGACAGAGAAACTTCCATTTCTTTTTGAAAGAGGGGAGCCATCATTTCCTAAAAATAAAGAAATATGAGCAAACTCAGGTGAGCTTAAGCCAAGCGATTCAAGTAAAGCAATTTGACGCGGAGTGTTGCTTAAATGATCATCCCCTCTTAAAACTAGATTGATTTCCATTAGTGCATCATCAATTGCGTTGGCAAACATAAAAGTAGGGCTGCCATCTTCTTTCCTAACAATAAAATCATCTAAATCATTTGAATCGAAGCTTTGTTCACCTTTATTAAGATCAATGAAACTGATTTTTGTATTCTCTGGCATTCGGAATCTGTAAACAGGTTTAGACCCTTTATCAAGTTCAGACTGAACTTCTTTTTTGGTAGCCTTTGCCCAAATTCCTGGATATCTAGGCGGCTTACCAGCAGCTAATTGGTTTTTTCTAATTATCTTTAGTTCCTGCTCGCTCGTAAAGCAGGGATAAATCAAATCTCTAGTTAAAAGTTCTTCAAAATAACTTTCATATATTTTTTCTCTTTCCGATTGAAAATATGGATTTTGAGGACCTCCTATTTTCGGCCCTTCTTTCCAATCTAACCCCATCCAAACGAGATCATCGCAAATAGATTTAGAATATTTTTTTTGTGACCTTTCTTTATCCGTATCCTCAATCCTTAAGACAAAAGCTCCTTTAGATTGAATGGCTATTAAGTAGTTTAAGAAGGCAATGCGTAAATTCCCTAGGTGAAGTAAGCCTGTTGGGCTTGGACTAAATCTGGTCTTCTTAATGGACATCTAAATAATAAAATGGAAGCTTGCCTATAAAGTTCGTATTATATCCTTCTAAAACTATTCAATTTAGAAGAAAATGAAACAAGCATGGCTTACTTTCGGTGCAATTGTGATCTTTATAGGATTATTATTGTTGTTCTTTTCTTCTAAAGAAGCAAATAAGGAGATAAATGTGGTTACCTTTGAAACAACTTTGGGTTCTATAACAATTGAACTTTTTGAAAAAGATGCACCAATCACAACACAAAATTTTATTGATTATGTCGAGAGTGGCTTTTACAACGGTACTCTTTTCCACAGGATAATACCTGGCTTTGTAATTCAAGGAGGTGGATTAGAGCAAGGGCTAAGTGACAAAGATAATAATGCCTCTATTAAAAATGAAGCCAATAATGGTCAAAAAAACCTTAAATGGACCTTATCAATGGCTAGAACTTCTGATCCTCATTCTGCTACTTCTCAATTTTTCATTAACCTTGAGAATAACCCAAATCTTGATCATACCTCTGAAACTCCTCAGGGTTGGGGCTATGCTGTCTTTGGAACGGTTATAGATGGATTTGATACTGTAGAAAAAATAGCCTCAGTGGAAACTGGTAATGTTGGACACCATCAAGATGTGCCTTTAGAAGATATACTAGTTATAAGTTCTAAAATCACGAAAGAATAAACCACATGGCTTATTGCTTCGTTTCCGACCTTCATCTTCAAGAAAAAAAGCCTGAAGTTACAGAGGCTTTTTTATCTTTTCTTGACGGCACTGCAAAAGAAGCCCAACGCCTTTATATACTAGGAGATCTTTTTGAAGCTTGGATAGGGGATGATTTAAAGAGCGAACTCTCATATTTAATTAAAGAAAAGTTATTATTCCTTAATAGATCTTCTACCTCGGTTTTTGCCATGCATGGAAATAGAGACTTCTTGATAGGTGATAGATTTTGTGAAGATACTGGAGTAACTCTACTTGAGGATCCGTGCAAGTTAGATCTGTTTGGAAGAACTACCCTATTGATGCACGGAGATTTACTTTGCACTGAAGACTTAGAGTACCAAGTTTTTAGAAATACGAGTCGTGACTCTAAATGGAAGAAAGAATTCTTAGGTAAATCAATAGAAGAGAGAGGGGAAATAGCTGAAGAACTTATATTAGAAAGTAAAGAAGCCACTAACTTAAAGAAACAAGAGATTATGGATGTGTCTCCCAAAGCCGTAGAGGAGATCATGGCTTCCCATAATGCAGAGCTTTTAATTCATGGTCACACTCACCGTCCCAAAGTTCACTCACTTAAAATAAATGAGATCCCAGCGCAAAGAATAGTCTTGGGGGATTGGGATAAATCGGCTTGGTATATCTGGATGGATAATAAGTCTTGTGAACTTAAAGAGTTTCCTATTGCTTAACCCTATTCTGTAGAAATAATCCCAAAATAATTAAAACCAACGCCAATAAAAATCTTGGGTCACTAAGATAAAGAACTGTTTCAACAGGATAAGCTATGGTTTTCTCCAGTGCAGCCACTTTAAAGTCATG
>CAZWMS010000024.1:0-25332 GCA_964635015.1 uncultured Gammaproteobacteria bacterium | reverse complement strand
AATCTTGTCCTGTTGATATTCCTCCTGAAGTTCCTCCAGATGAATTAGATTTAAAACCCTCCGGAGACATTTCATCCCTGCTTTCAGATCCCTTCGCCTCTATGACAGAGAAACCTGCTCCTATTTCAACTCCTTTAACAGCATTAATACCCATTAGAGCCTTTGCTATTTCACTATCTAGTTTATCGAAAACTGGTTCTCCCAACCCAGGAGGTAAATTTGTAACGCTCACAGTTATTTTTGCACCTATTGAGTCTCCTTCCTCACGTAGTTTATTGATAAGCTTTTCTATCTCAGGGATCAATTTCTTATCAGGACAGAAGAAAGGGTTTTTGTCGATTTCATTTAAATCTATATCATTAACTCCGATATTCCCAATTTGACTTAGATAGCCAGTAATCTCTATACCTGAACTCTCTTTTAGGTATTTTCTAGCAACAGAGCCTGCGGCCACTCGCATAGTTGTTTCTCTAGCAGATGCTCTTCCACCTCCTCTGTGGTCTCTTATCCCGTATTTTTGGATATATGAATAATCTGCATGAGAAGGCCTGAAGACATCCTTCAACTTGTCATAATCCTTTGACCTTTGGTCCTTATTTTTTATTAAAAGGCCTATGGGGGTTCCAGTTGTCTGGCCTTCAAAAACTCCAGATAAAATTTCTACTCTGTCGTCTTCTTTTCTTTGGGTAGTAAACTTGGATGATCCAGGCTTTCTTTTGTCTAAATAAACCTGGATATCTTCTTCAGATAATTCCATACCAGGAGGGCATCCATCAATTATGCAGCCCATAGCTGCCCCATGACTCTCACCAAAAGTGGTCACATTAAAGAGTTTTCCAGTTGTATTTCCTGACATTTTGCTATCTTAAGCTAATTTAGGGTTTGCGATTATAGGTTTTTTGTAATTTTTGGATAGTTTAAATAATATTATTTTTATTATTTTTAATATAATGAAGACCTCAATAGAAGATTAAAGCCATGATTAAAGCAGTAATCTGGGACTTTGGAGGAGTTATAACCACCAGTCCCTTTGATTCATTTAATATCTACGAAGAATCACAGAATTTACCTAAAGATTTAATCAGAACAATTAATTCTACTAATCCAGATAATAATGCTTGGGCTAAATTAGAAAGAAGTGAAATCGATCTAGAAGAATTTGATTCTCTCTTTGAGGTTGAGAGCAGACAATTTGGTCATTCAATCCCAGGTAAACAAATCCTATCTCTTGTAAAAGGTCAAATTAGACCCAAAATGGTTAAAGCTATTCGTGAAATAAAAGATAAACTTATTCAAGGCTGCTTAACTAATAATATCCAATCTACTGAAGACCAGGAGTTAGAAAAAGATAATGTAGGTACAGCTATATCTGAAACCAACCAAGAAATCATGGGGTTATTTGATTTCGTATTTGAGTCAAGTAAAGAAAATGTTAGAAAACCAGATCCAGATTTTTATAAACTAGCCTGTCAAAAAGGAGGCGTAGATCCTCATGAAGTTATTTTCTTAGATGACCTGGGAATAAACTTAAAACCTGCTAAAGCTCTTGGTATGAAAACTATTAAGGTAGTTAAATCTAAAAATGCACTTCTTGAATTACAAACTTTTCTAAAGTTTAGAATTATTTAAGGCTATAAATTTAAAAAATTTTACTCCATTTCAATTGCTGTTATAAAAGCTTCTCTAGAACTTATTTTTTTTACATAATCTTTTAAGTTAACCATTTCATCTGTTACACAACCAAGTCTATTAGCCATATAACAGGAATGACCCAACATAATGTCAGCTGCAGAAAAGTCACCAATTAAATAATCTTTTCCTTGGAGAGTTTGATTTACTGGATTAAGGGCTTTGGTGAGTAGTCTTTGCGCTTGTCCAAGCACTGTCTCATCCTGCCTTTCAGGTGGAAGCAGAATAGTCTGAACTATTATTGTATTAATTGGAGGCATAATCATGCCCTCACAATAATGGAACCACTGCAAATATTCAGGATAATTGGAAGAATCTGCTGACGGTTTTAATCCTCCATTTTTATGCCTCTCTAAAATAAATTCTACAATTGCTCCAGACTCATAAATTCTTATTTCTCCATCATCAAGAACTGGAACTCGCCCAAGTGGGTGTCTTGCTCGATGAGCATCTGACTTTAAGTCTTTGGGGTGAAATTCCATCTTATTTACCTCATATGACAATCCTAACTCCTCTAACAACCAAATAATTCTTCCTGCCCTTGAGTTGGGTGCAAAATGTACTTTCAACATAGTTTCTCCTCTATTTTAGAATTTAGTTCAATTCTCTTCTGCTACAAGTAAGTCCATAAAATCTATTACTGAAGTAGATTCTAATTTAGTTTGATTGGAACACAAACTAAGAATTTCCTCTGACCTAGAACTAGAGAATTGAGTCTTGAGATTGCTTTTAAATTTTTCAATCAAAATTGGTATCCCTTCTTTCCTTCTCCTTCTGTGACCAAGGGGATACTCTACCTCTACCTTATTTGTCGAACTTCCATCTTTAAAAAATATTTGTAATGCATTTGGAATAGATCTTTTATCTACTTCTAAGTACTCTTTGCTATAACGTTTATCTTCCTCGATAACCATCTTTTCTCTAAGAAAATCTATTCTTTTATCGGAAGCTACTTCATCTTCGTAATCTGTAGCCTCAAGATCGCCCTTAAGTAAGCCAACTGCTGTCATGTATTGTATGCAATGGTCTCTATCAGCAGGGTTGTTTAACTTACCCTCTTTGCTTATTATTCTGATAGCAGATTCATGAGTATTAATTACAATCTTATCTATATCCTCTATTTTATCCTTTATTTCTGGGTGCAGAATCACAGCAGCTTCTACTGCTGTTTGGGCATGAAATTCAGCAGGAAAAGAAATTTTAAATAAAACATTCTCCATAACATATGAGTCAAATTCACGAGGTAGACTTAAGCTTTTTCTTTGAAACAAAACATCTTGAAATCCCCATATTGGAGCAGTTATGGCACTTGGATAACCAATTTGGCCCTTCATAGTCAAAAGTACTAATTGTAATGCTCTGCTAGTAGCATCTCCTGCTGCCCATGATTTTCTGGGTCCTGTATTGGGTGCATGTCTGTAGGTTCTTAGACTTTGTCCATCTACGAATGCTTGAGATAAAGCGTCTATAGTTTTTTCTTTAGATAGACAAAATAATGAACAAATAACAGCTGTAGAAGCGATTTTGACCAAGATAACATGATCTAACCCTACTCTATTAAAACTATTTTCTAAGGCTAAAATTCCTTGGATTTCATGAGCCTTTATCATACTGATCAATACATCATAAATTTTTAAGGGCTCTTCCCCTGATTCAACATTTCTTTTAGAAATAAAATCAGCTGCCGCAAGTATTCCTCCTAAGTTATCAGATGGATGACCCCATTCTGCAGCTAACCAAGTGTCATTAAAATCAAGCCATCTTATAATAGATCCTATATCCCATGCGGCTTTGACGGGATCTAAAACATGTTTTGTTCCTGGAACCCTGACACCATTAGGTACTTGAGTATTTTCAATATAAGGGCCTAGTAAGTTTTTGCAATCAGCAAAGGTAAGTGCCAACAAACCACACCCAATAGTATCCATTAAGCAATATCTCGCAGTCTCTAAAGCCTCTTTACTTTCTAGAGTCTTATTTAACGAGTAATCAGCAATTTTTACTAACAACTCATCTGGATTTGGTCGAACGTTGGAATCAACGTTTCCGGTCATAAATTTTCCTTAATAATTTAACGATCAGACATATCAACCCAATCAGATTTGTCTGGGCCAGTATATTCTTCGCTAGGTCTAATAATACGATTATCTGCTCTTTGCTCCATTATATTAGCTGCCCAGCCCGAAGTTCTTCCAATAACAAAAAGAGGTGTAAAAATTTGAGTTGGTATACCTAGATAGTGGTAAGCTGAAGCCATATAAAAATCAGTATTAGCAAACATTCCTTTTTCTTCATCCATAACCTTTTCTACCTCTTCTGAGACCTCATATAAAAGAGAATTTCCTGATGACTCACCTAGGCTTTTGGATAAAGATTTTACAATCTTATTCCTTGGATCTTCATTGGTGTAAACAGCGTGTCCGAACCCCATAATCTTTTTCTTGTTCTCTAACATCTGTCTAACGCTTTCTGCTGCTTCTTCTCTTGAATTAAATTTTTCTATCATTTCCATGGCCGCTGCGTTTGCACCTCCATGAAGTGGACCTCTCAAAGTTCCTATTGCTCCTGTTATACAAGAATGCAAATCTGAAAGTGTTGAAGCACATATCCTAGTCGTAAATGTAGAGGCGTTAAATCCATGTTCGGCATAAAGAATTAAAGAAATATCTAAAACTCTAGAATGTTCTTGAGAAGGTTCTTTTCCAGTTAGCAATGACAAGAATTGTCCACCAATTGTTTCGTGTTCTGTGGAAGTTTCTACTCTTTCTCCTAAATGAGAAAATCTGTACCAGTAAGTGATAATGGATGGTAAAGAGGCTAAAATTCTATCTGCAGTTTCGTGTTGATTTGAAAAATCCCCTTCAGGCTCTAGATTGCCTAACATAGAACAACCAGTTCTCATAACATCCATTGGGTGAGCGGTTTTTGGTATTCTCTCAAGAACTTCTTTCAATTCATTAGGTAGAGATCTATAAGATTTTAATTTTTCTGAATAACTATCATATTCAGACTGAGTTGGTAGTTTCCCATACAACAACATATAAGCTACTTCTTCAAAAGTAGCTTTTTCTGCTAGTTCTTCAATAGCATAACCTCTATAAGTGAGACCCTTTCCTGCTTTTCCAACTGTTGAAAGTGCTGTATGACCAGCTACTTGTCCTCTTAGGCCTGCTCCTTCTAATTTTTTTTCAGTCATAAATTTCCCCAAATCTATTCTTTGAATAGGTCATCTAATTTTCTCTCGTACGAATAATAATCCAGTATTTCATAAAGTTCATCTCTAGTTTGCATTTTATTTAAAATATCTTTTTGAGTACCATTATTAAGGATCTCTTCATAAACTTGCTCAGTTACCTTACTCATAGCTCTAAAAGCTGACAAAGGATAAAGAATCATATCTACTCCAGATTTAGCTAATTCATCTGCAGTAAAGTAAGGTGTGCTACCAAATTCAGTTATATTTGCAAGAATCGGAATGTTTAGAACCTCTTTAAAGCTCTTATATTGTCCAATTTCTGTAACAGCCTCAGCAAAAATAGCATCAGCTCCTACATCTTGATAGGCTAGAGCTCTTTCGATGGCTAATTCTAAACCCTCATTTGTAATGGCATCAGTTCTTGCCATTATGAAGAAATTATTATCAGTTTTAGCATCAACTGCAGCCTTAAGTCTATCTTTCATCTCTTCGGATGAAACTAGTTCTTTATTTGGTCTATGACCACATCTCTTCTGTTCTACCTGATCTTCTATGTGAATTCCAGAAGCACCAGCAGATATCATACTTTTTATCATCCTCGATATATTAAAAGCTCCTCCCCATCCAGTATCAACATCAACTAACAGAGGTAATTTAGTTGTACTTGAAATTCTTTCAACGTCTGTTAATACATCTTGTAAGGTTGTTATACCCAAGTCAGGCAAGCCTAAACTCGATGCAGCTACTCCCCCTCCAGAAACATAGATAGCCTTATGACCTGATTTTTCAGCTAATAAAGCAGAATAAGCATTAACTGTTCCTACTATTTGCAAAGGAGAATTGTTCTTAATAGCTTCCCTAAAAACTTGTCCCTTTGAATTTTCCACTGACATATTTTGATTTTATACCTTTTAGACAAATTCTGACTCTTCAGAAAAAATTTTTTTTAACTCTATGTGTTCTTCAACACAAACAAAATTATCGAATTCTTCTTTAATATGAGAGGGTGCTCGAAAAAATACTCCCAAATCTGCTTCTTTTAACATTTCTATATCATTATAGGAGTCTCCAGAGGCAAAAACCCTGTACTTAAGTTTTTTTAAAGCTTGAACAACTTTCTGTTTATTCTGAATTTGCCTAAGCTTATATCCTCTTATCTCTTCTCCAGCTATTTCCAAGTGATGACAAATTATAGAAGGCGTGCCTAATTTCCTTATAAGAGGCCAAGCTAATTGATAAAAAGAATCAGAAACTATTGTGAGTTGGAAGTTGTCTCTTGCCCAATCTAAGAATTCCTTAGCTCCATCAAAAGGTTCCATCTTCTTAACTAATTGGTAAATGTCTGTCATAGATATTTTTAATTGATCAATCAACTCTAGCCTCATATCCATGAGTTCTGAGTAATCTCTTACATCTTGAGTAGTTAAATTAAATTTTTCTTCTCCTGAAAATCTAGCTACCTCAGGCCATATTTCTGGCACAAGTACACCTTCTAAATCGAGACAAATATATTCCATAGCAAGCAAAAATTAGGTTTTTAAAGAAATAACTTTCAGTAGAAAAATGATTCTATACTCTTTAGATTAAAATTAAAGCTATTGCCTTAATCTTACCACATGACCAGTTGGTATTTCTTCGCTTGCAGTTTCACAATTTTCTTTCTGATCATCAAAGAAAATATCTGCTTTATAAGCTTTGAGGAAGTTAACTTTTTCTAAACCCCCCAAAAAGAGACATTCATCTATTCTAATTTTCCATTCTCTAAGAGTTCTAATAACACGTTCATGCGATGGTGCGGATCTCGCTGTAACCAAAGCTATTCTTATGGGGCAATCATGATGTGAAAACTTTCCCTGAAGACTATGTAATTCTGATAAGAAAGCTTTAAATGGCCCTCCTGGTAAAGATTTTTTTGCTAAATTCTTTTCATTTTCTTCAAATGCCTCTAGACCCAATCTTTCAAAGATTTTTTGAGATTCTTCAGAAAAAATTACTGCATCTCCATCAAAAGCTACTTTTAGAATATTTTCTTCAGTATCCGCTCTCCCTACTGGTATTATTCTTGCTGAAGCAGTGCCACTTTCTAAGGCAAGTTTACAATCAGAAAATTCTGTTGATAGAAAAAGATGCGCCCCGAAAGGTTTAGCATAAATATGAGGACTTCCCCCTCCGCAAAAGGCTGCTTTTTTTATATCTAAATTATGATGTTCGATTGAATTAAATATTCTTAATCCTGTATCAGCTGAATTACTACTTAATAAAATTACCTCTACACTTCTATCACCATCTATTTTTTTATTAAGCTCAAGCAATTTATTTACTAAAGGAAAAGCTTGCCCGGGATCAAGAGGTATATTCTCATGAGATATTTGATAGTCTCTGTAAGTACCTAAACCTTCTTTTTTAAATATTTCATGACCCTTATCCAAATCGAAAAGAGCTCTTGAAGTGATTCCTATTACTAACATATACTTGTATTTAAGTTATTTTACTGTATATAATTACAGTATTACATCTTTGGAGTAAATATGAAAGGTTTAACTGAAAGACAAAAGGAGATACTTAATTTAATAAAATCTGACCTTAGAAATAAAGGTTTTCCTCCCACCAGAGCTGACATAGCAAATGCTTTAGGCTTTAAATCTCCTAATGCAGCCGAACAACATTTAAGAGCTCTTGAAAAGAAAGGAGTTATAAAAATACGTTCTGGTGCATCAAGGGGAATATTGCTTCATGAAGAAAAAGACACTGGAATACCTATAGTTGGATTAGTAGCAGCAGGACAGCCTTTATTAGCAGAGGAAAATATAGAAGATAAGATAAAAATACCAACAAATATGTTCAAAAAAAGTGTTGATTATCTTCTCAGGGTAAAAGGAAATAGTATGATTGATCTTGGTATTCACGAAAATGATTTAGTAGCAGTAAAGAAAGAAAAAGAATGTAGAGAAGGTCAGATAATTATTGCCAGAATAAACGAAGAGGTAACGGTTAAGACTTTTAGAATAGATGGAGAGGGCCAAGTTATTCTTGAGTCAGCTAATCCAGATTACAAAAATATAAAGATCAACCCTGAAAAAGAAGATTTTTTCTTAGAGGGTATTTGTGTTGGGGTAATAAAATCTTTTTAATATTTTTTAATTTTAGTTTAAAAGAGAAAGAGCTATTTCCTCGTTAACATCTTTTACTTTCACATCACTCGGTAATTCTTTTTTGTCTTCTCCATGTACTACAAAAACTTTCCATTTTTTTGCTCTTGTTCTCTGTCTTCTTATGCCTACTGGTCTAGAGTCTTTTGGGTGATAGCAAATTATGGGTAGATTATCTAGAGCCCAGTCTAAAGTTACTTCATCATAATTTAAATCTCTTGGAACAGCCTTTCTTATCAAAGAATCTATTTCAAGATAAGACCCGAATCTTCCTTGCTTTAGAACCACAGGCAGATTGCTCTTTGGATCAAGGCCTAACTCTTTAGCTTCTTGATTTTGAATTTCTTTTCCAGATAAAAGTTCTACAGCCCTGTTCATTCCTAAAGTAAATATATCTTCATCCCCTGGTATATTTGCATACTGATAAGTTTCCTTACCTGTTTTTTTCACTCTTACAAATGGTCCTCTAGCATATCCTGACTCTATCTTTTCTCCAGTATCAGGGTGATTTCCTATTGTTCTTGGTAACTTAAGCCATAGTAAAGATTGTTCGAGAGTTATATTGTCTGCTATTTCATTTGGAATGGTTTGTCTTTTTGTATCTCCTTCATCTTCTCTCAAAAGATAATATCCTCCGCCCCTAGAGGGTCTTTTGTATATATCTTTATTTGTTTCTGGATCAACTCCTATGGCATCTTTAGCTTTCGTATGTCTATCTTCATCCTCTTTAGAAAGAAATGGAGGTCTTTTAAAATCACATCCAGATTCGTCAAATTGAGTACAGCCTATAAAGGGACCAAACTTAGGGCTGTTTTTTAAAGTAAGCTTTCCATCATGACATTGAGGGCAATTATCTCCATTAGGAAAAAGCTGTCCTGAAAGACTAGAATTTAACTTCTCTAAAACTTCTCTATTTGAAAGTCCTTCAACATTACCTATATTAGGTTCAAATCCTGTCCAAAACTTATCTAATAGACTCGTCCAAATTAAATCCCCTCTAGCTATTAAATCCAGAGACTCCTCCATCTCAGCTGTGAACTCATATTTAAAATATTCAGCAAAATAGTTATCCAAAAAACTTACTACTACCCTTCCTCTATTTGCAGGAAGAAACTGTTTATTTTCTAGAGAAGCATATTCTCTTCTTTTAATGCTTTTCATGATAGATGCATATGTTGAAGGTCTGCCTATTCCCTTCTCTTCTAGATCCCTTATAAGACTTGCTTCTGTATATCGAGCAGGCGGTTTAGTAAAATGTTGTTCTGGAAATAAGGTTTCGATTATTAATTCATCATTTACATTAATATTAGTAGGTAATCTCGTTTCTTCACTTTCCTCTTCAGCATCATTGCCTTCTTCATAAACCTCTAAAAACCCTTTAAAAACTATTTGTGATCCTGTTGCTTTAAAAATAATATTCTTATCCTGAGAAGGGATAATAATTTCTGTTTGAGTTAAATCTGCACTAGCCATTTGACTTGAAACAGCTCTATTCCAAATAAGTGCATACAATTCCTTCTCATCTCCAGAAAAAGATATTTCATCAGGGTATTTATTTACATCTGTGGGTCTTATTGCTTCGTGAGCTTCTTGGGCCTGTTTTGATTTACTCTTATATATTCTTCCCAAAGGATCTTTATAAAGATATTTATCATTAAATTTTCTAACAATTACATCTCGTATCAAAGAAATCCCTTCGTTAGAAATAACTGGGCTATCCGTTCGCATATAAGTTATACACGCCTTTTCATATAAAGACTGAGCAACTTGCATCGTTCTATCAGCAGAAAATCTTAATTTTCTAGCTGCTTCCTGCTGTAAAGTTGATGTTATAAAAGGAGGTCTTGGATTTCTTTTAATAGGTTTCTTATTAACTTCAGAGATTGAAAAAGAAGATTTCTTTATTCTTTCTATTATAACTTCAGCTTCTTCTTCTGTTTTAATATCAAATTTCTTTATTTTAGTTCCATCTAAACTATTAATTTTAGCCTTTATCTTTTTCTCTTCTTTTATAAAGGCTGCTTCTATGGACCAATATTCTTGAGGTTCAAAAATATCTCTTTTATCCTCTCTTTCACAAATCAGTTTCAGGGCTACTGACTGAACCCTACCTGCTGACTTTGCCCCTGGAAGTCTTCTCCACAGAAGAGGAGAGATATTAAAACCAACTACATAATCTAAAACTCTTCTTGCAAGATAAGCTTGGACTTTCTCTTTGTTTATTTCACGTGTATTCTCCATTGCCTCTGCTACAGCGCTTCTAGTAATAGAATTAAAAACTGCTCTGCATACTTCAAGAGAATCCAAAATTCCTTCTTTTTTGAGAAGCTCACAAATGTGCCAAGCTATAGCCTCTCCCTCTCTATCTGGGTCTGTGGCCAGTATTAATCTACCCGACTCCTTTGCTAAAGTGCTAATCTGATTTAATTGGGTTTTACCTCTTTCACTAATGGCCCATTTAATCTCAGACCATTTACCAGGTAGAACTGATCCTGTCTTATTTTCTAAATCCCTTACATGTCCGTAGGAAGCTATTACGTTATAAGACTCTCCTAAATAACCTTCAATGGTTTTTGCCTTTGCAGGGGACTCTACTATGACTAAATTCTTCATTTCTGTTAAATCCTCTTTTTAGTATAAAGGTTAGATTGAGTGTATTTGTCAAGACTTTTAATTTACAAAGTCTTCTTTTTTCATAAAAGCTTCCTTCTTTCCCCATATTTCAAAGAGCCATTCTTTTAAGTCTTCTCTATATTCTTTTTCTAAAGAAAAATCTCTTTCGTAGAACTCTTTTGGGATATCCTGTACCCTAACTTTTATAGAAGCCTCTGACATCCCTCCACATAAAAAATCCCAAAAGCTTCTATTATTAGAAGAGTATCTAATTGTAAAATCAACCAGTGTCTTTATATAGGGCATAGTGGCAATTGACACAGCAATACCGCCTAATTTAGGATTTAATAATCCGCGAAAATTAGAATTTAACGTCTTATGCTTCTTTTTGCTGTACCTAGTCCCTTCAGCAAAGCTAAAAACTGTACTTGGGTAGGTAGATAATTTTTTAAAAGACTTCTTCATTTTATCAATATCATGTCCTCTTAGTTCAGGCTTTCTTTTTAATTTTTCCTTTGAATATCTTTTTAAAAAAGGCATATTCATAGACCATCCAACTATACTAACTATAGGTATCCATTTAAGAACATCTTTCATAAAAAACCTTAACAATGGCATCCTTTTATTAGTAATAAACTGTAAAACAAAAATATCCCCCCACGATTGATGGTTAGAAGTAGCCAAGTACCATTTTCTTATATCAAGGTTTTCTAAACCTTCTACGGACCATTTCGGTCTTAACAAGAATCTTATCCATAAGCCATTACAATAAATGCAACTTTCCCCAATAATTACTGTTATTCTAGTAATAATTTTTCTCCAAGCATTAAGGGGAATAGCTAACCTTATTACCCCTAAAATTAATAGCACGGAACACCAAATGAGCATATTTATAGCTAGAGAGAGAAAAGAAAATAAACCTACTATGTGTTTCATGATATAGACTCTATAACACTTTTTTTGCTTTCTCCCAAAGTAAATCCATTTCTCTAAGAGAAGTTTCTGAGAATTTCTTATTCTTCTTTTTTAACTCTATTTCAATAAATTTAAATCTTTTCTCAAATTTTAAATTCCCCTGTCTTAATGATTCTTCTGCATCTAATTCTAAATGTCTTGATAAATTTACTATTGAAATTAGAAGGTCCCCTATTTCTTCTTGAATTGCTTCTTTATCAGAAGAGTTCATAGCTTGTTTCAACTCCCTAAGTTCCTCTTCGATCTTTTTGAAACATTCTTGATGAGAATCCCAGTCAAAGCCTACTTGAGATACTCTTTGCTGAATTTTTTGAGACCTTTGTAAGCTTGGTAAGTTTAATGGTATATCATCCATTAAGCTTTCATGATTTTTCTTCCTTTTTTCTTTTAGTTTTGAATTTTCCCAATTAATGAGTTGTTCTTCAGCTGTATGTTGTCTCTTATTTTTGAAGACATACGGATGTCTCTCTATTAGCTTCTTAGTAATTGCTTCAACAACATTTTTAAATTTGAATAAACCTTTTTCTGAGGCAATTTCTGAATGAAACACAACTTGCAGAAGCAAATCGCCTAATTCTTCCTTAAGAGATACGTAATCTGCTCTATCTATTGAGTCTACAACTTCATAAGCTTCTTCTATAGTGAATTTACTTATGCTTTCAAAACTCTGCTTTTTATCCCACTCGCAACCAGTATCTGGATTCCTAAGTTGTTTCATAACAACTAAAAGTTTATCTACAGAATCTTCTATAGATTGGTTAATACTCACTTAAATTTGCGTATCTTTCTAAATGATAATTAGATGAACCAAAGATCTGTTCAGTGACCCTAGATCTTTTTAGAAAAAGACCTATATCAAATTCATCAGTTACACCAACACCCCCATGCATTTGTATAGCCTCATTGCTAACTAAGTGAAGTGTCTCTCCTGCCTTAAATTTTGCAAGACTTGCAAATCTTGCCCTATCATTTGAATTTTCATCTACTGCGTTAAGAGCTCCCATGACGGAAGATTTGGTTAGCTCAATTTCAGAAAACATCTTGGCAGCTCTATGTTGGAGTGCTTGAAAAGATCCTATTGGCTTTCCAAATTGATTTCTTTCTTTTAGATACTCCAGAGTTAAATCAAAAGCCTCTAAAGCACTACCCAGCATTTCAGAGGATAATCCAATTTGTGCCCTGTCCAATACTTCTTCAATAATTCCACTGGCTTCTAACTCTCCTATTTGATCTTCTTTATTAATTTCTACGTCTTTAAGAACAACCTGACAAGCATTCCTGCTATCTACCATATTCATTTTTGAGAGTTTTATACCTTTTTCTTTTGGGTCTACTAAATACAAACCTATACCACCCTTTTTTGATTGAACGTCACTGTGTCTTGCAGCAACTATTAACAAATCTGCAATATGTCCATCCAAAACAAAATTCTTTTTTCCATTTAAAATGAGTTTATCACCCTCTTTTCTGCAATAAGTTTCTATAGTTAAAGGATCATGTCTAGATGACTCTTCTAAAGCAAAAGCAGTAATAAGTTTCCCCTCTGCTACTTTTGGGAGAAATTCTTTCTTCTGTTTTTCATTTCCAGCTATAGCCAGTATGCTAGCACCTACTAAGGCTGTGCTAAATAAAGGAGAAGGCACTAATTTTCTTCCTGTTTCTTCTAAAATACAACCAAGTCCTACCATTCCAAAATCTACTCCTCCATACTCTTCAGGAATCAAAATACCAGACCACCCTAGTTGGACCATATCCTTCCATAATTTTTTGCTATATCCTAATTTATCTTCTTTATCTCTAAGTTCTCTGAAATGAGAAATAGGGGCATTTTTTTGAACAAATTCTTTCGCAGTATCTTTTAAAAGTTGTTGTTCTTCATTCAACAATAAAGACATTTTTTCTCTCCTAATTCGATGGCTTCTTTAATCCGGAAGGTTTAAAACTCTTTTAGAAATTACATTAAGATTAATTTCTGTGGTTCCACCCTCAATTGAGTTAGCTTTAGATCTCAACCATTCTCTTGTTATTGCTAGTTCTTCAGGAGAGAAAGGTTCACCTTCCCAACCTAAAGCTTGAACGCCCATGGCTTCTAACATAATCTCATATCTTAGTTTATTTTGTTCAGTACCATAATACTTTCCCATAGAGGCAGTGGAGCTAGGACCTCCCGATTTCATTTCTTCACCCATTCTTTGCATTGTTAATCCAAAGGCCCTGGAATTAAGATCATGTCTAGCTATTTTAGATCTAAGAATTGGGTCATCTAGTTTATTTCCATTATTTACTCCAACATATTTTTTTGCTAATTCAGCTAGACCGGAAACTTTTTTTGATTCACCACCTCCCGCTGATAAGCCCATTCCAGAAATCATGGAACGCTCGTGTTGCAAAAGTCTCTTTGCAATGGTCCATCCTTTGTTGGCTTCTCCAATTAAATTAGCTTTAGGAACAACTGCATCTGTAAAAAAAGTCTCACAAAATGGAGACTTTCCACTAATTAATTTGATCAGTTTTACTTCTACCCCGGGCTGATCCATGTCAATTAACATAAAACTTATACCATTGTGCTTTGGCTCTTGAGGTCCCGTTCTAACTAAACAAAATATCATGTCTGCAAAATTAGCATTTGAGGTCCATATTTTTTGACCATTTACAACATAATTATCTCCGTCTAAAACAGCCTTCGTGCTTAAACTAGCTAAATCTGAACCTGATCCCGGTTCACTGTAACCCTGACACCACCATATCTTTCCTTGGACAATACTTGGAATATGTTCCAATTTCTGTTCTTCAGATGCAAATTCCAAAAGAGCTGGACCTAACATCCAAATACCAAAACTAGCTAAAGCAGGCCTGGCACCTATAGAAAATAATTCTTCTTGAAGAATTTTATTTTCTTCTTTGGAAAGACCGCCCCCTCCGTATTCTTTAGGCCATGTAGGACAAGTCCAGCCTTTTTCGCCCATACGTTTTAGCCAAAGTTCTTGGTCGGGATGTGAAAAATAAGCATTTCTCCCTCCCCAGGTAACATCTCCAGGTTTACGCATCTCTTTAGGGCAGTTTTTTTCTAGCCAATCTCTTGTTTCTTCTCTAAAAGTTTGAAGGTCAATCATAAATTTCCTATAAAGTTTGATTGCAAATTTTGATTATAAGGATAATCTAGACATAACTAAACAATTAGTAAATAGGGGAGAGAAAAATATGAAAGCTTTTCAAGTTATGGAACTGGGCAAACCCCTTAAGGAAAACGAGCTAGAAACACCCAGACCAACTGGCAAAGAAGTTTTATTAAAAACTGTTGCTTGCGGAGTTTGTCATTCAGATGTTCATATACATGAAGGTTTCTTTGATTTAGGAGGAGGTCTACAGCTTCCTATGCCTTTGGCAGGACCTCTTACCATGGGTCATGAGATATTTGGTGAAGTAGTGGATTTTGGAGAAGAAGTCGAGGGGATAAACAAAGGGCAGAAGTATGTAGCTTACCCTTGGATTGGATGTGGAGATTGTGATCTTTGTAATAATGATAAGACTCATTTTTGCACTAACGATACAAATTTAGGAATTCATATAGGCGGAGGATATGGAGACCACGTCTTAGTACCTGATGCAAAGTATTTATTTAATGCTGGAGATACACCTGATAATTTAGCTGGAAGCTATGCTTGCAGAGGGTTGACTGCATTTAGTGCTCTTAAAAAAGCAGAACCTTTTTCAGGTAATAGTTCATTAGTTATTGTTAGTGCAGGAGGTCTAGGTTTATTAGCCTTAAAAATAGCTAAAGCAGCTTATGGGATTAATCCCATAGTTATAGATATAGATGAAGAGAAATTAGCTGAAGCTAAAAAGATAGGGGCTTCCGAGGTCATTAATTCTTCTAATGAAGGAGCTGCTGAAAAGTTACTAGAGCTCACGGGAGGAGGAGCAAATGCTATTGTTGATTTTGTAGGGGCAGAAGCTTCAGTAAATTTTGGATATAACTTATTAGCAAGAGGAGGAACATATGTAGTTGTGGGCTTATTTGGTGGTCAGATTACTCTACCATTACCAATGCATACTATTCTCTCTAAAAATCTATTAGGCTCTTATGTTGGTAGCTATGGTGAAATGAAAGAGCTGATGCATCTTGTTAATGCAGGAAAAATTGAATCTGTTAAAGTCGAATCAAGAGACATTTCTGAAGTAAATAGAACCTTAAATGAAATGAAGGAAGGAAAACTACTCGGTCTAGTCGCCCTTACCCATAAATAATATATAAATCTAAAGAAAAGTTCTCAAAATAATTGCATTAGGTTATAAAACTAGAAAATACACTGCCTATTTGTTCGTGAATAACGAGATCGGCAATTGGATCAAGATCTGTGGGTTCGTTATTAATTATTACTAATTTAGACCCAACCTCTTTAGCTAATTTAGGAAATCCTGCAGCAGGGTAAACCACTAAAGAAGTTCCTATAGCTATAAATAAATCACACCTTGCAGTTTTGTCTTGAGCTATTTTCATTTCTTTTTCAGGCATTGGTTGACCAAAAGAAATAGTAGCTGTTTTAATAATTCCTCCACAATCCTCACAATAAGGTATTTTTCCCTTTTCTGAAAAATCTTTATGTATTGGCTCTAATTCATATCTAATGCCACAATCCAAACATTTAGCGTAAGTTGAATTTCCGTGCAATTCAGTAATTTTTTCATTGGGGACTCCAGAAGCCTGATGCAGGTTGTCAACATTTTGTGTTATTAAATGAGAATGAGGTTTTGTATTTATAATTTCAGATAAAGCCTTATGCCCAACATTCGGTTTAACATTTAGGATCAATTCTTTTGCTGATGCATTTCTCTCCCAAGACTTTTTTCTTATTTCCTCCGATTCTATAAAATCCTGAAAATAAATAGGTTTATTTGTCTTCCAAAAACCTGAAGGTCCCCTAAAATCAGGTATGCCTGATTCAGTGCTTATACCTGCTCCTGTAAAAAAAACTATCCGTTTACTTTCGTCAATTATTTTTTTTAGTTCTTTAGACACTTGTTTCTCTTATTTGATATTTTTATTAGACTGCAATAGTAAATTATAAAAATAACTTACTCAAAAACTAATGCAAGACCTTTTTTCTAACCAAGAACTGTTGTGGCTCCTTACAGTTATATACGATCTTGGTTTAGCTATACTCCTTTACAGATTCTTTGGCAAATACGGCCTTTACACTGCTGTAATTCTAGGAATAATTTTAGGAAATCTGCAGGGAGGAAAAGTTAGTGAATTAGAAATCTTTGGATACAGTTTTACAGCCAGCATGGGTGCAATACTTTATTCTGGAATCTACTTTGCTACTGATGTTCTAAATGAAAAATATGGAAGAAAAGAAGCCAATAGAGCTGTAATGTTAGGTTTTTTTGCAAACATAGCAGTAATGATAACCTTAGTTTTAAGTATACAATTTAAACCCTCAGATATAGCTGGATCAGCACTTGAAGTACATAATGCCATCTCTGTTCTTGCAGGATACTCTCCTATCTTTGTGGTGGGATCTCTCGTTGCATATTTAATTAGTCAGACATTTGATGTTTGGTTTTTTCATAAGATAAGGAGTTATACTGGAGAATCAAAGTTGTGGTTAAGAAATAATCTATCTACTATAACTTCTCAGCTTTTAGATACTATGATCTATCAATTTACCTGGGTTCTAGCTGGAATGGACCTCAAAACAGCTTTTATGATTGCTATTACAAAATATGTATTTAAGGTAGTAATTGCAGGAATTGACACCATATTTATATACTGGGTTAGGAAATGGTAAAAAATATGAAAAAGTCGATGCAAAAAATAGGCTTATCTGGATTGCTAGGATCTAAAAAAAATGTAGAAATAATAGACCTAATTATAAAAATATTAGAAAAAGAGAATAGAGAAATCTATATAGAAGGAAAATTAGCTAAATACTCTTCTCAATTCTCTAAATACTCATGTTCCTCAAAAAAAATAATTACAAATTGTGATCTCCTAATTTCTGTAGGGGGAGATGGGACAATGATTAATAATGCCAAAGAATTTGGAATTAAAGGTATTCCAATTCTTGGGGTCAATTTAGGAAGCTTGGGCTTTTTAACCGATATAGCTCCAGAGGAGCTAGAGTCTCACTTATGTAATATTCTTAAAGGAAAATTCAATTTAGACAAGAGATTTTTTCTTGAAACAAAGCTCAATTCTGAAATCCTGAACCATAGATCATTAAATGAAGTTGTTATGCATTCTGGAGCCATAGCGAGAATGATAGAATTTGATGTATATGTTGAAAATAATCTTGTGTATAAGCAAAGAGCTGATGGTTTAATAGTTTTCACCTCAACAGGCTCTACAGCTTATTCTCTTTCGGGGGGAGGTCCATTAATCCATCCAGACCTCGATATTATAGGCATTATGCCTATGTTCCCACATAGTCTAAATACAACCCCTATTCTCATAGATGATAATAAAACAATAAGAATTATTCTAACCAAAATAAATGGAAAGCAAAAATCTGAATTAAGTTTTGATGGTCAAAACAATATGCCCGTACAAGAAGGATCTGAAATTTCTATCCATAAATCAGAAAAGCAGGTAACTCTTGTTCATCCTCTTAACAATGACTATTTCTTTGGGTGTAGGAGTAAGTTGGGCTGGGGTAAGTCTATAGTCAATTAAGCTAAATCTTGAGAATTTTTGTAAAATGATGTTGAATTGCAGGTTCCGCCCAACTAAAACTGATAAATATTGGTTATGATGTATCTAAATAAGTTTATTGTAACGTTTTTCTCTGCGGTTCTGCTGTTGTCTCCTTTTTCTTATTCTGCACCAGAAATGCCTGAAGGTATGGACGAGATGTTAGAGGGAATTCCAGTAGATCAAGCTGTTTCCATTAGGGCTAAGATGGCAGAGCAGCAAAGGCTGGCTATGGAAATAGAAGAAAGCCTTCAAGAAATAAATACTCTGGTTCCAAGACCTGAACAAAGATTAGAAACCGAAGCTGACAGAACTAGATTTGAAAAAAAATCTAGAAATTGGATATTTGGGTATGATCTATTTTCTGCTTCACCAACTACTTTTGCACCTGCAACAGAAATACCAATACCTTCAGATTACTATTTGGGGCCAGGAGATGTTCTGTCCATAAGAGTTCACGGAGGAACTAGTTCTTCAACAGGCTCTAGTGATGTTCTAGTAAATAGAAATGGCTCTATAACTGTTCCAGGTTTAGGTGAACCTATTGGACTTGTAGGCCTCACTTTAGATCAAGCAAGAAAAATAATTTCTGGAGAAGTAGCTAGTCAAATTTTAGGAGCTGATGCTGTAGTTACTTTAAAAGAACTAAGGTCTGTAAGAATTTTCATGCTAGGAGCAGCATATACACCTGGTTCCTACCTTGTTAGTTCTTTAGCAACCATTTCCAATGCTTTATTTGTTAGTGGGGGAGTAAGTGATATAGGCTCGCTCAGAAATATACAACTCAAGAGAAAAGGCAAAACTGTCCACACCTATGACTTGTACGATCTTCTTCTTAAAGGGGATACAAGTCAGGATATTAGGTTGCAGCCTGGGGATGCCATATTTATACCTGTACTTAAAAAAACTGTTAGGATGCAAGGAAATGTCAGGCGCTCATCTCTTTTTGAATTAAAAGAGAATGAGACATTATCTGACCTTATTGAGCTAGCCGGAGGCTTCAAATCTGAATCACTGCCTGCAGGTACTGAGATAAATAGATTAAATAAAGATTTGGGTGTAAGGGAGATAATAAAAATAAATGCTTTAAAAGAAGGTGATTTACTATTGCGTGATGGAGATATTGTAAATATTCCCGGGATGACCGCGATGGATGAAATAAATGTCACTTTGTCTGGCCAATTTAAATACCCGGGAGTCTACAGCGTTAAAAATGGTGAGAAGTTATCTAGTTTACTACAAAGGACAGGTGGATTCACAGATAGCGCATATCTTTACGGAGCAGTCTTGACCAGAGAAACAGTGGCAGAAATGCAAAATGCTTCTTTTAAAAGAACAGCGGAAGATATGGAAACAGCAATGGCTGCAGCAATGGCTACTGGACAGGTTCAAGGAGATATAAAGGTTGCAAGTGAATTAATTTGGAGACTAAGAAATACAAAATCACCTGGAAGACTCGTAGTTGATGTGGATCCAGTAAATATTGAATCTGATCCAGAAAAAGATATCTACATGGAAGATGGAGACAGAATACATATACCTATAAGATCTCACTCAGTAACCGTTGTTGGCGACATATATTCACCAGCAACTGTCCCATATAAATCTGGACACTCCTCTACACAATACATTAAGCAAACAGGGGGATTTAGGTCTAGTGCTGATAAGGGTAAAATTTTTATTATTTTGCCTGATGGTCAAGCAAGGTCTTTAAAAGGTGGGATATGGAGGTTTGGAAAGGAATTTATAGCCCCTGGATCTACAATAGTTATTCCAAGGCAAACTAAACCTTTTGATTGGTTAATTATAACTGAGACTCTAACGCCAATATTTGCCAACCTAGCTACTTCAGCGGCAGCACTAGCTGCTATAAATGACTAAAACAAAATTTTTTGTACCCTTTGGTTTCTTGAAAAGAAGTATTCTTCTTCTTTTCTTGTTGTCCTCTCCTTATGCTTATTCATCAATTTATGATTATCTTCCTAAAGATGTTGGTCCAACTTCTGGAAGGTATGGAGGTATAGGGCTCATAGAAGTTCCCACGGCAAGATTTCCTAAAGAAGGTAATCTGAGATTAGGGGTAACCTCCTCTTGGCCATACGAGGTAACTGCTCTTGCAGCAACTCCTTTTCCCTGGATGGAAGCTGTCTACAGATATACGGAGGTTAAGAATCGATTATATAGTGATATTCCAAGTTTTAGTGGGAATCAAACTCTTAAGGACAAAAGTTTTGATTTCAAGTTTAAACTATTAAAAGAGTCTAAATACTTGCCTGACATAGCATTGGGGCTGAGAGATTTAGCTGGAACAGGTCTGTTTGCGGGTGAATACCTAGTCGCATCTAAAAGATTTTGGAACCTTGATGCTACTTTAGGTATGGGATGGGGTTCTCTATCAGGAAAAGGTCATTATTCCAACCCTCTTATAAGGGTATCAGATCAATTCTCATCCAGAGGATATGAACAGGGAGTTGGAGGTGACTTCGCCTATGATGCCTGGTTTTCAGGGCGTCAAGTATCGTTATTTGGAGGTTTTGAATACTCACTTCCTTTTAGAGGTTGGAGACTAAAAGCAGAATATGATACCTCTAATTTAGTAGATGAACCCTGGGTGACTAAACCCTATAACGTAAGTTTAGCATCGGGAGTTAACGATATGATTGAATACAGCATTGGGTATAAAGGAGGCAGAAATTTCCATTTTAGTTTTTTTATCAAAGGGGACTTTGGAACGGGCTCTATTGTACCTAAAATAGATCCCCCTATTAGACTAACCCCTCCTAGTGAGAAAAATAAAAATAGACTACTAAGAGACAGGGAACTCCTTTTTGGTTCAATAAATGCTAACTTGGCAGTAGCTAAAATATATACACAAGCTATCTCTATGGGGGAGGATGAACTTACTCTTACAGTAAACCAAGCCAAATTTAGGAGTCAGCCTAGGGCCATAGGAAGATCTATTCGAGTTGCAGCTTTATTAGCTCCTAGTCAAATCAAATACATAACAGTAAACACTATGAATGCAGATATAGAATTAAGTAGCGTTACAGTCAGAAAAGATGATTTTCATAATGCTGCAAATGCAGAGGGTAGCACTGCCGAGATATATAGAAATGCTGTCATCCAATCCCCTATGAATCAACACTATAAATCAGCAGAATTCCAACCTACTGTAAAATTTCCTGAAATTAGAACCAATATTGCACCAGCTGTCAGAAATATGATTGGGGGACCTGAGGCATTTTATTTAGGTCAACTATGGATAAGGATAAATAATACTATTAAATTTATGAGAGGCCTTGAACTTAATACAGTCATAGGATTGAACCTTTGGCAAAATTTTGATCTTTTAAAGACTCCTAGTGACAGCACTCTTCCACATGTAAGAAGTGATATACAAGAATATTTAAAAGAAGGTAAAAATAATATTATGCGAATGAAGCTGGATTATATCTTTTCACCTTATAGAGATATTTATGCTAGATTAGATGCGGGATTATTGGAAGAGATGTTCGGGGGTGTTGGGGGAGAAATTCTATACCGTCCTTTCAATAAGACCTGGGCAGTAGGACTTGCTCTTCACAGAGTAAAGCAGAGGGACTATAAACAAAAGTTTGGTTTTCTTAAAGGCAAATCTATAAATACTCAAAATTCGGAGTATGAAACAGAGACTGGTCATGTAGAGATTTACAAAGAATTTCCAAAACAGGGAGTAATAGCACAAGTAATGGCTGGTAAATTTCTTGCAGGAGACCGTGGAGCGACCTTAGATGTTTCAAGAAGATTTAAAACTGGTCTTCGATTGGGATTCTTCTTTACCAGAACAGATGCCACTGCAGAAGAATTTGGGGAAGGAGGCTTTGATAAAGGTATTTATTTTCAAATTCCACACGATTTATTTTTCACCAGATTTACCACTGGACAAGTTTTCTTTGGTATTCACCCCTTAACTAGAGATGGGGGAGCACTTTTAGTTCAGCATCATTCTTTGTATGCTATTACAGGAAATACTGCTAAATATGAAATTGAAAGAGATTGGGAAGACATCTTAGACTAGTTAAAAGTGAAAACATTAATAACTTTATTTATTTTAGTAATTTTATTATCTTCATGTGGAGCTAAACAGAACTCTATTATTAACCCAGTAAGTGATTGGTTTAAATCTAATATCTGGGTAAATTCCTTTACTAAGGTTCTATTAGGATACCCGGATTATCCTATCACAAGAGAAATGGTGGAGGGCATTCCGTACGCTTCATTGAGAATCAAAATAGGCAAAGGTCCTGCAGGACTTATGATTCTCCAAGAGAAAAGAGATGATAATTATTCATATGTTAGTAAAGACTCAGTATTAGTTAAAATTAAAAAAGGCAGAATAATAAGAACTTCGAGATTAAATAATAATCTTGTAGATTATTATTATGACAATGATCCAGAATTTGAAAAGCTAATTAAAGGATCTATTTCTCATAAAAAAACAAGTGGCGATATCTCTTTTCTTGACATCATCAAAGGAAATGTTTCCTTTCATGAACTCATCACATTTGAAAAAGAAATATTTTTCTATTCAACTAGAGTTATTAGTTTGGACAATCCTATGGTCAAGGGATTGACTGTTCGGGTTTACACCAAGCTAGAAAGTGAAGAAGAAAGTATTCAAATATTAGATAGAGAATATAAGGTTATTCTAATTAAAGAGGTTGTAGAAAATAAAAGGATAAAATGGAAACATGAGAATTTATACTGGGTTGACCCAAAAACTGGATTTGTATGGAAAAGTTTACAACAGATAGCTCCCAATGTTCCTGCTATTTCCTTAGAGATTACCAAAGCTCCATCTATATAAACAATAAATTAATTTAAATAAAAAAACCCGCCTGTTGGCGGGTTTTTTATCTGTCTTAGCTTTTCCTTTTAGTCACAATTAGCTGTACATCTCGTTGCAACAGAAGTTACGATTGTAGCCTTTGTTGTTGTAGATGGTTCTGTAATTGTTGTCTTTCCGGCATCAGTATTTTCTCCTAAGAACTCTTCAGTCAAATTCACTAAAGTTGTTTGGTCACTATTTCCCGAGATAGTCACGTACTCACCTTGGTAACCAGGGGCATTTCCACCAGTATTAGGATCAACCATTGTCAACGAACTTATAAAGTAGTCTTCAGAGTATCCTTTGCCAACATTACTTTCTCCACTCGGAGCATTTCCTGATCCAACTGCACCTGTGACATAATCACCTACATAACCTGGAGCCGCTCCACCAGTATTAGGATCTATATAATCACCAACTCGTGCTTGATCACCTTCTCCAGTAATAGTTAAAGGAATCTCATATGTTTCATAACCTATATCACCTATCAAAGCAGTATCTCCGAGACCAGAACCTCTAACAGCAGTTTGATCTGCAGCATTATTAGGATCAACATAACCATCCCCTGTTCCATCCCATAGTGTTCCAATTTCATATGCTTCTACAGCTCCCATGGTCTCATTTGGTTGAGTTGTAGCATCATTTCCATCACTAGCACCCGTTACGTAGTTTCCTTGATACCCGGGAGCCGCTCCACCAGTATTAGGATCTACATACGCAGTTTCAAGGTAACCAGGCGTTGTACTGTCAACACCTGTAAGAGGGTCAAAAGTTATAGGACCATCAGCAGAAGTGAAAGGTATTACATAAGACTCGGAATAACCTACTCCTTCAGCAATGGCTAGACCGACTCCACTACCTTGACCCACAGAACTTCCTTGATACCCAGGCGCTGCTCCTCCTCCATCAAGGGTTTGACCTATCACTCCTGAATTAGGATCTCCATAATCATTTGTGGCGGAAAAAGGGATTGCATATTCTTCAGAGTAACCAACATCAGAGTAATCATCAGAACTTGGATTCATAGTTCCTCCTACGATACTGGAAGGATTACCATCTACTAAGCCTTCCCCTTTACCAAGGGTTTCATTTCCTCCTCCAGGAGCTCCTTTAACATAAGTTTCAGTACTAGGGTTTGAACCTGGAGATCCACCTCCAACAGTATCAGAGACAATAGTGTTTGGATCTCTGAATGGTACAGCTATTCCGTTTGCGTAAGTTTCTGGAGGTATAACATATGCAACTGAGTAAGTAAGTCCAGCAGTGGTATCACCATCAACAGCTCCATTTTGACCCGCCTGACCTGGATCACTCGTGTAAGTCCCTGAAGCCAATACACCGGCATAATTGTCATCCAATTGCCCCGTACCGGAACCGTAGGCTCCCACTACATAATCTGTTTGATCTGCTCCAGCTGTACCTGGTGAGCCTCCGTCTGTGTTAGGGTCTTTATAACCTCCTGTTCCATCAGTCTGAGGTGTTCCTTGAGGGATAACATATGCCTCCATTGAAGTCACAGGATTTCCATCGGCATCCAACTGAATGCTGTCACTGTCTCTTAATTTTCTACCTATTGTTCCAGAAGCATCTTGTAACGTTCCTGTCAGAGGAGCATATCCATCTTGTCCCAAGTTTGTAGTTCCACCACCTAAAGCAGCAGTAACGTACTCACCTTGATAGCCAGGAGTATTTCCACCTGTATCTGGGTTTACAAACAAAGCCGTTCCGTCTGCAGTCTGTGCATCTGTAATATCGTCACCTACAAGCGAAGTATCGTCATATGAATCAAGTGAACTTTGTCCTGCATCAGGAATAACGTATGTGAATTCACGCACCTCAGCAGCTGTATCTCCTGAACCAGCAAAACCTGTATTAGCAACATCAGTTAAAGTTGGTGCAGCTCCATCGGCTACATCTATCGCTCCAATATAATCGTAATAGGTTAATCTTGAACCAGATTCAAATGCTGCTTGCGCAGAAGTGTATTCTCCTGAACCTGCATAGCTCAAGTCACCACTAGTTGTAGTAGCGGTAGCAGTAGATCCAGTTGTTCTTGTTGCCGTAGCACCGGTTGTTCTCGTTGCCGTAGCACCTGTTGTTCTCGTTGCCGTAGCACCGGTTGTTCTCGTTGCCGTAGCACCGGTTGTTC
>CAZWMS010000023.1:0-26032 GCA_964635015.1 uncultured Gammaproteobacteria bacterium | reverse complement strand
AGGTTTGGGCCGTTAGCTCAGTTTGGTAGAGCAGTTCCCTTTTAAGGAATTGGTCCTGCGTTCGAGTCGCAGACGGCCCACCAATTCTGAGGAAACTGATTTTATTTGCCCGATAGTCTTTCAACAACCGGTATTACTGAATCTGCTGCACTATCTGGAAAAGAAATATAATTTATCCCGTATAATTCCCTTCTCTTCTCCAATTCTTCACAAATATAATCAACAGAACCTATTAAAGCATGAGGAAAGGAAAGAATGTCATCTACCTCCATTCCAAGCATTTCAGTAAAGGCTTTTGCTGTTTCAGTTTGATTGTCAGTTACTATGGTTAAGTAAGCTCCTATCTCTAATTCAATTTCTTCAAATCTTTCTTTAGCACCCTGTTTTATCCATTCAATTTTTTTTAAGGTTTCTTTGGATGTATCTTTATCCCTAGAACCTGCTAGATGACCATCTTTGTTATTATAATTTATGCTAACTATGTCAGCTTCTCTACCAGCTAAACCTAAAATTTTTGGAGCTCCCCCTCCAATCATCAAGGGCACTTTCCCATTGGGAGATGCAGGAAGACCCTGGTAACCAGAGGCTTTTACTTCATCTCCAATAAAATCAAGATCTTCCCCTTTCATATGTGCTTTGATTATTCTTATTGTCTCTTCAAGTCTTTTTATTCTTTTCCCGGGACTATCAAAAGGAATTCCTAATGCTTCGTATTCACTTGATACCCATCCGGCACCAAGCCCCAACTCAAGCCTCCCTTCAGTTAAGAAATCTATTGTCATTGCCTCTTTAGCCAGAACTCCTGCCGGACGATAGCTGGTACAGAAGACTCTGCATCCTACTTTTATAGAGTTAGTAGCAGATGCTGCAGACATGATGGCTGGAATTGCAGCTAAATTTTGAACTGGATGTGCTGCCGCTTCTAGTGCTGGACCTGGCCCTAGATAATGATCAGCAAGATGGAAAGCTGAAAATCCAGAATCCTCTGCTTTCTTAGCTTTGTCACACCAATCTTGTGCTGATTGGGCTTCAAATGCTTGCCATGAAAATCTAAACTTATGCTTGCTCATTGTATCCCTCCTATTTTTTAATTCTTATTCCTTTTGTATCTCTTAAAACTTGTCTATAACTATAGCCTCTTTCACCTTTCTTACTCAAGGTTATAGAGGCCTTTTTTCTCAACCAAGTAATTTTTTTCTCTGGATTTTTCCTGGCAAGCTCTCTGATAGTGTTAATAATTTTTTCTTTCTTTACAGCGGATTTCATCGAAGAGGTATTTCCTATAACCCTTCTGTAGTTAATTTTAGAGCTATTCTTGAAGTACCCCCTTATATCAGCCTCTTGAACAGCATTCATCATTAACATAGTGTTATAGACCAAATTATTCAATTCGGATCCTTCACTAGATAGTTTAGAGCTTTCAAGGACTTCTAGAATTAAACTTGCCCTAAAGATAATATGAGAAGCCAATTTTAGCTTTTCTGAGACATTATCTTTCTCCAGCAATTTTAAGATGTCATCCCATGTAGTTGGTATGTCTTCCTTTGCTAATATTTCTGCTGCATGTGCAGCTAAATCTTGAACATTTTTTAAAGGATCTAGTACTTCCAGTGTTTCAACAAGTTCATCCGGTTTTAATTGTTCTTCTTTCATTGATTACTATTCTTTCTTCTATAATATTACTTTATTTAAGATAAGTTGTATTTGAATACTATTAGGAGCAAGAATGTACTTATTTATCAAGATTTTATTAACCTCAATAATAGTAGTAACTATTTCGGAAATAGCAAGAAGGTCTACCTTACTTGCGGGAATAATAGCTTCAATACCCCTTACCTCAGTACTTGCAATAACCTGGCTTTATGTCGATACAAAAAATATTAAAAATGTTTTAGATTTATCTAACAGTATTTTAATAATGATCCCTCCTTCAATAGTCTTTTTTATAGTATTTGCAATTTGCATAAAGACTCAGTTTGATTTTATATCTTCTTTAGCAATATCACTTTTATCTACAGGAACTGCTTACTGGTTTTATATTTTTCTGCTAGAACGTTTAGGTATTCGCCTTTAAGAGTCTTTAGTTTAAAATCAACGCTTTGGAGGTAAGAAAATGAACGAAATAGCAAAAGATTATGAAGACGTAACACAATATCCCTTAGATCCGGAAAGAGAAGTGGAGCTTATTGAATTACAGAGAGAGTGTACTTTTATGTGGGCTAATAAAGAAGGTCATCCAATAGGGGTAATCATGAGTTATTTAGAACATGAAGGAAAATTATGGTTAACAGCTACTAAGCACAGAGCCAGGGTTCCTGCTATCAGACGTGATGGAAGAAGCTCAATATGTGTGACGAGTACAGGAACCGATATGGGTGGAGGTAAAACTGTAACTTACAAGGGTCACTGTGTTATTCATGAGGGCAATCAAGAACTTAAAGACTGGTTCTACCCGGCATTGGCGGAAAGACTTTATACAGAAGCTTCACAAGCAAAAAGAAACCAATTTGCTCAATTTTTGGATTCACCAGGAAGGGTGATTTTTGAGTTTAAAAGCGAAAAGAAGATAGTTTATGATGGAGATAAAATGTGGGCTGCTACTCCCGATGCAGACGCCCCTGAAGGTTAGGAATCCAAATTAAATGAACTTGTATATGGTTCATGTGGGGTTTTACGACCCTGCTGTTGGTGAAGGAATATATGAATCTCACATGAATTTCTTTGTGGCTGCTCGAGACGCAAAGGAGGCAAAGTATAAAACTCTAGAGATTTCAGAGTATAAAGATAAAAAAATGCACATAGATGGAATTAAAGAAATATCTACCGTGGATGGATATAAAATTATCCTAGAAAAAAATCATCAAGAGGGGGGTGGACAGGTACTTTCTTATGATGAGTCAAAGAAATTGTAAACAAAGGAATTATATATGATTACTGTAAATGCTATTTTAGAAACCAATTCTTCCAATATTTCAAGACTTAAATCCGATATAGAAGAGATGGAGAAGGAAACCCTTAAGGAAAGAGGTTGTAAGGACTATGTATTTAGTGTCGAGTTGAATAACTCTAATGTATTAAGGATTACTGAAAAGTGGGATAGCATGGAAGATCTTGAAGAACATTTCAAAACTCCCCACATGATAAAATTCCAGTCTATATTGGAAGAGAACCCAGTTGATAAAACTACTGCTTATTTTTATGAATCCAAGGAAGTTGTCCCAGGTGGGTTAGATATGGATGCTTTTAATTAATTAGATTGAATTAACCTTTAATTTTCCCAGGGACTTTTTGTGTCAGGAGAAGAAAAGGTTCCTGCCAGTACGCCTCCATCTACTACAAAATCAGCTCCATTACAGAAAGAGCTGACATCTGAAGCCAAAAAGGCAGCCATCTCGGCAACATCCGTAGGTGTGCCTATTCTTCCAGTTGGGTTGGAACTAGAAAGGGCCTCTCTCATATCCACTCCCCAGTCTCCTGCAGGTCTTAACATTTCTGTATCTATTGGTCCGGGGAGAATAGAATTTATTCTAATTCCATAACGACCTAATTCCAGAGAGGCAACTTTTGTTAAAGCCCTTATAGCAAATTTACTTGAAGCATAAGGAGCAAGTCCTGTTACACCATTTAATCCTGCAGTTGAAGAGATGGTTATTATTGATCCGCTCTTAGCTTTTTTTAGAAAGGGTATGCAAGCTTGTATTCCCAAAAATGTACCAATTTGATTAGTATTAATGACTTTCATATATTCAGATAATTTAAGATCTTCTATATTTTTAGGTGCTGGAGATATTCCAGCATTACAGATGAGAATATCAAGGAGGTTGTAATTGGAGTCTATTTCTTTTTTTAAGTCTTTCCAGTTGTTTTCAGACGAAACATCTAATTTAAAGAATTTTGTTGCATCCCCCAGTTCTTTTTCGAGCTTCAGTCCCTTTTTTTCATTAATATCTGCCAAAATCACTTTGGCTCCTCTTTCTACAAAGAGTCTAGCTTCTGCCTCACCCTGCCCTTGGGAAGCACCTGTTATTAGGGCTATCTTGCCTTCTAATTGTTTTTTTCTTGTCATCTATCTTCTCTGGCTTTTTTAACTATTTTGCTTAAAGAATTGCCGGTTATTCTACCGATTTCTTCTTTAGGCAGTTTGTATAATTCTTTAGAAAATATTTCTATCCCTATAGGAGCTTTAGACTTAATCTGGTCTAGATTCCTTACAAATCCAATCACATCATTCTCTCCTTCATCAGGAAGCAATCTAGCTGAAATTGTTTCTTCAACAATATCTTCCCAAGGATCTTTTGAAACGCCGTTTAATTGTATGCTTATTATCTTATCCCCAGATATTTTAAGCAGGTCCTCTGGATCTCCTCCTGATCTATGGTGATGCCAAGTATCTATCATTAGACCTCCATTTGGTTTATCAGCAAATTGCACTATCTCGTAAGCAGAATTAAGGTCTGGCACTCCAGACCAGGGAAGAAATTCCAATGAAACTAGGAGATTGTAATTTAGTGCTTTATCACAGAGTTTTGAGAAAGCTTCTGAAACTTCTTCAACTGGTAGTTTAGGACCCCATGCTTGAGCTATATTTATGGATCTAGCTTTAAACAAGGTTGCCATTTCGAAAAACAATTCTTCCTTTTTATTATAATTTTCCTTCTCATATTCTGATGCTCCTTCTTCAGGAGCTGAACCTGGAAGCCATGATAAGAGGGCATCTACTTCAGCTATGACCATATCATTATCATTAAGTATCATTTCCATATCTCTAACTGTCAGTCCTCTCGATAATGCATCTTCATAGAAAGTTGCCATTAGGCTAATAGCATCAAATTCTCCTAAGCGAGCAGCTGTAACTAGATCTTCAAAATTGTTTGAACCTAAAGTAGCTCCACATAAGACTAGGCTGTTTTCATCCAACATGGTCTAATTGTGCCAGTGAAAGGTTAATTTTGAAACTATGAACTTTGGAAGTTTAGGAATAGCAAAAATTTTAGAAGAAGGCTTAATGCAGCCTGCTGAGGATCTTCAAGAAGCTACAGTTATGGCAGTTGCATCTAGGAAAGAGTCTAAGGCGAAAGAATTTGCTACTGCCAATTCCATAGAAAAATATTATGGTAGTTATCAATCTTTAATTGAAGACGAGGATATTGATGCAGTTTATATACCCTTGCCTAACGGTCTTCACTATAAATGGGCCAAGAAGGCAATAGAAGCAGGAAAACATGTTTTATGTGAAAAACCTCTTTGTTCCAATGGATTTGAAGCCTTTAGCTTATATGAATTAGCAAAGGAAAAGAATCTTATTCTTTTAGATGCTTATCACCATTCTTTTCATCCTTCTTTCTTGAGAGCTAAAGAGATAATAAATAAAGGAGAGATCGGAGAGATAATTGAAATGAGAGGAAGATTTACTGTAAATATACCCAAACCGGATATAAGGTTTGATTTTAGTTTATCTGGGGGAGCATTTATGGATCCTGGTTGTTATTTAGTGCATGCATTAATTCATTTTTTCGATGAATATCCTGAAATAATTTCTACACAAGTTAAAACTGATCAAGACGATTCTCGTATAGATATAGAAAGCAGAGCTGAATTACTTGTAGGAAAAAAAACAAAAGTAAATATTCATTCTTCCATTGAATCAAATGAAGAAATGAAAATATGGTTAGAATTTTTTGGAAAAGAAGGAAGTTTAAAGATAAATAACTTTGTTAGAAGTGCTTGGGGAACACTTCAATTATCCAATAGAGACACTGAGTTGAAAGAAGAACCTTTCTCAAAAAGAGGAACTTTTAGTCATCAACTTGAGGAATTTTCAAAATTAATTAAACAAGGTCCAAATAAGCAACTTGAAAATGAATCCAAGAATGTAATGAAGCTTCTCGATGAACTTTACATCTTTTCAGATTTACCTATTAGAGGAGAGGAAATATAAATTATTATGAATAAAGAAAAAACTCGTGAATTTATTCTAGGTTTCTTCAAGGCTGTCAATGAAGGAGATTCCGAGAAGGTTCTGACAAAATATTACCATCCTAATATAAAATATTGGATTCCAGGGGACTCAACCATATCAGGTTTTCATAACTTAGAATCTCTTGGGAGTGTAGGATTTGAATTATTAAAAGCCTTTCCAGAAGGCTTAAAAATTGAAGTTGAAACTATTTTAATAGATGACAACTTTGCTTCTGTAACAGCTAAAGGTACAGCTGAATTTTTGGATGGAGTTCCTTATCAAAATGAATATCATTATTTTTTAAGATTTGAAGAGGAAAGGATAATAGAAGCAAGAGAGTATATGGATACTCAGAAATCTGCTGATATGGTAAAACACGCTAATAAAATACAAGAATGATAGATTTTGATCCTTACGATGAACAGTTTATGTCAGGTGATAGGTCTATTTTTGCGAGATTACGTGAAGAAGAACCCGCCTACTATAGTGAAAAGTATAAATGTTGGTTTTTTTCACGCTATGAAGATGTTAAATCTATAAGTACAGATTATGAACATTTCAGCGTCAAGCAAGGGGTAACAACCAGTCAACTACTTTTAGAAGAACCAACTGGCTCAGAAACTTTTGCTTTAATGGACCTTCCTAGGCATAAAGCACATAGAAGTTTAATACAACCTGAGTATTTAAAGGGCAGGATTGCAGAATTTAGACCAAGAGCGGAGAAATTCTTACTAGGATTTATGGACCCTCTCTTAGAACAAGGTAATTTTGAAGTTATTCACGATTTAGTATTGCCTGCTTCTTTAAGGTTGGTTAGTAGCTTTATAGGTCTACCAGATTCTCTTGCTAAGAGTGTAAGAGATTTATTAAGGATTTATTGGACTAGAAAGCCCGGTCAAATAGGCACCTCTGAAGAAGGAGGGCAGGCAATGATGGAGCTTATTACTCTAATAAAGGAATATATTCCAGAGAAAAGAGATCTAATTTCTGAAGAAAAAAAAGATCACTTAGAGGTCTGGCTGAATGCAGAAATAGAAGGGAAAAAATACTCAAATGATGAGATAGCTAATTTAGTCATGACTATGATCATAGGAGGATCTGATACGGTTCCTTTAACAGTATCAAATACTCTTTTACTGTTAGATAAGCATCCTCATTTTAAAGAAGCCATTATAAAAGATTTGAGTCTTATATCGAATGCATACAACGAAACCATACGCTATGAACACCCAAACAATATGCTTGGTAGAACTGTAATAAAAGAAACTAACTTTTACAATAAATCTTTAAAGGCAGGAGACAAAGTAATGATGCTGTTTGCTTCTGCTTTAAGAGATGAGCGTGTTTTTGAAGATCCTGATAAATACGATATATATAGAGACTCTTTGAGTGCGATAACTTTTGGGATAGGTATTCATAAATGTGTAGGAGAACATTTGGCAAGACTAGAGGCAAAAATAATACTTGAACATATCTTTAAAAGAATTCCTGATTACAAAATAAATTATGATGGAGTAAAGGATCTTTATAGTGAATTTGTGAAAGGTCATTCTGCAGTGCCTATAATATTCTAATTATAAAAATTAAATTACAATAGAAAAATAATGAAGGAGGTAATATGAAGGTTGAAGAAATTAAAAGACTATCAATTGCATCAGATAAATTAGAGATCCAAGAAGTAATTTATAAGTTAGCAAGAGGTATTGATAGATGTGATGAAAACCTACTTAAGGAATGTTTCCATAAAGGAGCTACTGATGACCATGGCCAGTTTAAAGGCTCAGCTGAAGAATTTATTACTTGGGTAATACCAGTTTTAAAAACAATGGAAGCAACTCAGCATTGTATATGTAATGTTCTCGTAGATTTAGACGGAGATAAGGCAAGCACAGAGAGTTATTTTTTAGCTTTCCACAGGATTAAAGGTGAAGAAGATGATTCAGATATGGTAGCTGCGGGTAGATATTTAGATAGTTTAGAAAAAAGAGATGGTATTTGGGCAATTACCCATAGACATGCTGTTTATGATTGGAACAGACTTGATCCTTCTACAGATACTTGGAATGATGGACCGGCAAAAGATCAGTTAGAAAGAGGAGCTAGAGCTCCTTTAGATCCTTCTTATAAGAGCTAGAGATTATTTCCTTTAAGTTTGTTTACAAAAATTGGTGAAGACCAAGCTCTTTCTTCATTTGGAGCAAGACATTCATCTTCATGGGAGGTTCTATAATCTCCAAAACAAGGGTTTACTTCTATACAATTTCCTTGTTCATCAAATTCGCAACGTAAGTTAGCAGCATTTATAGCTAATGAAGATTCTTGGATAGCCCTAACATAGTAAATAACCTCTCTGTTTAAGTCTTTAAATTCTTTGTCTTCAAATTTAACTGTACAACCATCCTCGTTTTTTGGACAAGATAATACTTTCCAAGGGTCTTGAATAAGATTTCCTATGTTTTCATCTTTGGATATTTGAGGAAGAATTCTAATAATTTCAATTCTAGAAATAACTTTCCTTTCATCAGATGGGTTATAACACTCTCCTCCACATAATTTTTCTAATTTTTCCGGACTTAGAGAATTTATACTAAACTCAGGACATCCTGGTTTCTGCTTAAAAGCACCCACAGCACTTACTTCAAAAACAGGATTTTCTTCTAAAGTTCCTTCTTTTCCCATAGGTAATTTACCTTGGACAGCATTTAAAAGGTGAAACCAAAGTAAGATTCTGTCGCCACTAGTGCCATAAGTTTCTTTATTATTTAGAGCTTCCCATATCTGTTTTTTTGATCTTCCTTCAGAATGAACAGCAGCTAAACCTCCTGTAGTTAGAAAAGAGGAAAATCTTTGGAGTTCTAGGTTTCTAGATAACCCTGGTAGGGCTGCAGCTACTTCAGGTTTAGAGGGACCATTTCCGTCAGTATTTTTTAGACGAAAAATTTCTTTATAACCAGTTCCTGGTCTTGCACTATGTACATCACTTGAAGCAATGAATCCCCATCTGTAATTTTTTGGATTATTTTGATTTTTAAAATCAGTCTTAGCTAGAGAATATTGTACAGAACTTTTGGGTCTATAATTGTATGCTGGAAGAAAGCAGTTTGTACATTGACCAGCATTAAGCCATTCTTCCACTTCTGTATCCGTCACAATTTGTTGGCGTTGATTCATAGAAGATTCTGCAAATAGCTGCATTACTTCATTACTTTTCTTTTTACAGAATAGAGTTTCTTTACCTTCTAACAAACATCTCTTTTCCGCTATTTTAGCCGCTCTTCTACATGTAGGTTCATAAGAACTTGAAGTCTCTGGACATGATATATTTCCTTCTTCATCAATCACAATAGCTCTGAAATTTCTATATTCTTCTGAGTTCCCATGACCAGACATTACTTCGATAAGTAACTCACGATTTTCTGAAGGGTTAACTTTCGAAAGCTGATTATCCCAAGATTGACCTGGTGGAGTATAAATACCCCAAGCATTACCATGTGGTATAACAATGTGTTCCGTATTAAGAGCTTCTAGTTTACTGAATAATTCTGAAGGAGTTGAAGCATCTTCATAACAATTTTCATCCCACAGCGATTCATCACCATCACAGTTAGGAATAGTTTTGTATTCGTCATTGAACGCTGAAAAGTTAGCAATCCTTTGTATATCCTTTTTCTTGGATACCAATTTAGTAGATTCCTCAGAGATATCAAAGAGTGGCACTCTTCCTCTTATGAAGTCAGCACCCGTTCCAGTTGAAGCAATTGGTCTTAGTGGTACTTTTTCATCATCTTCTTCTAAAAGTACAATATTTTTATGACCGTAATGCTCATTTCTGTTAGTCGCAGCTTGTGTCCATTCCCATCCCAGAAAGGTTACCATATCTTGATTGCTTGTATCTTTAGATACAGCATTACAGGCTCGAATTGAATCTTTTGTAGATTTCCACTTTCTTGGTGTAGTAGCTTCGGCGTGGTCATTGATAGACCAAAAGTCTACAGAAGAGCAAAATCTTGCGTAATCACAAGCATCAGATACAGGATGAGCACCTTCATTCCTTCCATATTGAATGGGTAGGCTCCACAAATTCGCATCAGTTGAATAAGTGCTGTGGACATGAAGATCACCAAAGAGGATCTCTTTTGAACTACTTATCCTCTTTGAAGCAGCCTCTTTTTGTGTATTTTTTCGCTCATCAATTATAGATTGGGGAATATTTTTATTAGTAACTTCTCCAGCGCCTTCTAAAAAACCTATAACTTTTTCTTCTGAGCAAGTCGCTAAAAAAAATAGTATTAATATGCTAAACAAATACTTAATTTTATTAATCCCGAGATCAAATTTGCCCAGAGGCATCCAACTAATTACACCCTTCTTATTATTATATTTCAATTTTTTTAATACCTTTTCTTCTTTTTTTTTAAATATATCTTTCTAGAAGATTAATAGGCTAAACCTTTAAAGGACCTTTAGATATATATTTATCTATGGTTTTATGAAAATGGCGGAGCCTACTTTCTTGATAATTCCCTAGAGTGACAGCACCTTTTTTTGAAGTACGCATACCTGCTTCTACTTCAGGAATATTAGACATATCTTGATCAAAAATTATTCCAAGTCCTCCCAATTCTTCAGCATCTGCCCAACTTTGGTTTTCTTTTAAATAAGTAATGGGAAGTGGTACATATGCATCTTTGGATTCAGAGTTCTTATTATTACGTTCAAGAAAAATCACTTCCATAATAGATGAATTAACTGAGGTTCCATTAGGTCGAAATCTATAAATAAGATTATTGGGAAATCCTCCCCAAGGAGAAAAATTAGGAAAAACATTGTAAACTAAAGCGTCTAACATCTCTGCGTCAGATTTATCTGAATAATCATGCCCATCAGCATTTTGTAGGTTTTCTCTCATAACTCTCGCTGCCACTTTTCTAGCTTCTTCACCTTCAGGTACAAGAACTTTATCTTCATTTTCTACTCTTCCCGAGCCATAAAAAATTGTATCCAAGATTTCCTGCTCACTTACATCTTTACAATGGGGGCTTGGCTTGCCTGTCAGAGCTATGTTTCTATTCATGTGATCTCCATAGATGTCATAACGAGCATTCTCATCTGTAGTGAAAGGTTTTATTTGAGGGTGGATCTCTGTAGCATGAAAAGACTCCATAAATGCTTCCATGGTAGTTTTCCAATTTCCAGGAACCACTCTAGAAACGTGAATAACTTTCTTGCAGTCTCCTAGATTCCACCTTTTATGATGTTCAGGTAAAGGAGCTAAATATTCTTCTAGCGAAGGTGCATTCTCATCCATATTTATAAATACAAAACCTTCCCAGATCTCTACTCTAACTTTGGGAAGTTTCCATTCTTCTTCATTTACATGAGGGAAGTCCCAAGGAGCTGGCACATTTTTCAAGGTGCCATCTAGATTCCAACAATAACCATGAAAAGGACATTTAATATCTGAAGTATTAGATCTATGTGTTTTTAATTTTCTTCCTCTGTGTAAGCAAGAATTGTAATAAGCAGAAATTTTATCTTTCTCAGATCTAACCAGGATAAAGGACCAATTAAGAATATCATAGACAAGACTATCCCCTACGTTGGGAATATCTTCAGTTCTACAGGCAAATTGCCAGACTCTAGTCCACATACACTCAGCTTCTTTTTTAAAGAAATCTTCAGAAGTGTATCTTTCCATAGAAAGATCTTGAGACCCAAGGTACTCAAAATGCTCTTCCAGGATAACTGCTGGTACTTTTTGGGAATCTTCATTTAGGTATTCAGTGTAACTTTTATAAGGAGATCTAGCTTCTCCTGGTTTTAAGTTTTTCTTTTCTTTTTTTAGATGTTTGCTCATTATTAATTTCTTTTTGTAATTTTATAAAATGCTTAAGCTAGTTTAAGTATTTTGTGTTGAATAAGGTAGTTGAGTTTTACTTATGATCTTTAGCCCAGTCAATGCCTCTTCTTAAGAGATCATAAAAAACTGGTAAGTCCCAAGAGCATCTTTCAACTTCAGGATAGTATTCCATTAACGGTTCCATATCATAATGACCTCGACAATGACCTAAAGTAAGATATAACACAGCTCCTTTATCAAATGGGTGAATATAGAATACGGGCCATCTTCTTTTTTCCCACTCACTATCCACAAAACCTTCCGTCTGTCCTCCGAACTCGGTGTCAAGCAAAACTTCAAGTTTTCCATGCAAATCCATCAAATAGAGTTCATCAGTTACTTCAAATGGTTCTACCCCTTTAACTAAAGAATTATCCTTGTCAGCTACCTCTACAGTATAGGGTTCTATAGGTGGATGTGATATAAATTGAGACCCTAAAGTTTCCATGAAATGAGGGGCCCATCTAGGACTTTCCACTCTACCGTCAGACAGGAACCTAAGAATAGAATTTGTTCCATGTAAGGCGTACCACCTCTTTCCTGATGATACATATTCTCTTAGAAATTCTTGCTCTTCTAAACTAGGCATAACATCACATGTATATGTGATGAGAAAGTCTGAATCTTTTATTGCTTCTATATCTTTATAGTTTTCTGCAACTCTAGTTCTTATTCTTTCATCTTCTCCAAGTATCTTAAGGATTTCCAGTCTCGCATAATCAATATCATGATATTTTCCACCTGCAACAAGATAAGCCTTTATTTTTTTTGGATCAGTCATTAGAAATGAACCCCTTTTGTAAATCCGCCGTCTATAACTATGTTAGTTCCAGTAATATAACTTGCTGCAGGACTCCCTAGAAATACAACTGCATTTGCAACATCTTGTGCTGCTCCCATTCTTCCGGTCGGAATGGCAGATAAAGTAGCCTTATAAAAATCTTCCATATTATCTTTAATAAAATTCCATGCTCCACCTTCAATATAAATTGGACCTGGACTCACTACATTACAATTTACACCTTGAGGCGCTAGTTCTTGAGCCTTGGCTGAAGAAAGATTTATTAAAGCTGCTTTCATGGCTCCATAAGCCCCAGCACCGGGTCCATTTTCTATAGCTGTCGTAGTCGAAATTATAACGACACTTCCTTTGGAATCAGACAGGGCAGGCGTAACTGTTTCAATTCCTCTAACGGTTCCCAGAACATCTACCTCAAAATTGGCTTTCCAACCTTCTTCAGTGTTATTTCCACCCCCAGCACTTACATTAGCAACAAATAGATCTAGTCCTCCAAGATCTTCAATTGCAGATGTGATCCAAGCTTTATAAGAATCGCTATCACCTACGTCTGCTACTGCTCCTATTACTTTTGATCCTCCTGATGACAAGCTATCAACAGCTGCCTTAACCTCTTCTTCATTTCTTGCACAGATACCGACTTCTGCACCTTCATTAACAAGAGTTTGAGCAACACATTTGCCTATACCTCTACTTCCACCCGTCACAATAGCCTTTTTTCCTTTTAATTCTAAATCCATAATTTTCTCCTTTTATTTTCTATTTTTAAAAACATAATCATCAATAGTTGCATGAAAATGTCGTATTCTCAGTTCTTGAGAGCCAAGCCAGAGACCATCATATCCAACAGAATTCATACCTAGCTGGACATTAGGTAGATTATAAGCATCTTGATCCAAGACTAGACCCAAAGATTCCTCTCCATGTTTAAATTGTCTGTGAAGAGGTCTTTCAGGTACTTCAGGTATTTTTTCAGTTCTTCCGCCCCCAATTCTTCTTTCTCTATCCGTAACGCCAGGAATATTAGCATTCGGTTGCATCACATAGTTTTGTAGATCAAAGAAGCACTGATTTGGATCTGTAGGATGAGGTCTTTGTCTAAATAGCATCATTGATTCAGGGTAAATATTTAAGGTTATATTGGGAAAAATTAAATAATGAAAATCGTCTGAAAGTTGATCATCGTTCAGTTCAGAAAAATCATATCCCATCTCTTTTCCATGCTCTCTTCTGTGTAGTTGAATGGCTCGTCTAACCTCAGTAGCATCTCCTTTAAATTTAGATGGATCCATACCAGCTTGCTCCATATATAGCTTTAAGTCATCAGATATTGTTTTTATGTCTTCCATATGACTACTGGGTGTTCCAAAAGGAACAAGATAACGATTGTGTTTATCATAACAGTCAATTTGTATGTCTAAATCTTCTAGCCAAGTAGTCAGTTCAGGATGAGTTTGAACTACATGATAAGTTTCATTAAAGGCATCGACAGAAGTTTTCCAGTTGTATGGCATCTCCACAGTCACATCATTTATCAGGTATTGCTTTTCAAAATGATAAGGATTTAGATGCTCGTTAATTATCCCTAAGTATTCGTCTAATGGTTCAACATCTTTATTCAGACTGAACCAGACAAAGCCTATTGCTGTATCACAAGGAAGCTCCTTTAAGCCCAACTTATCACATGGTATACCTTGTGGAAATGTCTCTTCATCAGGAGCCCACCCTAATTCTCCATTAGCTTTATATTTCCATCCATGAAAACTACAACTATGCTCAGAAGCATTACCTTTTTTAGTATGGACTAGCTTATTACCTCGATGCTGACAAACATTATAAAAAGCACGAATTTTTTTATCATGACCCATTGAAATTAGAATTGGTTCATTAAGTATTTCTGTGGCTATATAGTCTCCCGGTTTTTTAAGATCAACAAGTGGACCACCCATTAACCAAACTTTTTTCCAGATATTTTCTGTCTCTAGTTCCTTAAATTCTTTAGAAATGTATCTTTCCTTAGAAATTAAATCTGTACCGTAATCAGGATCAGGCTGTTTATTCTGATCAGAAAAGTATTTCCAATGTTTTGCCATGTCTTTTCTCCCTAGATTTTTCCCCATAACTAATGTGGCTCAATAGTGCCAATATACATTCTTCTTTTTAGAATGGAAAGACTTTACCAAGATCCTGCAACCAAAGCTCCACCATCTATAACTAGACCATGGCCTGATACAAAAGCTCCTAGATCTGACGCCAGAAACAGAGCCCCTCTAGCAATATCAATTGGTTCTCCTAGCCTTTTAAGGGAAGAGCGATTAGACCAGAAATCCTTAAATTCTTTAACTGTTAAAGCTTCTTTCGTCATCCCAGTTATTATTGCTCCAGGTTGAATGAAGTTTGCTGTTGCACCTGAGGGACCTATTTCAGCTGCAATTGATTTAGTTAACCCAGCTACAGCATGTTTTGATGCTGAATAAGCTGATAAGCCAGAATCCCCCAAAGAAGACATTATGGAGCCTATATTTATAATTCTTCCATAATCACTTTTTCTGATAAAGGGTAAAACACATCTAGTAATCCTAAGGGTTGCGTCTACATTTACAGAAAAAACCTTCCTCCATTCCTCATCAGTCATTTCTTCTATGACGCTATTAGTAATTACTCCAGCATTATTCATCAGTATGTCAAGCCCTTCCAATTCTCTCTCTATAGCAGAGTACAGCTCTTCAGGTGCATTATCAGATGAAATATCTAATTGAATACCAGATATGGACTTTACATTGTTGAATTTAGTTTCTATAGAGGGATCTAAATCAAAAGCTAGCACTTTGGCACCGTTTTCACTAAAAAGTCTTGCCGTTGCCTCTCCAATACCGCTTGCCGCACCAGTTATTACAGCTGATCTATTATTTAATAAACTACTCATCTCTTAATCACCTTTTGCCCATATTTTTGCTTCATTACTGTTAAGCCAAGTTAAAGAATTTTTTACAAGGAGTCTGTAGGAGGAGTTCTCATAAGTGTCAGGAGAATCCCCCATTTGAAGATAAACAATAGGACTATTTTGATAATTTTTAATCCAGGCAATGCAAGGGGAACCATTATCATGGAGCCAATTTTTATTGTTATACATTTTCCCTTCTATAGCTTGAGTTGCAGAATAAAAATTTTCCTGGGTAAATCTGTAATCACTCTCTACAAGGGGGGTAATAGAATCTTCAAAAACTTCAGCTAAATATAACTCATCACACATGGGGAACTCAGATAGACCCTTTGTTATTGGGTGTTCTTTAATAACCTTAGCAGTATATTTAACTTCATGACGATAACCCGAATCAGGTTTAATTTTGCCCCTTATTTCTTTACTTCTGTAGAGAAATCTACCTCCTATAATTTCTCCGTATTCATCCCAATTAGGCCAAGAGGCTATAGAATGATGAAGAAAGAGCATAGGCTTGCCAAGTTCAACCAGTTTATTAAACCCTTTTTTAAATTCCTCACTTGGTGGGATTTCTTGACCAGGTTCATCTCCTTCAAAATTTATTCCAGGCATGTCATAAAAAACCAAGACTGAATAATTTTTAGTACCCAAAGGATTGAGAATAAGCTGAGCTGCAGGGTGTTCAATGTGGGTGTAATCTACCTCTTCTAGAGAATCAAAAAGTTGAAAAAAAGGTCCTTTCTCAAAAGGGTGACCTTTGGTAGTAAGAAGTATGGGTACTAGACTCACGCTAATCTTTTTAAAACTATTTACAAAGTAATTGAGCTAACATTTCAGTGTCTAAGTATTCTGTCAATTCAACAATCTTGTTATTCTTTACTTTCCATACATGACAGTATTCATTGTTATAGGCTTCTCCTTTTTTAGATATTGATTTTCCTTGAGCTATTGAAACCACTGTATCTCCTGCGTCAATTACTTCTCTAATTTGGAGCTGGATAGGTGCTTCTAAGTAATCCATTAGCTTGCCAACAGTAGATAAAAATTCTTTTTTGTTGTGAGTTTCACCTGAAAGGATGGTTTGCCCTATCATTTTGAAATGCATGTTATCATCCAGTAAAGTTTCATAGGTATCAAAGTCACCTTTTTTTAACATTTCTAAAGCTTGGTTAACTATTTCTATACCTTTAGACATAAGTCTCTCCTTGTTTATTTCTTTACATTTACAATTTGAATTTGGGAAAATTCATTTAAACCTTCTTCTCCCCATTCAACCCCAATACCAGAATCTTTAGCTCCAGCCAAAGGAATATCAGGTCCTATTGCTGCATGTTGATTTACCCAAACAGTACCTACCTGAAGTTTTTGTGCTATATCTCTTGCTACTTGCGTATTTTCACTCCATACAGAACCACCCAAGCCATATTTTGAGGCATTAGCTTTTTCTACTACTTCATCAAGTTCATTAAATTTAATAACAGGTAATACAGGTCCAAATTGTTCTTCATCTACCAAACTTAATCCATCTTCAACATCTTTAATCAGGGTTATAGGAATGAAATAACCCGGTTTGTCAGGTATCTCTCCTCCAGAAATCACTTTCCCCTTTTCTTTAGCCTCATTAATATAATTTTTTACTTTTTCATATTGTTGTTTGTTTTGAAGAGGTCCCAAATCAGTACCTTGTTCAAAGCCATCCCCTACAATAGTGCTATCAGCTATTTTTTTTAAAGCATCACACATTTCTTCATAGATGTTCTTGTGTACATAAAGTCTCTTTATAGCTGCACAGATTTGCCCAGTGTTTGCCATAGCAGAATTAAAAATATCTTCAGCTATCTTAAGAGGCTTAGCATCATCTAAAACAATGGCAGCATCATTTCCACCTAATTCCAAAGTGACTCTTTTAAGAGAAGGTCCTCCACTTTCAGCAACTTTCCTCCCTGTTGCAGTAGATCCAGTAAAGGAGATTTTACTTATATCTACATGGCTAGTGAGTAATGGTCCAAGTTCATTTTCATCGGTAATAATATTAATCAATCCTTTGGGGATAATTTCCTTAATTAACTTTCCAAACAGACAGGTAGTTAGAGGAGTAGAAGGGGCAGGTTTAAGTATAATTGAGTTTCCTGCCAGCAGTGCGGGAGCAGTTTTATAAACTGCAATTAAGAGAGGAAAATTCCATGGGGCAATTGCAGCTACCACCCCTAATGGCTTCCGGTGTAACTCTACAACTGAAGTTTCATCTTCCTTTACAACTTTAGTTTTTAATTCTTGAGAGGCAAAATATTTGCAATATATTATTGAATACTCTACTTCTCCTTTGGCATTATCGAATGTTTTTCCTTGCTCTAAAGTAAGAAGTCTAGCTAGTTCTTCTGAGTTTTCAGAAAGTACGTCAGCTATTTTATTCAGAAGAGATTGCCTTGTCTGCAGGTCAGATTTTTCCCATTTCTTTTGTGCTTTTTTGGCTGCTTTAACGGCTCCATCAAGATTATGAGCAGAAGCTTTAGAACAGGTAGCAAATATTTCTTCTGTTGAAGGGTTTACCACTTTTATTTGTTGTTCTGTGGTTATTAAATCACCGTTAATTAAGATGGGGTAATGTTTAAGAGTGGAACTCATTTTTTTACTAAGACCAGTTTTCTACAAATTTATCTAGAACAGGCTCTACTTTACATTTTTCAGGTATAGATTTGTCACCTATAACTTTGTCTATCTCTTGATGAGTGTAATAAATCCTTCTTTCTTGATAATTTAGTGGTACACCCTTAAATCCAGGGGATTCTAGAGATTTTTGTATCCATGGTATATTCAAGGTATCTTCCAAAAGTATTTCATCAAAAAGATCCATTCTTTCTTTCCAAGCTTTTTTGTTGGGCAATTCTCCTTCACCCCAATTAGGAGAAAACCAATGCACATCCATTCGACAAGTATTTAATGTTACAGGCCAAAATTGTAAAAAAGGAAAACCGGAAGGGTTTAAGGGAGTAACAATATTTGGAAAAAAATTAAATGAAAGGTTATTATTTCTAGCAAGTTCTCTCACAGTCTCTATTTCTAGAGGTGTACCGCTCTTCCCTTGAGAGTCTCCAGATCCATATGCATTAGAAGCATCACTTCCTCTGCTTTCATCTACTTTTAATCCATCAACTGATAATTTTGATCGGTTTGGTGTTGTCATAATTGAATGACCATTAAGTAATAAAACCATAACGGCACCTTTATGATCTAGTAGTTGAGAAACTGTATCAGGATGAACTGTATTCAGATGATAGACTTCCATAAAAGCATCCTGGCACACTTTCCAGTTTGAATTAACTTCCCAAGATCTCTTTCCTACATACCTAATTTTTTCTAATTGAAACTGTCCCAGAATTTTATCAACTACCCCTAAATTCTCTTTTAGAGACATTGCCTCTACGTTTTGGTTAATGAAAATAAGATTACCCCAAAGTTCACATCTAACCGGAATTAAGTTTTTACAGCTTTTGTCTAAGCTTTTCCAATCCCTTGAATCTGGAACAAAATCAAGCTTACCAGACAGGTCGTAAGCCCAGCTGTGGTATTGACATACAAAACGAGTAGTATTTCCTGAATTTTCTCTAACTACTGAGGAACCTCTATGACGACAGGTGTTATAAAAGGCTCTTATTTCCTTATCTTCTGATCTGACTATGATTATAGGCACTCCAGCGTCCTTCCATAATATATAGTCACCTGGGCTCTTTAATTGATCAGTATGAGCTGCATAAAGCCAACATTTATTCCAAATAGCCTCTTTTTCTAGATCATTAAACTCTGCATTTATATATCTTTCTGCTGGAATTTCAGGAAGATCTTCAAATCCTCTTGGTGGTGAATTAGTCCTATTAAACTCTTCAAGAGATCGTTTTAAAATTTCTTTTTCAATTTTTTCTGTTGAAATACCCATATTTTTCTTATTCAGGTTCTTCTACATGCTTTCTCAAGGCTTGTAAGAATTTAGCACCTACAGCACCGTCAATCACCCTGTGATCACAAGATAAGGACACACTCATTATATTTGCTGATAAAGGCTTACCCTCAGAAGCTATAATTTTCTCTATGGCTCCTCCTATAGCTAGAATGGCACCTTGAGGAGGGTTGATGATGGCTTCAAAATGCTTGATTCCAAACATACCAAGATTAGAAACACTAAAAGTACCTCCCAGAATTTCTTCTCTTCGTAATTTTCCTTTTTGAGCTCTTTTAGCTAAACCAGCAAATTCCTCACTTATTTCTTGGATAGATTTTGTATCAGCTTTTTTTACTATTGGAGCTATTAGCCCCGAATCTGTAGCTACGGCTACAGAAATATCAGCATGTCTATATTGTCTTATTTCGTCCTCTATCAGTTGGACATTAGCTCTCGGTTCTTCTATCAAAGCTCTTGCAACACAATAAATAAGCAAATCATTTACAGAAATTTTTAAATTTTCCTTACTCATTTCTTTTCGCTTAACTAATAATTTATCTATTGAATAATCTGCTGTGAGGTAGAAATGAGGAATATTCTGTTTTGATTCTGTTAACCGTTTAGCTATGGTTTTTCTCATGCTAGTGAGCGGAATAGAATCAAATGGATTGTCATTGTTATCAGATTGAACTTCATTCTCTGGGTTGATGGAAATATTTTTTGATGCTAGTTCTACATCTTCTTTAGAAATGCGACCATTTCTTCCAGATCCCGAAACCTCTGTTAAATCAACCCCAAGTTTTTTAGCAAGTCTTTTTACAGCTGGACTTACTCGGCCTTCTCCAGGAGCAGAAGTTGAAGGTGGTACTGAAGAAACAGTATTAGATGAAGTTACTTCATTTGTACTTTGTGAAGGAGCTGATAATTCTATGGGTTTATACTGTTCAATAAATTTATCTATATCTTTTTCCGGTGTAGATTCACTAGCTAATATACCTATTAAAGCTCCTACTGGAAACGTGTCTCCTTCTTTACCTATTATCTTTCTTAATATTCCATCAGCTGGAGATTCAAGAACATTTACTATTTTCTCTGTCTCTATCTCTGCAATTTCTCCTTTTTCTTGTACAGCATCTCCTTCAGAAGCATTCCATTTAACTAAAGTTCCTTCAGTCATAGTTAAGCCCCATTGAGGAACTGTGATTGCTTCTATGCTGTTCATAGATAAATTAGTTGCTTCCTAATACCTCTCTACAGGCTCCAATTATTCCTTCAGTTTGTGGTATAAAAGCTTGTTCTAAAGCAGGAGAAAATGGTACTGGGCTATGGGCAGCCGTGACTTTCTTTATTGGAGCCTTAAGAGCTTTAAAAGCTTTATCAACAATTATTGAAGAAATATCAGAAGCTATACTGCAACGAGGCGTACTCTCATCAACAATTACCACTCGACCAGTTTCTTCAGCTGATTCAAGAATTGATTCTTCATCCAATGGAGATGTAGTTCTTGGATCTATAACGGTACATTTAATTCCTTCTTCTGCAAGTTTATCTGCTGCTTCAATCGCTTTAGGAACCATAGCAGAAAAAGCAATAATAGTTAGATCTTCTCCATCTCTTAACCAATTAGCCTCTGCAAAAGGAATAGTATAATCCTCATCAGGTACTTCTCCTTTCATTGCATAGAGTAGTTTGTGTTCACAAAAAATTACCGGATCATCATCTCTAATTGCTTGAATCAACAATCCTTTCGCATCATAAGGATTTGAAGGCATGACCACCTTTAATCCAGGTACTGATGTAAAAGTTGAAAACATGGTTTGAGAGTGTTGGGCAGCTGCACTTAAACCTGCTCCTACAGCAGTTCTTATAACAAGAGGTGTTGAAGCTTTTCCTCCGAACATATATCTAAATTTGGCAGTTTGATTATAAATTTGATCAAAACAAACTCCCAAGAAATCTACAAACATAAGTTCGGCAACAGGTCTAAGACCTGTCATAGCAGCTCCAGCTGCAGTCCCTACAATTGCAGATTCTGTTATAGGGGTATCTATAACCCTTGTTCTGCCAAATTTTTTTCCTAAACCCGCACAGACTCCAAATATACCTCCAATTGCTTCAACATCATCTCCTTGCGTTCCTGCTCCTCCTGCAACATCTTCGCCGATCACTATGACAGTGTCATCCCTATCCATTTCCTGATGAAGGGCTTCGTTGAGAGCTTCCGTATAAGTCTTTTCTGGCATCTTTTACTCCTTAATAATTTAGATAAACATCTGAAGTTAATTCTTTTGTATCTGGCATAGGCGCAGCTAAACCTGACTTAGTACAACCTTCAATAAGGGCATTAACCTCTTTATCTATTAAATTTAATTCTTCTTCTTTTAGATCAAAGTCCGAGAGAACCTTACTCCTAAAAATTTTTAAACAGTCCCTTTCAGCTCGAAGTTTATCTAACTCACCTTCAGCTCGGTAATTTTGAGGATCTCCTATGAAATGACCCCCAAATCTTATTGTATCAGCTTCTAATGCAGACGGACCTTTACCTTCCCTAGCATCTTTTATAGCTTTTCCTGCAGTTTCATATACATCAAAAAAGTCAGTACCGTCCACTTTATAGGTAGGAAGACCAAACCCTTCAGCTCTTTGAGCTATATCTTTTGAACCTACAGCATAATCAGCTCCTGTATGTTCTCCATAGCCATTATTTTCAAAAACAAAAATAACAGGAACTTGGAGAACAACAGCCATATTCATAGCCTCAAAGGTCGTCCCTTGATTTGAAGCACCGTCACCTGAGAAAGCTACAGCAACTGTATTATTTCCAAGGGTTTTAGCAGTTAGAGCTGCTCCCACAGCCGTAGGTGGAGCTCCTCCAACTATAGCATTTGCACCTAACATTCCTTTACTAAGATCAGCTATGTGCATTGACCCGCCTTTACCTTTACACAAACCATCAGCTTTACCCATGATTTCATGCATCATTCCTTTAACATCGCAACCCTTTGCAATACAGTGACCATGCCCCCTGTGAGTACTTCCAATTTTATCTTCATCGCTTAAATGAGAACATACTCCTACTGCAACGGCTTCTTGACCGGCGTACAAGTGAACAAAACCAGGAATATTTCCCTGCATAAACTCCTTGTCACATTGCTCTTCGAAAGAACGGATAGTTCTCATTGTTTTATAAACTTTTAATAATTCTTCTTTTTTCATATTAATATTTCCTTTTTTTACTATAAACCTAAAACCGCTTTAGCAATTATATTCTTTTGAACTTCTCGAGACCCTCCATAGATACTAGCGGCTCTAAAATTTTGGTATCTTCCTGCTTGAGTTAAATACTTCTCAGAACCTATAGGACCTTCGTTGCTTCCCTCAATATTTTCTTGTTTTGGAGTTCCATAATATCCAATTATGTCCAAAGCTATTTCAGTGATGTCTTGCAGTAAATCTGTTGACAAGTTTTTGGCCATAGAAGATTCAGGTCCAGGGCTCCCTCCTTCTTTCATTGCAGATAGACTTCTTAATTCAGTATATTGTAAAGCTTGAGCTCTTAGTTCCAATTCAGATAATCTTTTAATATATGAAGGGTAGGAGAGTATAGGTTGACCATTATCAGGTATTTCTTTCGCAAGTAACTTTGTTAAATCTATGGCTTTGAACAATCTAGCTGAAGCAGATGAACCTCCTCTTTCAAATTCAAGTAGATATTTTGCAACTGTCCAGCCTTCACCTTCTTCCCCAATAAGATTATTAACTTCAGTTTCTGCATTGTTAAAAACAACTTGATTTACATCATGATCTCCCGCAAGAGTAATAATTGGCTCTACTGCTACACCCCTTTGATCCATATCGATTAATAAAAAGCTTATTCCTTGTTGAGGTCTTCCTGAGTTATCAGTCCTAACTAAGCAAAAGATTTTATTTGCATAATGAGCATGAGTGGTCCAAATTTTTGTTCCGTTTATTATATATTTATCTCCCTTTAATTCTGCCTTACATTTTAAGCTTGCTAGGTCTGATCCTGAACCTGGTTCGCTATAACCTTGACACCAATAATCTTCTCCGCTAATTATTCTAGGAAGGTAGAAATCTTTTTGTTCTTTGGTGCCGTAACCTATTAAAACAGGCCCTAACATGTTAAGACCCATTGGTATTAATGAAGGCGCCCCAGCATTAGAACATTCCAAAGAAAATATGTATTTTTGAGCTGGATTCCAGTTAGTTCCTCCATATTCTTCAGGCCAAGAGGGTACTAACCATCCTTTTTTTTCTAAGATTGCTTGCCACTCAAGAGCAATATCTTTTTCAGGAAAAACAGCAGTTGTCTTTCTTGCAGCTTTTACAAGGTGTTCAGGTAAGTTTGAATGTAAAAATCCTATTACTTCTTTTTGAAAGTTTAACTCTTCTTTGTTGAACTGTAATTCCATTAAATTTAAATTACGATTTTCCTGATATCTGTTTCTGGAAAGTTTCTAGATCGAAATAATCTCTCCATTGTTTTATTTTGTTATCCTCTATTTCAAAAGTTCCCATCACGGGAAGACTTATCTTCCGACCATCTTTAAAATTAAAGTTGTCGATTCTTTCTGTAAGAACCATATTCCCTTCTTCAGCTATAGCAATAAGTTCCCAATGAATGGATTCACAATCACTTAATCCTTTTACAAAAGCACTGGCTTCTTCTTTTCCATTTAAAGGCTCCATTGGAATATTGTGATAGAAGACATCTTCTGAAAAAAAATCTGTAACACTTTCCAGGTCCATATTATTCCAAGCATCTATGAAGTTTTTTACTAAGGTTTTGTTGCTCACTTTTGAACTATATAACTTTATTAAATATTATTGGAAGCTCTTCAAGACCTCTGAGTAATATATTCGGCATGTACTTAAGCTCATTTGGGTCAGTATCGAGCTTAAAATTCTTAAGTTTTTGAAACATAACTTGCCATCCGTTTACCATTTCTTGTCTTGAAAGGAGTTGACCAATACAAACATGAATTCCGAATCCAAAAGCTATATGGCTTCTAGCATTCTCTCTAGTTACATCAAACCTCATGGGCTCTTCAAATATTTCTTCATCGTGATTAGAAGAGAAATACTTGAGAAGTATTGTACTTCCTTCGGGGATAATAACTCCCCCTATTTCACAATCCTCTTTTGCAACCCTCCACATATTTGAAGTTGGAGTAGCCAATCTTAAAGATTCTTCAACAAGATTAGTTATGATGGAAGGGTCTTTCTGTATTTTTACTTGTTCTTTTGGAAATAAACACAATTGTCTCATAGCTTCTGCCAAAGTAGCTGTAGTCGTTTCATTACCGGCAACTAGGAATTGAGTACAAAAGGAAACGCATTCTTCAATAGATAAGTATCTTTCATTTTCATATTTAGCCTTTGCGATCACTGATAAAAGATCTTCTTTCGGGTTGCCTCTTCTGGCTTCTATTTCATCAGCAAAGAAAGAATGTTGTTCTGCAACTCCATTATGAGCTTCTATCAATTCATCATCGGAAGCTACTCCAGAAAGAGCAGTTACAGAATTGAGTGTCCATCTGAAACAATCATCTGTCCTATCTAATGGTACACCTAAAACGTGCAGTATAACTGACAATGGGAGAGGCCGCGCAAACTCCTTTATAAAATCACATCTCCCTTTGTCTTCAAACTTTTCTATAAGATTATTGCTTAAATCTAGTATCCAAGGTTCATAGGCTGCAATTTTTTCAGGTACAAAAAAATCCTTGACTAGGGCTCTATACTTCTTATGTTCTGGATCATCTATTGTTAATAAAGTTCCTCTTCCTAAATTGAAAGACTTTTTTCTAGCTGCAGTCACTTCTTCAGATTCACTTGAGTCGACATTGAGGACAAATTCATTAGAGAATATGTCTTTTTTTCTTGCTGCTTCTTTAACTAGTTCATACTTAGAAATTATAAAGATGCCAGTTTGAGGGTCCTTGTAAACAGGAGCGTTGTCTCTTAATTCCTTGTTGTAGTGATAAGGACAAGCTAGAATTTCTTTATCGAATAATTCCATTTCTTCGAGACTTCTATCTTCTCTAGGGTTACTTGCCATTGATTTCTCCTTTTTGTGTAGAAAAGATTATGCCAGCAAAGTGAAAAAAGACAACGTGGACTTTTTTCTCTTAAGGCAAAAATCTGATTTATCAGAATGGTGCCGGTCTTATTGGATCCTTGCCATCCCAGTTCTCATGACTTTCTTTTAACAAATCAAAAAAACCTTGAGTACCTGGATTTTCTTCATACAGTTCTATATGACCGCCTAAATCTTTTTCTGCATCCAACCAGCATACCCTAGCTGAGGTAGTAAAGGCAGTAGTCTCAAGGTATCCATTTCCTGTTAATCTCTTATATTCCTCATCATACTTATCAGTAAAAATACACCAATGATGAAAACCTTCTTCCTCTGGTTTAAACATATCTCTAAAAGTGGATGGACCATCATTATGTTGAACCATAAACTCAATTTG
>CAZWMS010000022.1:0-26079 GCA_964635015.1 uncultured Gammaproteobacteria bacterium | reverse complement strand
AATCCATTTTCAGCCCAAGTTCCTGCACCAAGAATAGGAGAATCTCCAACTCTTCCTGGCATTTTATTGGATCTTCCCCCAGTTGAAGTAGCTGCAGCTAAATTCCCTTGCTTGTCTAAGGCTATTGCTCCTACTGTTCCTAATTTATTATCTTTCTTTAGTTCTCTAACCCTTTGAAGGTTTTTTTCAGAGTAAAAGTAGGAAGGGTCTACGGTTTTAATATTGTTCTGCTTTGCAAAATTTTCAGCGCCTTCACCAACTAGCAAAACATGAGGTGATTTTTCCATCACTGCCCGTGCTAAGCGAATTGGATTCTTAATAGTAGAGACTGAAGCAACCGCTCCCGCCATTCCATTCAAGCCATTCATTATAGAAGCATCCATCTCTTGTGTTTCTTTTGAAGTATAGACAGAGCCTTTTCCTGCATTGAATAGTGAAAAGTCTTCTAGAATAGATACAGCCTCTGTTACAGCCTCTACGCTAGTTCCGCCTGACTTAAGTATTTCATAACCCTTAATTAGAGCTTCATTAACTCCATCTTTGTATGCCTTTTCTTTTTTTGGGGAGAGGTTCTCATAAGACCCAGCTCCCCCATGAATGACAATCCCAAAGTTTATATCTTCACTTTTTTCTGAAGCCACAGTATTAATGAAGAGTAAAAAGAAACAAGCTTTAAGGTAAAGGGATATCTTTTTTTTTAACGTCCTTTCCATTTCGGTGGTCTTTTTTCAGCAAAGGCTACAGGTCCCTCAATGAAATCTTCACTTTTAAAGAGTTCAGCTACAGCAGAATATTGTCCCTGCATAGATTTTTTTAGATCTGCTTCCCCCAAACTTTGATAGGCAACCTGTTTTGTAGCCCTGATTGACATAGGAGAGCACTCTTCTATTTGTTTAGCCCAATTTCTTGCCGCATCCATGAGTTTACTTTGTTCCACCACTTCATTGACAATACCCAATTCCTTAGCCTCTGAAGCATTAACATGCCTTCCTGTAAGCATCATACCCATAGCTGCTTTCATGCCTATTTGCCTGGGAAGTCTTTGCATTCCTCCTGCAAGGGCTGCTAGACCAACTTTAGGTTCTGGTAAAGCAAATCTAGCATTGTCTGAAGCTATGATTAAATCGCAAGCAAGTGCTATCTCCATACCTCCTCCCATAGCCACTCCATTTACTGCTGCAATGATAGGTTTATTTAAGTTAAATCTATTAGTCAAACCTGCAAAACCACTTTCTGGTATAGCAGTCATTTCCCCTCCAGACGCTTGAAACTTTAGATCATTTCCTGCTGAAAAAGCCTTTTCTCCAGACCCAGTAATGATTCCAATCCACAGACCTTCGTCATCAGCAAATTCATTCCAAACTTCATGGAATTCTTGTTGTGAGGGCGGGTGCAGAGCGTTATATACCTCCGGTCTATTAATGGTTACTTCTAAAATATGTCCATCAATAGCTGTCTTGAGAAATTGATAATCTTCTTTCATTTAATACTCCTTATAATATATATTAAGAATAGCAGTCTCTGAGATTATAGTCATTATAGGTTTAATGAAAAATAATTTGAATATAGGAATCCTTTTGACAGATCATGTCCTTGAAAATCTTCAAGAGAAACACGGAGATCAGGGAGACTTTTATAAAAAGTTGTTTAAGAAATTGGATCCCTCAGCAACATTAAAAATTTTTGATGTGGTAGAAGGAGAATATCCTGCTAAAAGAGATGAGTATGATGGATATATTATTACAGGAAGTCGTCTAAGTGTTTATGACGATGAGCAATGGATTGCAGATTTAGAGGAATATATTCGTCAACTTCACAAATACCAAAAGCCTCTAGTAGGAATTTGTTTTGGCCATCAACTAATTGCTCAAGCGTTAGGAGGAAAATCTGGAGATTCAGATAAAGGATGGACAGTGGGTGTTCAAAATTATAATTTTGTAACCCAATTTCCTTGGGTAAAAGATATAAGATCTTCAGTTGCATTAATTCATAGTCATAAGGATCAAGTTAAGACATTACCTCCCAGTGCACATTTAGTAGCTGGAAATAAACAAGTACCTATCGCCATGTATTATATTGATCGTCACATCATGAGTATGCAGGGTCATCCAGAATTTACTTCAGAATATGCTTTAGATGTGGCTACAGGAAGAAAAGAAATTCTTGGTGATACTTTATTTCAGTCAGTTAAGAAAAGTCTGCTAAAAGATAGGGCTGATAATGTAGAAGTTGCTAAATGGTGGATAGATTTTTTTAGGAAGGATTAAAAGGGCTTTTTGCTATCATTAATCGTTATTCTTTCCAATCTTCTTTCTTGAGGCCAATAATCATTAACAGGTTTATGGATTACTGAACGATTGTCCCAAAAAGCTATAGAGTTAGCTTCCCAACTGAATCTGCACTGATATTTTTCTTGCTTAATGTGAGCAAAAAGGAATTTAAGTAACTCAGAAGAATCTGTATCACTCAAAGATTTTATTTTTAAAGTAAATAGGCTGTTTACATAAATTACTTTTTTACCAGAAACAGGGTGAGTTCGTATTACAGGGTGTTCAACAGGTGGATTGTCCTTTAATGCTTGAGCAAGTCTTTCTTTTCCATAAGGCTCAGCCAAGCTTTCTTTAAAACCATGTTCAAAGCTATGTATGGCTGTTAAAGTCATTAAAGACTCTTTCATGTCGTTAGGTAAGTCACTAAAGGCAGCAGATAAGCTAGCAAATAAGGTATCACCTCCTTTTTTTGGGATTACCTTACCCAACAGTATGCTTCCCATAGGTGGAATTTTTTTAAAGGTCATATCTGAATGCCATTCCTCTATTTTTGATGGCCTTTTCTCATCGTTTTCTAAAATGGTTATTTCAGGAAAACCTTCTACAGTTGGATAAGCTGGATGGCATTGAAGTTCTCCAAACTTAGAAGCGAAAGCCTTATGTTGCGCAGGAGAAATATTTTGATCTCTAAAAAAAATTACCTCATTATCTAGCAATGCTGAAGATATAAAAGAGACTAATTCTTCATTTAAAGGTTGTTTAAGATCAATGCCCTGAACAGTCGCTCCTACTACAAAATCTTTTTTAATTAGTTTTGCCATGTTACTACCTATACATTCTAAAATGAAAGCTCAAAAGGTAAACTATTATATAAGTATAAATTTACCTTAAATAAGAATAAATAATGAAAAGAAGATGTAGTCAATTTAAAATACTAATATGAAAAAAGGAATTACTTTCGGGGCCTTTGATTTATTTCATGCTGGGCATGTTCTTATGTTACAAGAAGCTAAAACGGTTTGTGATTATTTAATAGTCTGTATTCAGACAGACCCATCTTTAGATAGAGAAGAAAAAAATAAGCCTGTGCAATCAATTGTGGAGAGAGAGATTCAGGTTTCAACATGCAGACATGTAGACGAAGTTATAATTTATGATACAGAGCAAGATTTATTAAATATTATAGAGAAAGTAGATTGGGATGTTCGAATTATAGGTGAAGAATATAAAGAGAAAGATTTTACTGGAAGAGATAAAACCTTAGATAAATGTTATTTCAACAAGAGATCACACAATTTTTCTAGTTCAGAGTTAAGAGAAAGGGTTTCTAAGGAACATTTTAGAAAGACTTGATATCTATCATGCTTTTTTTTGGCATCATCAAGTATTTTAAGAAAACTGATCTACATTTAGGAGGTGTTTGTGTTTATAAGTCTTTTTTTTACCTTCCAATCTTCATAAAAAGGACCAAAAAAGGTGGTTGATAATCATTAATTAGCAATAGAAATGAACTTTAAAGTTTTGTTTTTCTCGCTCTCTTTCTTTTTAATATTCCCTTTATCTTCTAGTCCCACTATATATGGAAAACTTAAGGTAACAATTGAATCTCAGGAGTTAATTGAAGAAACTAAAACAGAATTAGTTAGTAATTCTTCAAGGTTGGGTCTTAAAGGAAATATAGATTTAAGTAAAGGTTTAGAGGGGATTTATCAAGCTGAGTATGAAATAGACCCAGTTGACGGTACTGCTGATGAGTCTAAGGATAGAACTCTTAAACAACGTAATAGTTTTGTGGGATTAAAAGGTGAATATGGAACATTATTTGTTGGCACTTATGATACAGCCTTTAAGAATTCTCAGAATAAAATAGATTTGTTCAACGATTTAGCTGGAGATATTCAAAATATTTTTCATGGCGAAAATCGAATGAAAGATTTTTTAGGTTATACATCACCTACTTTAGGAGGTGGTTTTTCAGTTACTTTAAATGCCATAAAAGGAACTACGGATCCAGATAAAGATAGCATAGGTGATTCAAAGTCCTATTCTTTGAGTTATAAAACTCAGTTATTTTTTTCATCGATCGCTGTAGATTCAAGTCTCAAGGGATATGACAGCACTAGATTTTCTCTACGGATACCTTTAAACAAGAACCAGGTTGGATTTATTTATCAAAAGTCTAAAAAAATTCACTCAGGAAAAGAAGAAAATGGTTTTGTGGTTAGTTTAAGTAGAAAAATTATAAACAACGGGACATTAAAACTTCAAATAGCTAAATCAGATATGAAAATTAAGTCTGGAAAGCAAATATCTTTAGGATATGACTATGATTTTAATCAACAAGTAAAATTGTTGTTGTTCTTTACAGATCTTTCGGGAGATTCTGAATTTGAACCCAAAGAAATATTTGCTTTAGGATTTGAATATAATTTTTAAAATGAAGGATTAAACAATTTTGTAAAAATTTGCATTAAGTAAGGCTTTTACGTTTTTGATTTTATTTTTCTGATATAAATCATTACTATAATTTTCATGTAAACTAAATAACCTATCAAAAAATAAGAAGGATGACATGACATCAAGAGGAACATTCTCAGAATTAATAAGCAGATCTCCCTTTGGACCAATACAGGTTCATATGGAGAAGACTAAACAGTGTGCTGAAGAACTATTAATATATATAGATGCAGCCTCGTCTAATGACTGGGACAAAGCTACCATAAGCAGACAAAAGATTATCCAACTGGAAAAAGATGCAGATGGGCTAAAAGCTGAAACAAGAGACCTTTTACCCAAGGGTTTATTTTTGTTCGTACCAAGAGGAGACTTATTAGATCTCATAGGTTTGGCAGATGAAATTCCTAATACCATAAAAGATATTTCAGGTTTAATTTATGGTAGAAAGATGAAAATACCTTCTCAGATATCAACTTCTTTTAAGGATTTTTTATCTGAGGCAGTTTCTGCAGTTACTACAGCTTCTGCTGCAATTGATCAATTAACTGAAGTGTCTCGATTAGCCTTTGGGAGTAAAGCATCTACAGAGTTAGATAAAATTATTTCAGGTTTAGATTCGCAAGAAAGAGAGATTGATCAACTAGAAGTAGTAGTAAGACAGCAACTTTTTGATATTGAAAAAAATTTGCCTCCTGTAGACGTCATATTTCTCTATGACGTAATCAATAAGATAGGTGAGCTGGCTGATAGGGCAGAACAGCTTGGACATAGACTTACTTTAATAGCAGTTAGATAAAAGGAGATTATTTAATGGAGATTATTCTAGAGTACGGATCTTTCTTTTTAATTACTGGTTGTGTATTCGGCTTTTTCATGGCTTGGGGAATAGGAGCAAATGATGTTGCTAATGCCATGGGAACTTCAGTTGGAGCAAGAGCTTTAACGCTCTTCCAAGCAATTTTAGTAGCTTGTGTATTTGAGTTTGCAGGAGCTTATCTGGCAGGTGGTGAAGTTACATCTACAATTAGAAAAGATATTATTGATCCCAATATCCTAACTGGATCTCCTGATTTACTAATATATGGCATGCTTTCATCTTTGTTAGCTGCTGGTTTTTGGTTACTTATAGCTTCCTATAAAGGCTGGCCAGTTTCAACTACCCATTCAATTGTAGGTGCTATCGTAGGATTTGCTGCGGTTGGCATTAGTCTAGATGCAGTTGTGTGGAGCAAGGTAACTGCTATTGCCTCTAGTTGGGTTATCTCACCATTAATGGCAGGAACAATTTCTTTCCTGATCTTCAAAAGTGTTCAATTTCTAATTCTTAATACTGATGATCCTTTTACTAATGCAAAAAAATATGTACCAGGATATATGTTTTTAGTTGGTTTTGTTATCGCAATGGTTACCTTTACTAAGGGCTTGAAACATGTAGGCTTAGATCTTTCATTTCAACAAAGTCTAATCTTTTCGATTTCTTTTGGGGTAGTCATTGCTATGCTAGGTACTGTTTTTTTAAGAAGCATTGAAAATGTTTCCAAGCAAAGAGGAGATGTTGTTTTTGATGGGGTGGAAAGGGTTTTTGCAATTCTAATGGTATTTACTGCATGTGCCATGGCCTTTGCACATGGTTCTAATGATGTCGCTAATGCCGTAGGTCCGTTAGCTGCAGTAGCCAGCATAGTTCAAACTGGTGGAGAAGTCGCATTAAAATCATCATTGCCTTGGTGGATATTATTATTAGGAGGATCAGGTATTGTGGCAGGTTTAATTATGTTGGGTTACAGAGTAATTGAGACAGTAGGTAGAAATATTACGGAACTAACTCCGAGTAGAGGTTTTGCAGCTGAACTTGCAGCTGCAACCACAGTTGTTCTAGCTTCAGGTACGGGTCTTCCAATTTCTACTACACACACTTTAGTTGGTGCAGTACTCGGTGTAGGTCTTGCTAGAGGAATATCAGCAGTAAATGCAGGAGTTGTTGGAAGAATAATATTATCTTGGCTAGTTACCCTTCCTGTCGGCGCTTGTCTTTCTGTAATTTTCTTTTTCCTGTTTAAAATAATTTTTAGCTAGAATAAATAATACAGAATTAAATATCTTTAGCAGGCCTTGTAGTATGAAATTTAAGGACGTCTTTTTAGGTACCTTGGTCTTGATTCTAATAATTCTTTCTACTTTTCCTATGAGAGGATTGTATAAGATTATAAATCTTGATAATTACTTTAGTGCTGAGACTATTCAAGGATTCTGGTGGAATGCTAAATTTCAAAACGTTTCCTTTAATTCCTCTTTAGTAGGTGATGCCATAATAACTTTTAGACCTGCAGAATTAATTAAGGGAAAATTAGCTATTCATAGTCAAATTGAAGGAGTCCATTTGAACATTGAGGCAGTCGTAGGCTTATCAATAAAGGGGTATAATTTTATTGAAGGATTAAAGCTTAAAGCAAGACCACCAAAAAAATACAAGAATAGTAAGCTAATTTACCAACCTATTTCTAAGCTAGATGCAAACATAAATTATTTCACTTTTAATGAACAGGGCTGCCTACAAATTACGGGATCTGGGACGGGAGAGTTTGTAGATGAATTAGGGTTATTCAGTAATAATGTAAAGATAGATATAGATATGAATTGTTATAAAAAAAATTTAGAGTTAAATTTCTATTCAACTAAGAAAAATGTAGAAGGAAAGATCCTTATAAGGCCTAATTTAAGTTATGCCATGGAAGTTAAATCAAATAAATTAAGTCTTAAATTAAGAGAGATAAGTAGATTAAGGTTTTTAGCAACACCTTCATTTAAAGTATCTGGAAATTTGGTGGATTTATTAGACTATTTTTAAGTTGTGTGTGGTAGGTTTGCATTAAGAAATCCTCAACCCTTAATGAGTGAATTTCATATGACTATTGAACCCAGATTTAATATATCTCCTAATCAGAAAGTGTTAACAATAGATAAAGAAATAAATTATATGAAATGGGGTTTTACTCCTTATTGGGCTGATAAACCTTTTAATTTAATAAATGCTAGATCTGAAACGCTTCATACAAAACCCTCCTTTAAAAATTCAAGTAGATGTGTAATACCTGCTGATGGTTGGTTTGAATGGAAAGACAGAGAAGGAAAAAAGGAACCATATTTTTTTTACACAGAAGGATCTTATTTTTTCTTTGCTGGTGTATACGGAGGATATAGGGGGGAAGTTGGATGTGTTGTAGTAACTACTGAAGCAGATAATAAACTAAATAATATTCATAATAGGATGCCCTACATAATAGATAAAAAATTTTATAATGATTGGCTAAATGGAGCTGACATAAGGGAAGTAAAGAGTATCAGCTCAGAAAAAATATCATTTTATAAGGTTTCTGTACATGTGAATAATCCTCTGAATGATGATATTAAATGTATTGAAAAAGAAGAAAGTTAAGAAGGAATATTTATGGTGTATTTATATATGAAATTGCAGCCTTTTTTGCTTCAGCAATATATCTCGCACTAATATGTTTTTCTTGTCTGTATCCTAGAGCAAGAATGGAAAGACATATATGAGCTGTGATTAGAATCTTATCATTCTTATTTTTAGATTGATCTTTCTCAAGAAAATCGAAAAGAAGTAGATCTAAAAGGGTATTGGAATTATTTTCGATCTCTGAAGCTAAAGGAATTTCTCTAAGTGAAAATATAACAGAAGCAGTAACTTTATTTTGATTTAGATAAATACTTATTACATCTATAAATAGATTTATATGCCATTCTTTAGACATGTTCTTTGAATCTAAGGTATTTCTTTCATAAGTAGCTATTATTTTATTAAAATGCCTATCCTTTAAGGCATGCAAGATTGAAAGTGTGTTTGGGAATAGTTTATATAGTGAAGGTCTTTGCATTTTTGCCTTAAATGCAATATTTTTGAAACTTAAATTTTTTATACCTTTTTCTAGAATTATCTTTTCTGCAGCATCTAGAATATTCTCATATCTTTTTTTACTTCTTTTTTGCTTAGGTGATTTTGGTAAATAGGAAGCTGTGCTCATAAGAAAATTACATTAAAATAAGGTCTAGTAACATACATAGTTTAAGATTAATACATTTAGTAATGTTAAGTTTAAATCAAAAATTAATCTTTCCTTTAATAATAGTTTTTTTTTCAAGTTTTTCTGAATTTTCACAAGATGATTATCTTAATGGTATCTTTGATCAAGAGTGGGAATATTATTTAAAACAAAACCCTGTATTTGCTAATTCAATAGGAAGAACAGGATATGAATCATCCTGGAAAAATCTAAGTCTAGATTCATTTAGAAAACGAAATGAACATTCAAAAGATCTTTTAATAAAACTAAAAGATATAAATCCTTATAATCTTTCTGAAGAAAATCAATTAAATCTACGACTTTTTAAACAAATTACTAAACACGATGTAGCTTCTTATAAATTTAATCGGCATTTATTACCATTCAGTCACAGAGGAGGCATCCAATTAGCTCATGAGGTAGTAGAAAGGTTAAGTTTAGAAAATGTAGGTGATTACAAGCAATGGTTAAATCGCCTTAGAAATTTAGATGTACTTATTCAGCAAACAATTACTCTTGCAGAAGAGGGCTTAAGAGGTGGGTATTTAGCCCCTAAATTATTAATGTTGAGAGTAAAAAGGCAAATAAATCTTCAAACTCAAACAAATATTGAAATAAATCCATTTTATAAGGTTTTTAAGGAGCTACCAAAACACTTTACAAATGAAGAAAAGGGGCAAATTCAGAAAGAAGCCCGCAGATTAATCCAAGATAAAATAATACCTGCTTACCAGGATCTTTATGCCTTCTTTTTAAAAGAATATTTACCTTCATCTAGAGCATCTTTTGGAGTATATGACAATCCAGATGGATTGGAGTTTTATAGGTCAGAGGTAATGTCTTTTACGACCACCAACTTAACTCCTCATGAAATACATGAAATTGGTCTAAGCGAAGTTAAAAGAATTAAAGGAGAGATGAAAAAGATTATTAGCGAGCTAAATTTTGAAGGAAGTTTTCAGGAATTTTTGACCTTTTTGAGGACTGATAAGAGATTTTATTATCAAACTTCAGAAGAACTATTTAATGGCTATTTAGCAGTATCAAAGAGAATAGACCCAAAATTAGTTAAGTTATTTAAAACCTTACCCAGAACCCCTTATGGGGTTAGAAAAATACCCATAGAATCAGCACCAGATACAACAACAGCTTACTATATGCCACCATCTCCTGATGGTAAAAGGCCCGGGTATTATTATGTAAATTTGTATAGGCCTGAAACAAGACCTAAATATGAAATGGAAGTGTTGTCAGTTCACGAAGCCGTTCCTGGACACCACCTGCAAATATCGTTAGCAATAGAAAAGGAAGATATGCCTATGTTTAGACGTTTAAGTCCTTATACTGTATTTGTAGAAGGATGGGGTTTGTATAGTGAGAGCTTGGGATACGAATTAGGATTATACAGAGATCCATATTCTAGATTTGGTCAATTGACTTATGATATGTGGAGAGCTGTTCGTCTTGTAGTGGATACTGGAATACATTACTTTAAGTGGGACAGAAGAAAAGCCATTAATTTCTTTAAGAATAATGCAGGTAAATCTGAGCTAGATATAATCAATGAAATAGATAGATATATTATGTGGCCTGGCCAGGCACTGGCTTACAAAATAGGACAACTTAAATTAATAGAATTACGTAATAAAGCAGAGGGAATATTAGGTATAAAATTCGACATAAGAGAGTTTCATGATGTCATATTAAAACAAGGAGCACTTCCCCTGAACGAAGTTGAAATCTTAGTAGATGACTACATTAATGATAATAAGTGAAATCCTTAAAAAATCTAATTAATTCCCTTTATAGGTAAAAAAGTTCTGTTAGTAATAGAAAATTTTCCCGCTACAATACTGCCTTTAAATAAATTAGATGGACCTGCTTTATAAATCAGAAAAGGTTTAAAAGCTTATAATATATCAGATGAAAAAAAACAAAAATTCTAATTTAGATAATTTTTGGATGCCATTCACTGCGAATAGGATATTTAAACAGAATCCAAGACTCTTAGTAAAAGCTGAAGGCATGTTTTATACATCTGAAGATGGAAGAAAAATCCTTGATGGAATTTCAGGTATGTGGTGTTGTAATGCAGGTCACTGTCACCCTCATATAGTTAAAGCTGTACAAGATCAGATTGCAGAGATGGATTATGCAACTGCATTTAATATGGCGCATCCAAGTGTCTTTAAATTAGCAAATAAAATATCTCAATTAACGCCAGATTCATTAAATAAAATTTTCTTTGCTAACTCTGGCTCTGAAGCTGTAGATACTGCCTTGAAAATAGCTTTAGCATATCATGCTAGTAATGGAGAAGCTGATAGGACTAAATTTATATCAAGAGAGAAAGGTTATCATGGAGTAAATTTTGGAGGGACATCAGTAGGTGGAATTCCAAACAATAGAATTAACTTTGGGCCTTTGTTTGAAAAAGGTAACTGTCTTTCTAGTACCTGGAATCTAGAAGAGATGGCATTTTCCAAAGGACAACCTGACTGGGGTGATCATCTTGCCACTGAATTAGAAGAAATCTTACTGTCGAATGGACCTTCTAATGTAGCTGCAGTTATTTTAGAGCCCATAGTAGGGTCGGGTGGAGTAATAGTACCACCCAAGGGATACTTAGAACTTATAAAAGAAATTTGTACTAAATATAATGTTCTCTTAATTTTTGATGAAGTTATTACAGGATTTGGGAGAGTAGGGGAAGCTTTTGCTTCAAAGAGGTTTGGAATTTGCCCGGACATGATAACCATGGCTAAGGGTTTAACTAACGCCTCTGTACCTATGAGTGCAGTGGCAGTAGATAATTCCATTTATAATCAGATAGTTAACAATTCAAAAGAGAACATCGAATTATTTCATGGTTATACTTACTCTGGCCATCCTGTTGCTGCTGCAGCAGCAATAGCTTCTTTAGAGGTTTATGAAAAAGAAGATTTGTTCAATAAATCCAAAGAGATAGAAGATAAATTTGAAGAAGCTGTTCATTCACTAAAAGGAGAGAACACTATAGTAGATATTAGAAATTTTGGACTAATGGCAGCTATACACTTTAGTTCAGATATAACTTCAGCAACGGACAAAGCTAATAGCATATTTCAATACTGTTATGAAAACGATGTTTTAGTTAGATTCTCTGGTGATTATATTGTCTTATCTCCCGCCTTAATTACTAAAGAAGAACATATTGACAAGATAGTACACACTATTAGGGAAGGTTTAAGAAACCTATAGCTTAAAATTGAACTCATTATGACTTCTCCACAATGGTTTGATCTTGTTATTACAACAGAAGCAGAATCGAGGTATATAGAAGTTAATGATGTGCAGATTCATTATCTTCTTTGGGGTGATTCCAAAAAACCTTGCCTATTCTTTGTTCATGGGTACAGTGCCAATGCCCATTGGTGGGACTTTATAGCCCCATACTTTTTAGAAGAATTTTGTGTAGTTGCCATAGATCTGTCAGGAATGGGGGATAGTGAGCATCGAGAGAACTATACTCAGGAATCTTATTGTGATGAGATGAAAGCAGTATGTATTGATCTACAAATACCATCAGCTTATTTTATAGCACATAGTTTGGGAGGTTCCATAGCAACTAAAGCTGTATCAATCTATCCTGATCTTTTTAAAGCTTTAATATTAGTAGATTCAGTAGTAGTCGTTCCTCCAGATAAAGTTAGAAATTTTGCATCCAGAGGATCTATGATCAGGCAAGATTTTTTATACGATAGTTTAGATGAGGCCATCCAAAGTTTCAGACTAATACCACCACAGCCTTGCAAAAATGATTTTATTCTTAAATATATAGCAGAAAACTCTTTTAAAAAAAGGGATAATAAATGGGTATTAAAATCAGATGGCTTAATAATGAAAACCTACAACCCACAAGATTTAACAGATATATTTATGGATGTGAAATGTCCTATTTATATAGTATATGGTTTAATGAGCCAAATTTTTTCAAAAGAACTTTTAGATTACACGGTATATTTAGGAAATATTCCTCAAGAGAGGGTAGTTGGTATATCGGACGCAATGCATCACTTGTTTATAGATCAGCCTCTAAAATTTATTGAAGAAATAAAACAAATTTTAAAAAAGGAGTCTATGAATGGCAAAGTCTGATGAGGAAATAAAAAAAATAATCAGGGGCTTCGCTAAATTTAATTACATTTGTAATGATCAATTAGCAACTGCTGTCTATTTGGCTTCTAAACTAGAAAAACCAATATTGGTAGAAGGGCCACCGGGAGTTGGAAAAACAGAACTAGCCAATACAGCTTCTCATTATTTTAAAAAGACTTTATTCCGCCTGCAGTGTTATGAAGGTTTAGATGAATCTAAGGCACTCTATGAATGGAGATATGGAAAGCAACTCCTTTACACCCAGATACTAAAGGAACAGATGCAAGATGTTCTTGAGGGAGCTAAGGGATTAAGGGAGTCTCTTAACAGACTTTTAAAATTTGAAGATATCTTCTTTTCAGAAGATTTTCTTGAATCAAGACCTTTGCTGCAAGCTCTAACTTCGAAGAAAGGGTCAGTACTTTTGATTGATGAAGTTGATAAATCTGATGAAGAGTTTGAGGCCTTGTTACTGGAGATTCTTTCTGAATTTCAGGTTTCTATACCAGAATTAGGAGTTAAAAAAGCTTCAATTAAGCCTCTAGTAATATTAACTAGTAATAATACTAGAGAAATAGGTGATGCCTTAAAAAGAAGATGTTTACATCTTTATATACCATTTCCTGATACTAAATTAGAGAGGAAGATAATTGAGGCTAGAGTTCCAAAATTAAATGTTGCTTTAAGAAAACAACTAGTTCATTTTGTTCAAGGCATTAGGGACCTTGATTTAAAAAAACTTCCAGCAATAAGCGAGACCATAGATTGGGCTAAAACTCTAATATTACTTAATGCAAAAGAATTAGATCCTAAATTAGCCAAAGAAACCTTAAATGTACTTTTAAAGCACCAACAAGATATAGAAGTGGTTGAAAAAGAAATTAACGGGCTTATATCTACAGCAGCAGGCTAATAATTTTGGACAGAGTATTAACTGATTTTGTAAAAGCATTAAGGAATGCTGATGTAAGAGTTTCTCCAGCTGAAACAATGGATGCGGTTTCTGTCATAAATACTATTGGTTATGGTGATAAGAATCTCTTAAAGAGATCATTATCAATTGCTCTTCCAAAAACTGTAGAGGAAAAGCAACAGTTTGATATTTGTTTTGATAATTTTTTTAAAACTGAAAATAGAAATAACATATTAGAAAAAGACACAAAAGGTATTGAAACTGATTTAGATTCTACATCAAATTTAGAGAACAATCTTTTAGGTAAGTCTCAAAATGACATCATGCTGGAAATACAAAAAGCAGCTGAAAAAACTGAAATCAGCCAAATAAAATACTTTACTCAAAGAGCTGTCTTTTCCAGAAGAATCTTAGAAGAATTAGGTGTCAGTGAGTTAGAAAATAAAATAAGAGAATTAGGGTTATTGAGTGAAGAGACTTTACCTTCTGAACAAGAAAAATATTTAAGAAATAGGCTTTCTAATTTACGCGAAAAAGTTTCAGATTATGTGCAACAACAATTCTTATTGCATGGTGATGTATCAGGGAAGAAGTTAAGGGAACAGGTATTTAAGTCCATGAATATGGCCCAAATAGATAAGTCTTATCTTAATGAAGTTCATTCCTTGGTAAGGAGAATGGCTAAGAGACTCGCAAATATGTATTCAAGAAGAAAAAAGAATTACAGAAAAGGTAAGTTAAATATAAGAAAAACAATTCAAGAAAACTGGATAAATCAAGGCATATTATTCAACTTAAGATGGTCTTATAAGAAAATAGACAAACCTAAAATTATTATTATATGCGATGTAAGTGGTTCAGTTGGAGCTTACTCTAGGTTCATGCTCATGTTCCTCTTCAGTCTTACTGAAGTGATTTCTAAAATTAGGGCTTTTGTTTTTTCTTCCCATCTAGGAGAAGTAACAGATGCTTTTAAATCCAATCAACTTGAATCTGCCATAGAAGAAGCTCTAACTAAATATGGAGGTGGATCTACTGATTATGCCCAGGCATTATCTGACTTAGCAAGTCTTTGCATGGATGAAATTGACAAGAAAACAACCGTTGTTATTTTAGGTGACGCCAGAAATAATTTTGGACCTGATAAAGCATTTATACTGAAAGGTATATATGAGAGAGCAAAACAGGTTCTTTGGTTAAATCCTGAAGGAAAATATAGATGGGATACTGGAGATTCTATTATGACAACTTACTCTTCCTATTGTACTAAAGTTTTCCAGTGTGGAAATTTAGGACAATTAGAGAGGGTTATTTCTTCACTCCTTAGAACAGCTATCTAGACGGCGGTATAACCTCCATCAATGGGTATAAAACTTCCAGTTATGAAGGTTGCTTTTTTTGAACACAAGAACAATATAAGTTCAGCAATTTCTTCAGCTTGAGCAAATCTACCAGCAGGCGTTTGATCTGTTAGCAAGGCCTTTGTATCAGGGTTAGCTAGGATCTCCTTAGACATGTTAGTTTCAACAACTCCTGGACCTATACAATTAACCCTTAATCCTTGGTTCGCATAATCAAGTGCAGCTGCCTTAGTTAAACCCACTATTCCATGCTTGCTTGCTGAATAACCTGATGTTGTTGGATTTGCCACAACCCCCATTACTGAAGAAATATTTACTATACTTGATGGTGTATTATTCAATAGTGTTGGAATTAAATATTTCATTAGATAAAAAGTTCCAGTTAAATTTATATCAATAACTTTCTTCCACTCTTCTATTTCGTATAAGTGAACAGGTTGAGGGTTTGGGCTTATTCCTGCAGAATTAACTAGAACAGTAGCATTATTAAAAGATTTAATTAATTCATTACAGATCTTTTCAACATCACGCGCATTTGTAATATCCAATTGCATTGCTAACCCATCGTTTTCTATTTTAGTTAAAGTTTTCTCAGCTTCGTTGATGTTTATATCCAGACAACATACAGAGTATCCTTTTGCTTTAAAGCCTAAAGCTGTTGCCCTGCCAATGCCAGATCCTGCTCCAGTGATAATTGCTTGTGGTTTGTATTTTTCCTTTACCATAAAATGTATAACTTAAATAAAATACAATCATACCTTAAAATTGATCAATGACTGATGCTGAAATTTTAAAAGCTAATTTTGAATTAGGGTTTACTTACACGAGAAGCACTGGTCCGATTATCGGACATTTCTTATCAAAGCTACAAGAATGTCAAATAATGGGTATAAAAGGATCAGACAACAAGGTAATTGTTCCTCCACCAGAATTTGACCCCGAAACAGGAGAGAGGTTGAGTGAATTTGTGCAAGTTTCTAATACTGGAACTGTTTCAACTTGGGTCTGGGTAAGTTATCCACTAGACAAACACCCCATTCAGTCACCATTTGCTTGGGCTTTTATTAAATTAGAAGGAGCTGATACTAATTTCCTTCATGCTGTAAAAGTCAAAAATAAAAAATCAATGAAAAATAATATGAAAGTTAAGGCCGTCTGGGCTCTTCCACCAAAAGGAAATATTACCGATATAAAATATTTTGAACCAATTTAATTACTAACATGAGTGAAGACAAGATAACCGAATTTGAAGCACCAATTTATTTCAAATACAGCTATACAGCAGGAAAAACAACAACAAGGTTTTTACAGGCCATTAAAAAGGGGGAAATAGTTGGTCAAAGATGTCCAGAGTGTTTAGGTGTATACGTTCCCCCAAGAGGATCATGTCCCAAGGATGGGGTGGCCACAGAGGAAGAAATAGAGTTATCTGACAAGGGTACGGTAGAGTCTTTTACAATCAATTACTTACCAATTCCTGGGGGATCTGTAGATCCACCTTATGTTTCAGCAAATATTATTTTAGATGGAGCAGACCTTTCTTTTATGCATATCATTGATGGTATTGATCATTCAGAAGTTCGTGTAGGCATGAGAGTAAAGGCAAAATGGAAGCCAAAAAATGAATGGAAGGCAAGTCTAGAGAACATAGCATACTTTGAACCTATCGATGAATCTGATGTTGATATAGATAATTTACTAAAAGAAAAAAATGCGTGAAGTTGCTGTTATTTCATATGCTCAAACACCTATGACAAGAGATGCTGGCGCTCAGAATGAAGTAGAGCTTATTATGAAAGTAGTACACCAAACATTAGATGACATAAATCTTAAACAATCAGAAATAGACTTTACATGCTCAGGGAGCAGTGATTATTTACAGGGAGTATCTTTTGCTTTTGTAGATGGATTAAATGCAGTAAGTTCCGTTCCTCCAATAAAAGAATCACATGTTGAAATGGACGCTGCTTGGGCTTTATATGAATCCTGGCTCAAGATACAAACTGAAGAAGCAGATGTTGCCCTTGTTTATGGCTTCAGTAAATCTTCTCCAGGTGAAATACGCAACATCTTGACCTTACAATTAGATCCTTATTACATTTCCCCTCTCTGGCCAGATAGCATTAGCTTGGCTGCTTTACAAGCTAAGTCCATGATAGATAACGGCATGATATCTGAAGAAGATATGGCAGAGGTGGTAAAAAGAAGCAGAAAGAATGCAAAATCTAATCCTAACAGCCAATTGTCTGGTGATTACTCAGTAGATAAATTACTAAATGAACCTATATTTGTATCTCCTTTAAGGAAACACGACTGTCCACCCATAACAGATGGTGCTTCAGCGGTCATTATAGCTTCTAGAGATAAAGCCTTATCTTTATGTGAAAGGCCAGCTTTTATATCTGCGATAGATCATAGAATAGAAACAGGTCAAATTGGTTATAGAGATTTATCAACTTTACCAAGCATACGTAAATCATCAGAAATAATTAATCTAAAAAATTATTCTATAGATGCTGCTGAACTTCATGCCCCTTTCAGTCACCAGGAACTTCTTCTGAGAAAGGAATTACAACTAAATGAAGAAGATGAAGTCAATAAATCAGGAGGTGCTTTAGCTGGAAATATTATGATGGCAGCAGGTTTAGATAGGATAGGAAATATATTTACTATGATAAATTCAGGACAAATATCAACAGGCTTAGCCCATGCTACTTCAGGTCCGTGCTTACAGCAAAATATGTTAATAATGATGGAATCAAAAAATGACTGAACTAGCAGCGGTTGTTGGAATGGGACAGACTAAACATTCTAGCAAGAATGGAGACGTCTCTATAGCAGGCTTGGTAAGAGAATCAGCAGAAAAAGCATTAATAGATGCAAATTTAGATTGGAATGATATAGATGCTGTAATACTTGGAAAGGCTCCAGATATGTTCGAGGGAGTTATGATGCCTGAACTTTACTTATCAGACGCCTTGGTTGCTAATAATAAACCAATTTTAAGAGTTCATACTGCAGGAAGTGTAGGAGGTAGTACGGGAATTGTTGCTGCCTCTTATGTACAAAGTGGATTGTTCGAGAGGGTATTAGTATCAACCTTTGAGAAACAATCTGAATCTAATGCTATGTGGGCTCTTTCAACAACAGTTCCTTACGCCCCGCTAATCAATGCAGGTGCAGGGGGCTATTTCACCCCTTATATGAGGGAGTATAAGAGACGATTCAAAGTTCCAGAACATATAGGAAGAATGGTTGCTGTAAAAGACAGAATAAATGCTTTGAAGAATCCTTATGCTCATTTACATATTCCAGATATAAATCTAGAAATGGTAGAACAATCACCTATGTTATGGGATCCATTAACTTTTTTAGAAAGCTGTCCATCATCAGACGGAGCATGCTCACTTGTAATTTCATCAGAAAAGAGTGTAGATAAGAACCAGTTCCCCGCATGGATACATGCAACTTCCATGAGATCAGAGCCAACAATGTATGCTGGAAGAGACGCAGTAAATCCTCAAGCTGGGAGTTTGTGTGCTAAAGATGTTTTTAAGAAGGCAGGTATAAAGAACCCTCTAAAGGAAATTGATTGTGCTGAGATATACGTTCCTTTCAGCTGGTATGAACCTATGTGGTTAGAAAATCTTCACTTAGCTAATATAGGGGAGGGTTGGAAAATGACAGAAAAAGGAGAAACTTCTTTAGAAGGTAAATTTCCAGTAAATATGTCGGGCGGCGTCCTATCTTCTAATCCAATTGGAGCTTCAGGTTTATTAAGATTTGGAGAAGCAGCTCAACAAGTTAGAAATAAAGCTGGAGAATTTCAAGTAGAAGATGCTAAATTAGCTTTAGGTCATGCCTTTGGAGGCGGGGCCCAATTTTTCGCAATGTGGATAGTAGGTACTTATAAACCTTAAGGAGAAAAAATGAAATATATATCAATAATTTTAAGTTTATTTATGTTCATGAGTTCAATTGACGCTCATAGCCTTAAAGAGTCTATAGAAAGCGAAGAAAGAGATATTGAAAATATAAAAAGAGATATTTATAGACATCCCAAAGAAACCCTTACTTTTTTTGGTATAAAACCGGATATGACTGTAGTTGAATTAAATCCTGGAGGAGGTTGGTACACCGAAATATTAGCAAATTATATTCATTATCCAGGAACTCTTATCACAGCTCAGGGTGATTATTATATGGAGAAATTTAAAAAGAAAATGGATAGCAGTTCTATGTATGGCAGAGTAGAGATAGTGAGTTTAAATTCTATTTTTGCAAAAGAAAATAGTGTTGATGCTGTAATTACTTTTAGAAATCTACACAATTGGCTTGGACCTCAAATAGAATCTATTTTTAGTAATTCTTTTAAAGTCCTTAAACCAGGCGGAAAATTTGGTGTAGTAGAGCACAGAGCAAATTCTGGTACAGACCTAGAAACTATGAAAAAAAGTGGATATGTTACTGAAGACCATGCGATACAAGTAGCTCTTAAACACGGATTTAAACTGTTGGCAAAGTCAGAGATAAATGCCAATCCCAAGGACACTAAAGATCACCCTAAGGGAGTTTGGACATTACCTCCCAGTTTAAGACTAGAAGACTTAGACAAGCAAAGATATATAGAAATAGGGGAAAGTGACAGAATGACCCTGTTATTTATAAAACCCACCAATTAAGTAAATGAAAATATATAAGTGACTATGAATAAAAATTCAACTCAACATGCATTAATTGAGATTCGAGACCACATTATGATCATTAGGCTTAATAGGCCTGAGAAGAGAAATGCTCTTAGCCCTGATATGTTGGTAAGAGTTTACGATGCATGGCGAGAGTTAGATAAAAATGATGATATAAGATGTGCTCTTATTACAGGGACTAATGATGTTTTTTGTTCCGGTGCTGATTTAGGTGCTATGTATTCTGGAGATCAAGGCAATGAAGAAATACAGAAACGTATGAAAGACATACCAGATTTACATTGGCAAGCACTATTGAGACACAATAGACCTTATAAACCTATTTTGGCTGCAGTAGAAGGTTTTGCTTTGGCAGGGGGAACTGAAATTCTACATGGCTCTGATATCCGAGTAGCTTCGGAAACAGCGACTTTTGGTTTAACAGAAGCTAAAAGAGGTTTATTTCCCTTGGGAGGAGCTACTGTTAGAATACCTAGACAAATCCCTTACACCCTAGCAGCAGACATGTTATTGACAGGAAGAAGAATAACTGCTCAAGAAGCAAAAGAATATGGTCTTATCGGACATATTTCTAAACCAGGAAAGGCTTTTGATAAAGCTCTGGAATTAGCCCTACAGGTAGCTGAAAACTCTCCTGTGTCTATTAAGGCAATTATGAAGAGTTTAAGAGATTTGCATGGAGAAACTTCTGAAAAAGAGGCTTTGGAAAAGGAATTAGAATTAGGATGGCCGGTCTTTGAATCTGAAGATGCCAAAGAGGGATTGTCTGCTTTTTCTGAAAAAAGAAAGGCTATTTTTAAAGGAAAATAATTATGGCTAGTTCAAAATGGCAATGCGTTATATGTGGTCATATATATGATGAAGAACAAGGGATACCCGACGAAGGTATTGCTCCTGGTACAAAGTTCGAGGACATACCTGATGATTGGTGTTGTACCAATTGCGGAGTATCAAAGTTTGATTATGAGATAATGAAAGAAAATTAAGTATTTAAGTTAAATACCTTAATAGCATTTTCAGATAAGAATTTAGGCCACACTTCAGATTTGAAAGGAACTTTCTCCATGTCTTTAAAAATTCTTTCGAGGGATAAACCCATGGGAAAATAACCTGCATACATAATTTTATTTGTACCTCTCGTATTAGCAAAATCAATAATAGGTTTTGGATAGTATTTTGGTGAAAAGGCACTAGTCATATAGAAAAGATTTGGATATTTAAGCATTAGTTTAACTGCTAACTCCTCCCATGGTTCTGCTCCATGCTTCATAACAAACTTTAGCTCTGGAAAGAACCAGCAAACTTCATCAATTAATTCAACTCGTTGAGGTTCCATGGGTAGTCTAGGTCCAGGGACACCAACACAACAACAGAAAGGAATATCTAAATCAACACAGGCTGCATATATTGGATACCATTTTTTATCGTTTATTGGGACTTGAGGGCAAAGTCCAGATGGAAATGCATCTACAGACTTTATATTATATTTTTTATGAAGCCTTCTAATTTCTCTGACTTCATCCATTCCTTTATTTGGATTAGCAGGATAGTTTAAAAAGAATCTGTCTGGATATCGTTTTATTGAATCTATGATTTCGGGTTGATCTTCATTAAAACCGATATTAGCTTTTGAAATTCGATATTTATCCATCTCTCTAATTACGTAGGCTGGAAAGTCTTTCTGATTTCCCGTTTTAGGCACATCTTTGAACATATATTCAGCAGGGAAGGTAAACATTTCTTTGCTTTCTTTATCTAAAAGCAGAGGTTTCATAAATTCGTACCAGTTGCTTCTATCTTCATTAAAGGGAATGCCCATCATAAGATCAATAATTGGAATATTCTTTGGATAACTCATGATGTTAACTAATGTAGGTATCTATATATTTACTAAAATCTTTAGTGATTATTTCATCTCTCAATCCATAGTTTGCAGATGAATAATTATGCTGTCCATGTTTATGTTGTTTATTTTGTATTAGCCATTTTTGCATTCCATCCCTTGTTGTTGAAGCAAAAGGCTTATCAATAAACTCATAGATCTTCTCTAATTCGTGTAATGGATTTTTAATTAAATGAATATAATTAATATCTATAAATTTTTTTGGATTAAATCTGGATACTTCCATGCAATGTTCCATAACTCTTGCTAATTTTTTTTCCCAATGATTACTGAGTAAAGATAGATCTAAACTATCAGTCAATGGTTCAGCAAGAGTAGTAACCATGGAGCAGTAAGAAGGAATTGTATCTAGTGGATTTCTATGTGTTTGGATAATTTTTGCACCTGGAAAGACTTTTAAAATTATATCTACATAGCCCATATGATGGGGCGTTTTTAAGATCCATCTCTTATCTAATCTACTAAGGCTTTGCCATTGAAGATATTGTAGAAAAGATTTTAGATATTCATAGGCAGTTGTATGGTCTTGACTTTCTATCCATCTTGAATAAGAGGGTAAGTACATAAAAGACTCAGGAACTGTACTAAAAAAAGAATGCTCTAATAAAAGAATCTCTTCATCAGGCGCCATGGCATCCATTGGGTGAATTTTCAATAAATCTGGTGATGCCTTTAGTAATAACTCCACCTCTTCTTTTCCAATTTCTATTCTCTTTAAAGACTTTCCTCTCTCTTCATTTTCTAATTTGGAAGGATTCCTTCCCTCCCACCAAAGCATTGAGGTATGATTAATATCGGTAGAAAGTAGCCTGTGGATCATCGTGCTACCAGTTCTAGGAAGACCCACAATAAAAATAGGATTATTAATTTCTTCTTCTTGTATTTCAGGAAACTTTAACAAATCATTCTCAAATCTTAATCTGTTAATTAAAATGCCTATTATTCTCTTTTTTTGGGCTTCAATACCCACCTGATTTAGTAAAGCTTCTTTGTTAATACTGCTTACTAGTTCTCCAAGGCCTTTTATGTGCAGGGGATTACCAAAATTTTCTAGTTTTGTCATCTTGGCAACTTCTGACATCAAGTCAGTATAGTGAAGATCTTTTGAGAATTTAGTCATTCTTTAGATCTTCTATTTTCTTAATTTCAGTTATAGGCTCTGGATAACTTGAAGCATTAACCCACCTTAACAACATAGTTCCATGATTATGACCAGCAGTTTCTATCCAATTATTCATATTAGGGTTTGTTGCAGAAATAATTATTTTTAATTCTTTATTTTTTTCTAATACTGCTGATTTATTATTTAAAGAGATTCTATGATATCTATAATCTAAAGATTCCATCCAGTAATTATCAAGTTGAAAATTCCAATACTCACAGTCTGGTACGCCAGTTTTTATTACCAATGCTTCATTTTCTTCTAGATGCCAATATCCATGTAAATAATATATATTTGGATCTCCTCCTGCTGATTGGTACATAGTTTGGTCTTGAAGAGGTAGCGAATTAGGTTCTTGCTTAAATATATTAGTCCATTTCACAAAAGTTGAAGCAGTTCCCTCAACAAATGCTGAAACTTTTTGAAGGCTTTGTGTAACAAATTTTAGATTTAGAGCTTCCGGAGAAGTAGGAGAATTTAAACATTCAATATTTAGGTTTGAAGCCTCTTCTTGTTTTCTGTCTAAAAAAGTTTGACGAACTATTACCATATTCGTATTTTCTTTTAAAGAAAGCCAGTTGTCTGGTTTTTTATTTTTACTTAATAAAATTTGGAAAGATCCGTCATTTTCAATTTTTATATCTTTAGAATCTAATTCTCCAGTTGTTTCCATAGTTCCATCCTGATCATACTTATTAGATTTAGTACCAAAACTTAAATAGTGTACTGTGCCTCGAGTTCCCCATATTCTATAGTCACAATTTCCATCAATACTTGCGTTTAGATATATATTATCAGGGTTATCAGCTCCGATTTTTGCTGTTTCGTGGGAAAGGCTATAAAAACTAGGAAAATAAGGATTATTATTCTCCAATGCCATTTCTAAACCCAATCTAGTTAGGCGAGTAAGATACCTCCATCCTTCTACCATATCTAATTCATCTATGTCTTTTTCGTTAAGAATAATTGAGCCTGATTTTTTTAAAGAATTACAGAACTCTTCCCACACCTTAAGTTTTAGATTTTTGTCTTTTTCTTCATTCATAAATCAATTATATGTAATAAACCATCTTCAGCAAAAATAGCTTTAGTTTCCAAATTATGAATACTTTTCATAGAATCGACAGAGAAAAAGTCAATAGACTGTTTTCTTCCGGAAGATAATTTGAAAAGAGAAAAAAGATAAATTCTTTGCAAAATCCCTTCTTGATAGGCTTTTTGTGTTATTTTTAGGTCGTTCCAGATTAGTTGTAAATTAGATTCTTCACAGTACTTCCTAATACATTTTGCCAAAACATTGCATTCAGACTCTAAAGAATCAATTTTACTTAAATGATAGCCATTTATTGACTGAAAAATAATGCTTGAAGCAAGCATATTCTTATCTTGTTGAAAATTTTCTTTCAAGAAATTTATAGCCATCTGAATATCCTCTTTAGTTTTTATTAATTTAATAGACATTTTTTAAAATCATTGTTTAAACTGCATTAAGGATAACGATAAACTATTTATAAAATGACCGCACCTTTAAACGCAGAATTAGATATAACTTTTAACTTTTTAGAAATATAAGAACAAATGTCTAGCAATGATTTTATTTATACTGAGAAGATTTAATTGGCTATATATAAACCTATAGATAACCAAGATGGCAGACGGAGATATGAGATTTTTAGTCCTGTCAACATGCAAAGTTTAGGCATATTAGAGTGTGCTACAAATGAAGATATACAGGTAGCAATCAATAAATCCAAAAAGGCACAGGAAGATTGGAAAAAAATCTCTGTACTAGATAGGTCTAACTTTATACATAAAATGATCGATCAAATTCTTAAAGATCAAGATGAAATAATTGAAACAGTAATACAGGAAACAGGAAAAACGGAATCTGAAGCTGTATCTATGGAAGTATATGCAGCTGTAGATGCCCTAAGCTTCTATGCTAAAAGAGCCCATAAATTTCTTAAACCAAAAAAAATTAAACTACATGGAGCTATGAGATTTATGAAGAAAGCTCTTTTAATGTATAAACCTAGAGGTGTAATCGGCGTTATAACGCCCTGGAACGGACCCTTTATATTGGCTATCAATCCAACAGTGCAGGCCTTATTAGGTGGTAACTCTGTAATTATAAAACCTTCTGAAGTTACCCCTTTCTCTTCTAAACTTGTTGAAACTCTTTTTTTAAGATCAGGTTTACCTAAGAATTTAGTCCAGGTTGTTTTGGGGGACGGTCAAACAGGGGAGGATCTTGTAAAAAGTAAAGTCAGTAAAATTACGTTTACAGGTAGTATTCCTACAGGGAAAAGAATTGCTTCTATTTGTGGATCTCAGTTAACTCCCTTCACCTTAGAACTAGGGGGTAATGATGCCATGCTAGTATGTGAAGATGCTGATCTAGAAAAAGCTTCTGATGGAGCACTCATAGGATCTTTAATGAATACAGGGCAATATTGTTGTGGAACAGAAAGAATTTATGTTAATAAAAAAATATATAGTAAATTTTGTAATATGGTTGTTAGTAAGGCAAGAAAGTTAAGACAATCTGTTAATTCTGATGCAGACATAGGGGCGACTTTTTGGGATAAACAGCTTGATATAATAGAAAGTCATGTAGATGACGCTGTTAGTAAGGGCGCTAATTTACTTCTTGGAGGCAAAAGAAATACAAAACTTAAAGGACTGTTCTATGAGCCAACTGTTTTGGAAAAAGTCAATAATACAATGACTATAATGAATGAAGAGACTTTTGGACCCATTGTTTGTCTACAAGAAGTTAAAAGCGATGAAGAAGCATTGAGTTTAGCTAATAATTCAAAATATGGTTTAAATGGGAATGTTTGGACGCAAAATAAGAAAAAAGGACTAAGGCTTGCTAGTAATCTTGAAACAGGTGCGGCATCCATAAATGATATGGCAATGAGTTATGGTATTAACGAGGTACCTTTTGGAGGTGTCAAAAACAGCGGTATGGGTTTTGTAAATAGCAAAGAAGGCTTAAGGGGGTTTTGCCATGCCATGCCTATAATAATTGAGCGATTTAAAAAGGGTCCCATTTCTTCTTACCCTTACACTAAAAAAGATATTA
>CAZWMS010000021.1:0-27500 GCA_964635015.1 uncultured Gammaproteobacteria bacterium | reverse complement strand
CCTATCATAGCTTCAGGAGGGGTAATGGATATAGATTCTTATAAAAAAAAATTAGATTCTGGTGCTGACTTGGTTCAAATATATACTGGTCTAATTTTCTATGGTCCAGAATTAATTCAAGACCTTCTTAATAGTGATTAAGAAAAAACTAACTAGCTCTAACCTTGTCTTAACTCTTGAATTACCTGAGAAGCTAATTCTATTTCACCTGAATAGAAAGCTGGTGAAATCCTAGCTCCTTTTCCTTTATATCTTTTTTGTATCTCCTCAGCTACTTTTTCAGGACTTTCAGCAACTACTGCTACAGAGTTTAGCAATTCATCGTCTATTAGTGTGCCCATTTCCTGCCATTTACCTTCTTTGGAAAGAAGATTAAGTCTTTCTTGTAGACCTCCTCTGTCACAAGAATCTAAAACTCCCTTATAAGCTGGGGTCGATGCATAAAAAGCTATTTGATTTCGACAAACCTCTATAGCTTTCTCAAAAGATTCTTCATTAAGACCAGCAGCTGTCATTACACTGATAGAAAAATCAAAATCAGATTTTTCTCTCCCCGATGAATTCAGACCTTCTTGCACAATAGGTAATGTAACCCCTTCCATATATTGAGGTGTATGAAAAGGATGAACTAGAAGCCCGTCAGCAGACTCTGCAACTGCCTTAGTCATCATGGGTCCTACTGCAGCAACATAAATTTTAGGAAGACCAAAGGGATTCTTTCCCGGATTGAAGAATGGGGTCATGAGAGTATGTGAATAAAACTGACCTTCAAAATGTAATTCACTACCTTCTTGCCAACAGTTCCAAATAGCCCTTATCGCTTCAATCATTTCTTTCATTCTTGCAGCTGGCCTTGACCAAGGCATAGAAAATCTTTTCATAATATGGGGTCTAATTTGAGAGCCAAGACCTAAAATAAATCTTCCTTCTGAAATAAGATTAAGATCATATCCTAAATTAGCTAAGATCATCGGATTTCTAGAAAAGGCCACGGCAATTGATGTATACAGCTCTATCTTCTTAGTTGACATGGCAGCTGTCACCAAAGGTAAGAAGGGATCATGAGGGCCTTCAAAAGTATAAGCTCCATCAAAACCTGCATCCTCTAGATCCTTAGCTGCTGGCCCCGCTTCTTTAGCATCTCTTGCAATTATTCCTGCATCAATTTTCATTATTACTCTTTTATCATTATTATTATCATTATTATAAAGAACTAATTATATTTATATATATTATAAGGAGAATAAAAGATGATTGACCTTTACTACGCTCCAACACCAAATGGATGGAAGATCACTATTATGCTGGAAGAGTGTTCAGCTCAATACAAGGTGATCCCTTTAAACCTTGGCAAAGGAGATCAATTCTCTCCAGAATTTCTTAAAATTAGTCCTAACAACAGGATGCCAGCTATAGTCGACCACAATGGACCTCACAATGAAGAAATAAATGTTTTTGAATCAGGAGCAATATTAGTGTATTTAGCGGAGAAGTTTGGCAAATTTCTTCCTAAGGAACCAAAAGAAAAATTTAAAGTATTAGAATGGTTATTCTGGCAAGTAGGAGGTCTTGGACCCATGGCAGGCCAAGTAAGCCATTTTGTTAATTATGCACCTAACTTTCCTGGAGATCATTCCTACTCTGAGAAAAGGTATAAAAATGAATATGATCGTTTATTACATGTCATGGATTCAATTTTAGAAACAAGAGATTATTTAGCAGGAGATTATTCAATTGCTGATATGGCTTCTTTCCCATGGGTAACTGCTTACAAAAGATATGAGGTAGATCTTAAAAAATTTAAAAATTTAAGAAAATGGTTTGATAAATTAAAAAATAGACCAGCTTTAAGAAGAGGTATGGATGTAGGTAAAGAAGCTAGAAATTTTGGACAAAATCAAACGAAGGAAAGCCTGAAGATTATGTTTGGTCAAAACTCGCAATCCATCAAAGAACAGATTGAGAGAAAAAATAAATGAAGATTAATCTGGGTCAATATGAAATGGATGTTATTCATCATGATCCTCAAATTTATACCATTAAGGGAGTTATAACTCCCAGAGAATGTGCTCACTTCATAGAAATTTCTTCTGAGTTTATGAAAAGATCTTTGGTTGCCTCCTTAGATGAAAGTAAAGATAAAAAAGGAGAGTTGGATCAAAGAAGAACAAGTAGCAATTGTTGGGTAAAACATAATCATTCTGAAATGACACTGGGAGTTGCTAAAAGAATTTCTGAGTTGGTTCAAATGCCCTTAGAAAATGCAGAATCCTTCCAAGTTTTGCACTACGCCTCCAGTCAAGAGTATCAACCTCATATGGATACATTTGACCCAGACACACCTTTAGGCAAGTCATATTTAGGTAAGTCTGGACAAAGACTCATTACGGTTTTGTGTTACTTGAATGATGTAGAAGAAGGTGGAGAAACAATATTCCCTAATGTTGATAAAATTGTTCATCCAGAATTAGGAAAAATAGCTGCTTTCCATGACTGTTATCCTGGCACAGAAACTCCTCACCCCGGATCACTGCATGGAGCTTGCCCTGTAAAAGCAGGAGAAAAATGGGCTATTAATTTATGGTATAGGGTTAGAAAAGTTGAGGAAGAACATTAATGCCCTTAAAAGTTAATGCATTGGTTTGCGAATCCATTCAAGAAGACTTATCAGGGATAATCTTTAAGGAGATAATCTTACCAAAAATTACTGAAAAGGATATTCTTGTTAAAGTTAAAGCTGCTTCTGTTAATTTTCCAGATCTCTTAATGTCACAAGGAAAATATCAACACAAACCTGAATTACCTTTTGTATTGGGAATGGAAGGTGCAGGTGTAATTGAAGAGGTAGGGTCTGGAATAACAAAATTTAAAATTGGAGATGAAGTAACCTTTGGTTCATGGGGAAATGGTGCTTTCTCCGAATACGTGGTAATTCCTGAAGCTGCAGTTCAGAGAAAATCAAAGGCATTAAATTTTGAAGAAGCGGCTTCTTTTCAGACTGCTTACCTAACTGCTTATGTCTCATTAGTAAGAAGAGGAGTGCTTAAACCAAGTGAGTGGCTTATGGTAAACGGTGCTACTGGAGGGGTAGGCATGGCTGCAGTACAACTTGGAAAAAAAATTGGAGCTAAAGTAATAGCTACAGGTACTTCAGAAAAAAAATTAAAAAAAACTCTTGACTGGGGTGCCTCTAACTATGTTTTAACTCACAAAAAAGACAAAGTAAGTTTTAGAAAGGAAGTAAAGGAACTAACTAAAGGAAAAGGTGCTGATGTAATTTATGATCCTGTTGGAGGAGATGTGTTTGATGAGTCTATTAGATGTATAAATTGGGGCGGAAGGATACTAATAGTTGGTTTTACAAGCGGAAGGATTCCTTCAGCTCCAGTAAATATGCCACTTATAAAAGGTTTCTCAATAATTGGAGTTCGTGCAGGAGAGTATGGGAGAAGAGACCCAGTTAAGGGCAAGGAAAATATTAAAGCTGTCAAAACATTGGCAGATGAGGGTTATCTAAAACCTTTTATATGTAAAAAATTTCTACTTGCAGATGCTAAAGAAGCAATTAAATTTCTTTCAGAAAGAAAGTTAGTAGGCAAAGTTGCGGTTGTGATGACCTAATGGCCAGCTTTCATAATTTCTTCTAAAAGCATCAACCTGTCATTTCCAAAATACATATTTCTTTCATTTAAGAACATGGTAGGAGAACCAAAGCCCCCTCTCTTAGCAAGTTCCTCAGTATTTCTTCTGAGAGATTTCTTTACTGAATCTTGGCTTATAAAAGAAAAAAACTCTTCAGAATCCCAGTCTAATTTTCTTATTATCCTCATGATTATTTCATCTGAAGATATGTCTAAATTATCTCTCCAATAAGATCTAAATACATAATTAACATATTCGGAAACTCTATTTTTCTCCATAGCGAGGAAAACTCCTCTCATCGCTTTTACACTATTTACAGGAAATATATCAGGCCAATGTATTTTTATCCCCCTTAGTAAGGCCCATTCTTGTAGATCTTTTTGCAAGTAAATGGCTTTTTCCTTTATAGGATTACTTCTAGATTCATAAACACTTGGATTCACGGTATTGAAGATTCCGCCAACTAAAATGGGCTTCCAAATAAGTTCTAGATTTTGTCTTGAACATAAATTCTCTATTTCTTTAAAAGCTAAATATGTCCAAGGACTGCTACAATCAAAAAAGAACTCTAGTTTATTTACCTGAGTCATCTTCAAAACCTCTTAATTCTGCCATTTGTTGAAATAGCAGAGTAATTTCTTCTCTTTGCTGTTCACCTCTATATTCCCTGAATAAAGAATTGACATTTACTGCGATCCTTTCAGGATCTCCCCAGCTAGAAAATAAGTCTAAATTAATATCTTTTGCTGCATCTAGGGCATTCATACCAGACTCAAATCTCTTTCTTGATTCAGTATCTATATAAGTTAGGTAGTCCTTAACAGCTCTAACTCCATTGTTATTAGTTACAGGTCCGTGTCCAGGAACAATAAAGTCAACATCCATTGAAATAATCTTTTCACAAGCACTAATCCAATTCTTTACTGGCCCTGCCCAAAGGATGGGGTGACCCTCAATGAATAGAATATCTCCAGTGAATACAACCTTATCTGAAGGGACATAAACCAACACATCACCGTTAGTATGTGCAGGACCTACTTCAATAAGGTCGACTACTTTATCTCCTACTTTTTTCTTCATCTCTCCTGAAAAAGTAGAATTAGGTAACTTTTTAGTGACTCCACTAAAATTAAAATCTCCAAAACACTCAAGGAAATATTTTCCTAGTAAACCCATATTAGGGGCCTCCTTAATAAGGGCAGCCATCATTTCAGGAGATTCGTGAGACATTTCCTCTAGAGTCGCTTTGCTAGAAATTATTTCATTAGTCTCAACACAGTTGTTTCCATTGCAATGATCTCCATTAGAGTGGCTATTTATAAGAGCAACTATATTTTGTAGAGATTTTGGCTCAGCTTTTTTCATATTCTTAAGCATATCTAGTGTTAACTGCTCATCAAACAAGGTGTCCACAATTATAGATTCACCACTGTCAGTAATAAGGCCTGAATTACTCCAACCCCACCCTCCGTTTGGTTGAAGATAAGCATAGGTGTGGTTTCCCAGATCACACAATCCTTTCTCAAAAGGTTTTATGCCTAAATTTGAAAATTCACTTGATTTCATAATCAAAGTTAAATGATCTAATATATTACTCTCCCATTTATGAGATTGTAAGTAACTTGAGTCTATCTATATAATCCACCACTCAAAAATCTGATGAATAGAATAAAAATACTGACAAGTACCTTATTCGTAATAGGGCTATCCTTTCTGCCTTTAATTTATTCTGAAGAAACTAGTTTAGTTTATTCACAAGAACATTTAGATCTTTACCAGGAAGTTATTAATATCTTAGAAGAGGATCACTATGTCAAAAAAGATTTTGCTTCAATGAAACAAGAAGCATTAGCTCTTTACATTGATAGAATAGATCCTAACAAAGAAATTTTTCTTTATTCAGAAACTGAAAACTTCTTAAAGGGATTGGGTGCCTCCGTAACCAATGAAGCCGAAGATTCTTTAACTCTTGCTTTTAGAATTTTTAATCTATTTCAAGTTAGATATATAGCCAGACATGAATTTCATATCAATCTATTGGAAAAAATTGAATTACTTGACCTTAAACAAAATAAAAAAATATTAAAGGACAGGTCTGAGAGTAAATGGCTCAGAACAAACCAACAATTAAAATCTCTTTGGAGGAATCTGCTTCTAAATGAAGTTATAAAACTTCATCTTAGAGGAAATGATCTGGAAGAAACAAAGAATAAACTAACAAAGAGACTAAAGAATAACTTTAACTACTTTAAACAAACTAGAAATAGTGATGTTTTTGATATATTTATAAACTCTGTTACCTCAATGTATGGACCTCATACTGTATACATGTCTCCTAAAAGAACTGAAGATTTTGATATTGATATGAGTTTATCTTTAGAGGGTATAGGTGCTCTGCTTTCTTCCGATGGTATGTACACAACCATAGCTTCTTTGGTTCCTGGCGGTCCAGCTGAAAATTCTAAAAAATTAAAACCTAAAGATAAGATAGTAGGTGTTGGTCAAGAGAACAGTAAAGAAATTACAGACGTCATAGGATGGAGAATTGATGATGTCGTAGACTTAATTAGAGGTCCTAAAGACACAATTGTAAAACTAGAAATTATTCCCTCCACCTCATTAGATGAATCAGAAACAAAAGTAGTTGAAATTACTCGTAATCTAGTAAAACTTGAAGATCAGGCAGCAGAGAAGAAAGTGCTAAATATTCCTCGTAAAGACAGGAATTTTAAAATTGGTGTAATTGAATTACCTGCCTTTTATATGGACTTTGATGCCTTTAAGAGAAGAGAATATGACTACAAGAGTAGTAGTAAAGATGTAAAGGAACTAATCAAGTCTCTTAAGAAAGAAAACATTGATGGACTTATATTGGATTTAAGAAATAATGGTGGAGGTTCTTTATTTGAAGCAAATGCTCTTGCCAAGATCTTTCTCGGTGCCGGAACAACAGTTCAAGTAAAAACTTCGACTGGTGATATTCATGGTCTAGGAGAAAGGAGAGGCTTCCAACTATACAATGGTCCCTTGGTAGTTCTTGTCAATAAATTTAGTGCTTCAGCTTCAGAAATATTGGCTGGCGCAATACAAGATTATCAAAGGGGATTAGTCGTAGGCACAGATACTTTTGGAAAAGGGACAGTTCAAAAAGTTGAGAATGTAAAAATTGGACAAATTAAATATACCGAATCTAAGTTCTACAGAGTATCTGGTGGAAGCACTCAAAATAAAGGGGTTTCTCCAGATATCTACCTACCCAGTCCTATTGATTACGAAGAAATAGGAGAAAGTAAATTATTGAGGGCACTAAATTATGACATGGTGACCAAAGTTAGATTTAAAAATTTTGACCGTATTGGTTCTTCTAAGGAAGCCCTTATAAAAAGGAATAAGAAAAGAATTATGTTGTCTCCAATTTTTAAGAGCCTTGAAAAGAAAAAAGAATTAATGGAAGAACAAGAAAAGGATTTGTGGCTTCAATTAGACATTGAAACAAGGGGGGAAAAGAAAAATGACTTAGAGAATAGATTTCTTGTTTTAGAAAATAACCTCAGAGAAGAGCTTGGTCTTGAAACCTACTTAACTTATCAAGATTTTCTTGATAGGGAAGAAGATCCTGAGGATTTGAATGTAGAATCTGAAATCTTACTTGAGTCAGCTCACATATTATCTGACTATATTGAACAATCTTATAACCCAATTATCGCCTCTTTGGAATCTTCTGGTTTATAGATGAAAATTGTATCCTTTAACATTAATAGCGTCAGGGCTAGGCTGCATCAAGTTAAATCCATAATCAAAAAACATAAACCTGAGGTTATAGGACTTCAAGAAACAAAAGTACATGATGATGAATACCCTTTTGAGGCTATAAAAGAAATGGGTTATGAATCATTTGTCAATGGACAAAAGGGACATTATGGTGTTGCCCTTCTTTCCAAAAAGAAACCTATTAAGTCGGGCAAGGGTTTTAAAAATGATAAGTCTGATGATCAAAAAAGATTTATATGGGGAGAATTTAAAAGTGGAAAAAAATCTTTCTATGTTTTAAATGGCTATTTCCCGCAAGGAGAGGAAAGGAACCATCCAACTAAATTTCCTGCTAAAAGAAAATTTTATAAAGACCTTACAAACCATTTAAAAGAAAATCATACACCCAAAGATCTTCTTGTCTTGATGGGAGATTTGAATATCTCTCCTGAAGAAATAGATATTGGTATTGGCGAACAAAATAGAAAACGATGGCTAAGAACAGGAAAATGTAGTTTCCTACCAGAGGAGAGGGAGTGGCTAAAAAAACTTACTTCTTGGGGATTGAAAGATACTTTTAGAGAAATTTATCCAACTAAAAATAATAAATTTAGTTGGTTTGACTATAGAAGCAGGGGGTTTGATGACTCACCTAAGAGGGGCTTAAGAATAGATCAAATATGGGGAACAGATTCTATTGTCGATTCTCTTCAAGAAGTTGGAATCGATTACAAAATAAGAGCAATGGTTAAGCCTTCCGATCATGCTCCAATTTGGTCATCTTTCGATATTTAAACTCTCCTTTTTAAAAAGAACTCTTGTAAAAGATTAGAAGATTTTTTTGCATAAAGCCCATGGCTGTATTTTATCTTATGGTTGACAAATTTTTTATCTAGCAAATTAGAATTACTAACAACAACACCTGATTTAGGGTCGGTTGCTGCAAATACAATTTTTTCTACTCTAGAATGAATCAAAGCTCCAACACACATGGTGCAGGGCTCTAATGTAACGTACATGGTTGTATGTGTTAGGCGATAATTTTTTAATTTTTTAGAAGCTTCTCGTAAAGCTATTATTTCTGCATGAGCAGAAGGGTCATTTAAGCTAACAGACTGGTTAAAACCAGTCCCTATGATTTCATCATTCTTAACAAGAATTGCACCTACTGGCACTTCTTCTTTTTCCAAGGCAAGTTTAGCTTGTCTAAAGGCTTGCTTCATAAAAAAATTTTCTTGAGACATGAAAAATATAAGATTATTTAACTAAGAAAGATGAAAAAAATCTCATGGGTTTATAGAAAATATTAACTTGTTCTTCAAAATTTATTCTTCTTACTTAACTACATCTTTTTCCATTCTTTTTAAAGGTACCTCTATACCCTCGGAACTTAAGAAGTTTATCTCTTCAACAACCTTATAACCACAACTTCTGTATAAAGGCTCACCAGCCAAAGTTGCCATCAGCTCCACTTTTGAGAAACCATCTTTTAATGCAGCCTTTTCGCTAAGTTCAATAACCTTCTTTCCTATGCCTCTTCTTACCCAATCTGGATGTGTATACATAGCCCTAATGCGAGCAGGATCTATCTTAGGATTCAAAAAACTATCATCTCTATTCAAAGTATGACTGCCTCCAAAAAGAGTTTTTCTCTTACTCCAACCACCACTACCTACTAAATTATCTTTAGTGAAAAATAAGAAGTAAGTTTTATCTGTAATCAATTGCTTATCAAGACCCATGGCTTCATATGAAGCTAGAATTTGTTCTTTATTTAAAAAAGGCTTTTGAAGTTGCTTAATGGAAAGGTCCATTAATTTTTTAATCTCTTTTAAATCAGAAATTATAGCTATTCTATATCTCAAGGGTTTTTCCAACATCATAAAAAAGGTATGCCATTACTTAAATTGTTCTTTATAGTTAACAAATACTTAAAAAAAAGTACTTTGTAACTTAATCTCTTCTTGATTTAAAGTCTAATTGCCTTTAAATTAGCCCCTGCGCAAATTTGTTCCTATTTGCTGGCGTTTATTAAATTAGAGCAAATGGCTTTTTAGTCCGGAACAGGGTCTGATATTCTTAGGAATTTTTAGGCTTAAATTAAAAATTTTGGGGAAAGATTTATGAAAGATATTAAATTTATTGGAGGGCTTGCCCTCTTATTGTGCTTGGTTTCCGTACCAACTTTCTCTCCTTCAATTCTATCTGCAGATGACGTTGAAGAAGTAGTCGCAGTTGGTACCAGAAGAGAAGCAAGATCCGTTGGAGATTCACCAGCACCGGTGGATGTTATAACAGGATCTGATTTTGTTAACCAAGGGGCAATGGACTTACCAGATATGATAAGGACCTTAGTTCCTTCTTTTAATGTTAACACTCAACCTATAAGTGATGCAGCAACCTTAATTAGACCTGCTAACCTTAGGGGCTTACCTCCCGACAATATGCTTGTTCTCGTAAATGGAAAAAGAAGGCATAGAGGAGCAGTAATATCCTTTTTAGGTAGTGGTATATCTGACGGCGCACAAGGTCCTGACATTTCTGCTATCCCCTCAATTGCACTAAAACAAGTTGAAGTTTTAAGAGACGGAGCAGCTGCGCAGTATGGTTCAGATGCTATAGCAGGAATATTGAATTTTGTTCTTAACGACAGTCCTGAAGGAACTCTGTTAGAAGTCAGAAGTGGCGAGTACACTGAAGGAGATGGAGAGGCTTGGAGAATAGCAGCAAACGTAGGGATGCCATTTACTTCAGCTGGTTTTGCAAACATTTCTTTAGAACTCCAGGAATCAGATGCTACAAGCAGAAGTGTGCAAAGAGCAGATGCTCAGGGACTTTATGATGGAGGAAATTCTAAAATTTGGAACTACCCTAATCCAGCTCAAATTTGGGGTTCTCCAAGAGTAAATGACGATATAAAACTTTTTGCCAATATAGGGTTATCTCTAGATTCTTCTAAGGAATTTTATCTCTTTGGAAACTATGCTGAAAGAAAAGTATTAGGTGGATTCTTCTATAGAAATCCAACTAACAGAGGCGGTGTATTCTCTACAGATGGAGGTGTAACTAGGCTAGTAGGAGATGTTGCAGAAGCTACAACTGGTGCAGCTAGAACTTGCCCAGTAGTACCTGTTCCAGCTTCAGGTGCTGGCTCAGCTAGTGATAGTGCTTTAGCAGCTATTAAAGCTAACTCAAATTGTTTTGTATTCAATGAATTGTTTCCTGGAGGTTTTACTCCAAGTTTTGGAGGCGATGTATCTGATTGGAGTTTAGCCACAGGTGTAAAGGGAGTTACAACTTCTGGACTAACCTGGGATGTAAGCGCAAGTGTTGGGGAAAATGTATCTGAGTATTTTATAAAGAATACTGTAAATGCTTCTTTAGGACCTGATACTCCTACAGAATTTTATCCAGGTAATTATGTACAGTTAGAAAAGAACTTTAATATTGATCTTACTAAACCTGTTCCAGTATCTAGCTTTGCTTCCGACCTAAGCATTGCTTTCGGGTTTGAGTTTAGAGAAGAGCAATTTACAGTGGTTTCTGGTAATAAAGAAAGCTGGGAAATAGGTCCTTATTTCAAGCAAGGTTTTGGTATTGGTTCCAACGGTTTTGGAGGATTTTCTCCAATGATGGCGGGGACTTGGGATAGAAGCAACATAGCTTTATATTTAGATATGGAGGCAGATGTAACTGAAAATCTTCTTCTTGGACTAGCAAGTCGTTATGAAGACTTTGATACATTTGGATCGACATTTAATAGCAAAATTTCTTTCCTTTTGAAAGCTTCTGATGACCTTTCAATAAGAGGAACAGCAAGTACAGGCTTTAGAGCACCAACGCCTGGTCAAGCAAATATTTCAAATATATCTACTGTAGCCGATGCAGGTGGGGATCTTTACCAAAAAGGTACTCTTGCTCCAACTAATCCGGTTTCTGCCTATTACGGAGGTAAGGAGTTAGGTCCAGAAGAATCTATGAATACCAGCTTTGGTATTGTTTGGAATCCTTCAGATTCTTTTAATATCACTTTTGATTTCTATCAAATTGAGCTTGAGGACAGAATAACTCAAGGTGATGATATTGCCATTACTGCTGCAGATATTGCTACTCTTACTGCTTTAGGAATTCCAGGAGCAGGAGATTTAACTAACTTCCGTTTCTATGTAAATGATTTTGACACTACTACTGAGGGTCATGACTTGGTAGCTACTTATGATACTGAGATAAATGGTGGGTCAACTACCTTTACTTATGTTTATAGTCATGTAGAAACTAATGTCGACCGTACCGGAGGTCTTATTGGTTCAGGAAGAATTGACCAATTAGAAAAACTCCTTCCAGAAAATCGTTGGAATTTTTCTGCCGTCCATTTTAAAAATGATTGGAGGCTGCTTGCCAGACTTAACTGGGTCGATGAGTGGTTTACAGAAGAATGGGGTGGCGGTGGCGGTTACATAGGTGACATGATGACACTCGATGTAGAAATCAGTAAGTCTCTAAGTGACACCTACACGCTAACATTAGGATCGCAAAATGCACTTAATGAATACCCAGATAAAGAAAAGAGAGGGCTAATACTTGGGTGGGAATACCCTGAAGCTTCTCCTCTTGGATTTAATGGGGCCTTCGTCTATATGAAGTTAAGTATGGACTTCTAAGTCATCTAAGTGATAAATTAAAAAAAGGGCACTTTAAGTGCCCTTTTTTACAAGTTTTCGTAGACTATTTTACCATCTACTAAAGTCATTATATTTCTAGCTTCTAAAATATCCTCTTCAGGTATTTCCATAATATCTTTTGAGAAAACACTTAAATCAGCTAGCTTACCTACCTCTAAAGATCCTCTCATTTTCTCTTGAAATGCTCCATAAGAAGGCCATATAGTAAACATTTTAAGGGCTTCTTCTCTCGTAATTACCTGTTGCAAATTCCAGTCCTCAGTATAGAACCCGTCAACATCTTTTCTAGTAACTGCAGCATAGAATTCAATTAATGGGTCTCCTATTTCTACAGGAGCATCCGTTCCTCCTATCACTAAGGCACCTTGATCAAGTAACGACTTCCAAATATAAGCATTCTTTACTCTTTTAAGTCCTAGTCTATCTACTGCAAAATGCAAATCCCCTATAGCATGCGAAGGTTGCATTGATGCTATTACCCCTAATTTATTAAATCTAGTTTGATCCTCAGGTTGAATATTTTGAGAATGTTCAATCCTCCACCGTGGATTTAAAATAGATCTCTCCTCTAAAGGAACTGAATCAAAAGCTTCTTCATACCAGTTCAGAGTAATATGATTTGCTAAATCTCCAATAGCATGGGTTTGAATTTGAATACCTTTCTTTAAGGCGTCTTTTAACTTGGGAATAGTTTCTTCTTTCTTAAAGATTAATAAACCCTTAGTTTTAGAATCACTATAATTATCTTTTAAATAAGCACCTCTTGAGCCCAATGCTCCATCTGCATAAAGCTTAATTCCCCTAGCTATTAGCATATTATCTTTATCTAGATAGGGTCCTTTATTTAAAAGCTCTTCTGCAGGAATACCTTCACTGACAGAGAAATAAATTCTAAGCAATAAATTTCCTTCAGACTTGATTTTTTTTAATAACTCTAAATCTTGAATACTTCCCCCTGCATTTTGGATCTGAGTCCAGCCTAATTTAATGCTCCTCTTTATACCTTGCTCTAGAGCAAATTTATCCTCTTCAGGAGTCTTTTTGGGCACTAGCTTTTCAACTAAATTTGTTGCTCTATCAATCAAAATTCCTGTGACCTCACCATGTTTATCTCTCAATATGGCCCCACCGTGAGGATCTATGCTGTTTGAATCTATCCCAGCTAACTTTAGAGCGTAAGAATTAACAAGAACAGCATGTCCGTCTGCCCTTTCTAGAAGCAAAGGGTTGTTTTTAGAAAATCTGTCTAAATCATATTTATTTGGAAATCTCTTTTCGGGCCATACTTTTTCTATCCACCCTCTACCCACTATCCATTCACCGGGTTTTTTGCTTTTAGTAAATTCTTCAACCATACTCATTGTTTCTTTCAAGCTGTTAATTCCCTGAAGGTTGAGAGTATTTTCTCTATACCCTATACCCTTTAAATGGGCGTGCGAATCTGTGAACCCTGGGAAAATATATCCATTCTTAAGGTCTATAATTCTCGATTTAGAGCATTTGTAATTTTTTACGCCTTTATTATCTCCTACATAGACTATCTCTTTACCTTTAATGGCAATTGCTTCAGCAATACTGTTGTTATCATCGACTGTATAAACCTTGGTATTAAATAAGATAATATCTGCTTTTTGGCAGTCTTGATCAACACTACAAGTTACCAATACAAAACAAAGTATTAAAAATAAGATTCGACTTTTTTTCATAAGACTAAATACAAAACCTAAACAATAATCTACACTAATTCTATACCCGATCAAAAACCATAATACAGGGTTGTATTTTAGCAAGTTATTTTTTGTAAATTTTATTCTTGCAAAAAATCATCTTTTTTAGCATAGTTAAGAATATACAAGGGGTTTTGACTTAGATTTTAGTCGGAAACTTAAAATTAGGAATTAATTCCAAACTTTTTGGAGAAAAAATATGAATTCAATTAAATGCTTTGCTTATAGCTTAATAATAATCCTTAGTACTCCTTTTTTTCAGGTGCTTCATGCAGCTGAAGGTGATAGTGCCTCATCAATAGAGGAAGTAATTGTCACGGCTCGACGTACTGAAGAGAGCCTTCAAGATGTACCTATTGCTGTAACTGCTTTTAGTGAAGAAGGCATTCAAGCAAGACAAATTATCCAAACTTCAGATATTCAAATGAACGTCCCAAATGTTAGTTTTACTAATACTAACTTCGGAAGTAATTCATTCTCTATTAGAGGTATTGGAAGATTAGTAACTGCAGGATCTGGAGAGGCAGGTGTTTCATCTCACGTCAATGACATCCCCATTACAGGCAACCTTATAACTACAGAGTTCTACGATATGCAAAGATTAGAAATACTTAGAGGTCCTCAGGGGACTCTGTTTGGAAGAAACGCAACCGGTGGAGTCGTTAATTTCATTACCAGAAAACCAGATATGGAATCTTTGAATGGCTACGTAGAAGCTGAACTTGGAAATTACAACCACAAAAGAACAAGAATGGCTATTAACCTTCCTCTTTCTGACAGCCTTGCAGTAAGAGTAGCTGCTACAAGTCTTGAACGTGATGGTTTTACTGAAAACCTATACGTCAATTCTGATGGAGATATAGATGGAAGGGATAACGATAACTACAGGATAAGCCTTCGCTGGGAAGGAGAGAACACTACAGTAGATTTTATGCATTCAGCCTATGATGAAGATAGCGATAGAGCAAGAATTACTAACCAAGTTTGTAAACAAAACCCTTTGCCTACTTACGGATGCATTTCAGATCAATTTGGACGTGATGGCGTTAACCCTGGATCAACTACAGGAACAATGTATATTTCATTTGGTGGGATTTTCCCTCTAGGTCAAGGTACTCCTGCTCTTAATGCCTTGGGATTATTTGCTTATCCAAGACCTACTTTGACTAGCTTACGTCAAATACATACTGACTTTGAACCAGTCTTTAAAAGTGAAAGCAGTCAATCTTACCTAACTATTAAGCATGACTTTGATAAATTCTCTGTTACCTTGAACTATTCTGAAGCTGACGGAACGCAGGATTCACAACAAGATTACAATATGGATGTAGGTCCTTCATTTCTACCTTTCAACCCTGCAACCGGTGGTCCTAATGCACTTACAGGTACTGATTTAAGAGTTCCTGTTTCTGGAACAGCCTGTGGAAGAGAGTGTGAGCAAACTATAACTGCGGGTGTATACGGTGGAGATTCTATTGGAAGTTGGAGCCGAGTTTATTCTTATGACAAGGCTTATACCGACTTTTCAGAAGTAGAATATGGAGAAATTAAAGTTCAGTCAGATCTGGATGGGAATTTTAACTTTGTGGTTGGTATGAATACTACTGACGGAGTATCTCATGGGGGTTATTACGTAAATGCTAACTCATTAGATTTTATTTCACTTTATGGCTTGGCACCGATAGGAGTACCCCAACTGTATCCAGGTTTCTTCCATAATGATGGTTGGAACTATGCTGATCGTAAATCATTCTTTGGTGAAGCTTACTTAGATATCAGCGATGATGTGAGATTAACAGTTGGTTTCAGAAGAAACGAAGACGACAAGAGAACAAGAGATAGATCTGCATTAGCCAACGCTGCTAATTTAGGTCCTGCACTTGGCATGTCATCTGCTTGGGTTAGATCTTCTTTACCTGATTGTCTAACACAAATTGCGGGGTCTGCAGTAGCAATTCTTACTGGAGCAGCAACAAACTCCTGTACAGCGGTTGGAAATGATCTTCTTACCTATTATGGTGCTAAATCAGCCATGGATGCTGCTACTTTAGCAGTTCTAGGAGGAGATCCAACTGGTGTCCCTCAAGTTCTAGCAGCAATGATGATGGTACCTCCAACGCCAGAGTACAACGAAGCGAGAATTTTAGCCGGAAGTCCAACGGAACATACTTGGGAAGAAACTACAGGCCGAATTGGTATAGATTGGCAATACGATCCAGATACCCTTTTGTATGCAACCTACTCTAAAGGCTTCAAACCAGGTGGATTTAATCCCGCTATAAATGATTCTTTTCCATTGGATACACCAAGAGTATTTGGTAGCGAAATTGTAGATGCTGTAGAACTTGGTTTTAAGACTACTAGGTTAGACGGCAGGATGCAGATGAATGGTTCAGTATTCCAATATGATTACGAAGGCCTTCAAATCTATAAAATAATTAATAACTCATCTGTTAACGTGAACGTGGACGCTGATATTATGGGAGCAGAACTTGAACTACTCTACATACCTCTGTTTGATCCAGATATAGTTATAGATGTGATGTTATCTATGTTGGAAACGGAAGCAGCGGACAATATGCTACTTGATCCAAAAGATAGACAACAAGGTGACCCTAACTGGATCGTATTGAAAGGTATTGATCCAGGAAGTGCTACTGGAGTGCAGTATATTGCTAACCTTCAAGGTGCACTTATGGCTTCTACAATTTGTGGAGGACTAGGAGCTTGTATACCAGCTCCAAATACTATTTATCCAAACGGAGTTCCTGCTTACATGTCTAGAGCCTTCCTTAACGCAATAGGAGTCCCTACTAGTGATGGAATACTTACGAACATAAAGGGGAATGCTTTACCAAACTCTCCTGAGCAAACCATAAAGATTGGTATACAAAAAACTTGGCATGCACTTGATGGGGTGGATATAACTGCTCGTGTAGACTACTACAAGCAAGATGAAAGTTACGCAAGGGAATTTAATAGAAGTTGGGATAAAATTCCTTCATGGGATCAAACGAATTTCTCTCTTCTAATAAATAACCCAGATGGTTCATGGAGTGTTAGATTATGGGCTCGTAACTTAAAGGACGAAGAGAACGTTACGGGACACTATGTAACCTCAGACACTTCGGGAATGTATACTAACTACTTCTTAACTGAACCTAAGATTGTTGGAGCTACATTTAATCTAAATTTTTAGATTAATAAGAAACATCGCTCGGAATTTAACCTCTCAGGTTAATTTTCGGGCGATTTTCAATTCTGGATTAGACTATGGCCTTTGTCCTGTTGGAGTCTGATTGCCGTAACCACCTCCAACTCCACCTTGTACGATAGGAATTCGCATATTCCCAAGGCCATTAACAAAGCCTTTATTTACAGAAACGATAGCAGAATAGGTTTTAAATTGTTCTGAATTTAAGATTTTTTTTAACTTGTTCTTCTCTTTCCTTTGTATTTTCTTCAAATCTTCTATAGCATCCTGTGGCCTTCCATTCATTCCCTTGAGTTTCTTCATAGCCTTCTTTCTCTTTTTTATTGTGGTAAGAAAGATTGGTTCCACCTTCTCTCTTTGTTGTTCGCTCAGAGACAAAGCAAGCATAAATTTCTCAGCTTGCATCATGGGAATACCCCCTTTTTCAAAAGCTCTTTTAATCCTCTCACCTGCCTCGGGTGTCTGTAGGTAAGAACCATTGGCGTATAGATCGCTAGTACCAAAAAGAAAACAGCTAGCGAACAAGCCTATGATAAATAGTGATTTTATTGTCATGTCTAATTAATAAATAACTTCCCTAAACTCAAAAGTCTGCGCATTTTAGGTGACATTTTTAAGAAGTAAATCTTTTTTTCCTAGTAATTTACAGACAATAGCAAATTTTCTTGTAGTAATTAACCTTATACTTGAATATCATAACCACAAATTAATCTTTCTGTAGTTATATAAGTTATGAATTTAATTAAAGGCCTGTTATTTTTTTCTGTATTAATTATCTTAAGTAGAATTATCCCTCATCCACCTAACTTTACTCCTTTGATAGCTGGTGCAATATTTTTGCCTTTTATGAATCTAGATAAAAGAGTAATTCTCACTTTACCTCTTACGTTAGTCTTTATATCTGACCTAATAATAGGCTTTCATAACACTATGCTATGGACTTATAGTTCTTTTCTTTTAATAGGATTAATTGTTCTTAGATTTTCAAAATTTGATCTTAAAAATCTTCTTGGGCTTTCAATTCTGTCTCCCACGCTCTTCTTCTTAGTATCTAATTTTGGAGTTTGGTCTTCTTCTGAGATGTACTCAAAAGATTTTTTGGGTCTCATGGAAAGTTATATTATGGCCATTCCCTTCTATGCCAACAACCTAATATCAACAATATTTTTCTCTCTTATCTTTTATGTTACTAGAAATATTGCTCTTGAAACGAGGCCATTTAATTATTTCAAATAAAAATAGATCCAGTTTATCTGTTTATATTATTGTTAGTGCCTTCTAAGTAAGTCTGAAATTCCTTCGTAATCAGAAAATGTTAATTCTCTAATCTTTAGAATTTAATGGAGCCCAAGCTAGCAGCGAAGAATCATCGGGTCTAGTACTAGGAACCAATTTAACTCCATTAGCTTCGGCCATATCTTTATATTCCTTCCAAGACAATATTTGATCTATTTGGGTCCCCGGACCAGAATCAAACATAATTGGACCATATAAATTAGCAGTATAGATAAGGTCTTCATCAGTTACTCTCTGAGTAGCATCATGTCTAGCTCCTGCAGGTTCATAGAACCATATGCCAGGGCCATATCCTTCTGGAGGTCCTTCTCTAACACCTAGTTGTCCTTGTAAAACCAAAAAGTCACTTGCTCCAATATGTGTATGAGGAGTGGCAACCCCATTGTGACGAACTATTAATGAGATATATCCTGTTTCTTCACTCACCCTTAATATTTTCAAGCCAACATCTTCCATGCCTTGTAAAACTAACCAAGGCACTTCCCTGGTATCAACAAAATGAGGATGAGTTACTTCAGAGCTTTGTGCAGGATCAACTGAATCAGTTACTAGGTTCCCCGCATTTTTTGAAGCTATTTCTAAAGGTTCTGCATTGCCCTTATAGGGTTCTCCCTCTAACTCCAAACAAGCAGTCAGAGAATTAGGAACTAAAACAATATCGCTATTTTTAGCTAAATTAAGAACATCCAAAGCTGTAAACAAAGAATCTAGAGAACCATCTTCGTTTAGAAAAGCTACGGCACTATAAAAATTTGCTAGTACTTCAGTATTCTCAATGGCAGTGAAGGCATTAACTTTTGAATTTGCCGAGATAAACCCCCAAGTTCCTGGATTAAGAATACTTCTAGACCCCTCTTGCTCATATTCAGCTTTGCCAGAAAGAATTAACATATCCATTCCTCCCAAATAAACTGAACTTGGTAAAGAAGATCCTGCATCTAGTTTAAAAATAAGACTAAAAATACCGCTTTCACCACTAGCACGTGCTGGTTTTATAGCTAAACCTGAAACATTAGGAATAGATAACCATGGTAACTTGTTTGTATCAATACAGTCTCCAACTCCGCTAGGGCTGTATTCAGGATTGTACGCTTCTGACATAGTTTCCTCCAGTTACATTAATTGCAATAAATTATAACAACTGGAATGAATAATAGAACTAGTCTCTTATTGCATCTTTTTTGCAATGGGTAACAGCCAAAATCCAAGCCAAGTATTAATTGCAAACTTTAGAAACCCTAAAATTAAGGCTGGAAAGGCCCACCAGAAATCTAACCAATCATTCCAGAACCAAGAGTAAACCCAATCTTTTAACCAAGAGAGGTGTATTTCCAAGAACTTTGCCGTACTTAAAGACAGTATTGTGTAATCACTAGATAAGACAACCCACAAAATCCAAAATAAAAAAGCTAATTGAATGGGTGTAGTCCATATAAGAAAGTAAGCAAAGAATAAACAAAAATTTTTCACCAGAAAATCTTCCTTTTCTATATATAAAAAACTAACCTTAAGACACCACTATAGTATAGAGTTTTATTGGTAGAAAGATTTAAAGTGTTCCTCTCTATTCTCTTTTACCATACCGGCTGTTTCATCCATGAATTTGTTTCTATCAGCTCTAGTTCTAAAAATCCAAATGCACACTGAATCATGACTATGGTAAATAGCTTTAAGTTCATCATCTATTTCACAGATATCAGATGGTATGGTGGTCTTAATACAAATCATATCTACTTGAAATAGTTAGCTTATATGAATAATCTGTAAGCTCAAATTTTTTTAAAGTGAAAATTTTTAAACTAATATTATTAACACTTTCAATTCTTAAAGTATATGAGGTTTGGTCTAATCCAATTGAGGAAACTTCAGAAGAGTCTACTAATATTTTATTTTGGTCTAGTAAACAAAAAGAAAAGGGGTTTAATAGAATAGATGAATTTATTCCTTCTCTTCCTATAAAAAAGGGTAAGTACACTTATCATCTAGAAAACAAATTTATTGATTTATCCAATGTTAGCTACGATCTTTACGGTAAAAGTTACTCGATAAAAGATTATTTTTTGAAGTTAAGAGTTGCGGGACTTTTAGTGGTTCATAAGGGGAATATAGTTTATGAGAAATATGGTCTAGACAACGATGAGAACAGTCGTTGGATCTCTTTTTCAGTAGCTAAATCAGTAACTTCTATGCTACTGGGAGCTGCTATACAAGATGGTTTTATTGGAAGTGTTGAGGATCCTATTACAAAATACCTACCTCAACTTGTTGGAAGCTCCTATGAAAATGTATCAATTAAGAATTTGTTACAAATGTCTTCAGGGGTAGATTGGGATGAAAATTATTCGGATCCTGAGTCGGATGTAAGTATTGCGGCTGGCTTCAATTCCACTACTTTATTAAATTATCTTAGTAAATTACCCATTAATTCTAAACCAGGGAAACTTTTTAACTACAACACAGGTGAGACAAATCTTGTAGGTGATTTAGTTCGTTCAGCTATCAATAATAATCTCTCCAATTACCTAGAACAAAAGATATGGCAACCTTTTGGAATGGAAAGTGACGGTTCTTGGAGCTTAGACATAAACCACCTCCTCGAATTAGGCGGTTGTTGTATCAACGCTACATTAAGAGACTATGCTCGCATAGGGTTATTTGCAATGCATGATGGCAGATTAAATGATGGCACAAGAGTCCTACCTGAGAGATGGATGGAAGAATCCACTGCTCCTTCTAAGGGCTACAAGGGTTATGGGTATCAGTGGTGGCTAGAAACCGGAGAGCCCGGGAGTTTTTCAGCTTTAGGAATATTTGGACAAATAATTTGGATAAATCCAGCAACCGAAACGGTCATAGTGATGCACAGCGCTTGGCCATTTGCTTCAAATCAAGAACTATCCATTCACCAATTTATGCTTACAAAAGCTATTAATGAATTTCTGAAGAAAATCCCAAAAGTGAAGAATGAATAAAAATTTTCCATTTATCTATCAATTAATTTTAAGTTATCAGCCAATTTATTAATTCAAAAACTGAACCATAAATCTTTTGAAATATTGGGTCACAGCACCTAGAAATTATTGATTCTTGCATTCTGGTCTCAAATTCAATACAACTGCGATTACAAAACCTTTGTTAGAAAACCTACAAGAGATCCCAAAACGAGTATGTATATAGGTATCATGCTTAAGTATAGACCTAAAACTCTCTTTTCAGCTTCTATATAATATCCATAAGCATAAGCTAATCTTCCTATTGGCCACAAAACTCCAATAATAGAAGCCCAAATGGGATCTACAGCAAAAGAAAATAACCAGAGACTTGGAAGAAAAATAACTAAATGTTCTAGTGTATTCTGATGCACCCTGACTTGCCTTAAATAGTCTTCTGGCCCGTCGTGTGAAGGAGCAGGTATATTGTACTTTTGCCTCGCCATTCCAGATTTAAATAAGGTGAAATAATAAACAAGCAAAGTTAAAGTGCTTAAAATCGCTGGGTATATAAAATATTGCATTCTTGCTTTCCAACCAATTGATGTCTTATCTTATTTATAATTCTTACTTTACTATAAAATCAATTGCTAAACTGTGAGTATGTTTAATTTTAATCTTTTACCAAAAATAATAACAAACAAGTTTTATGGAAGAAAAATAGCTTTATGGGGATTTGTGCTTTTCGTATCACTAATGACTTGGAGGTCAGTAATCCATATGTTTTTTGAAGAATATGGATTCCATAGCATTGCAAATTTTGCTTTTATTAAAGGAGATCCTGACCCAAATCCGGTCATTTACTTATTTTTCTCTCTATGGGGCTTTGAAGAGTTAATTATTTGTGCTTTATGCTGGATAGTTATTTTCAAATATAAAAGTTTAATCCCTCTAATGTATGTATTTTGGATATTAGAATGGGGAGTTAGATTATTTTACTATCCTAAAGATTTAGATCTAAATCTCTACACGACTGGACCTAGTCCAGGTGCAGAAGGAGCTCCTTATGTTTTTATCTTACTTATAACTCTATTTCTCTTATCAATAAAGAGAAATACTAAAAATGAAAAAGGAATATCTAGTTCCTGAACTCTCCAACTAACTCCTATCTCAATTTTCTTTTATTTAGTTATTTTCTTAGCAATTAGCATCTATGTGGTGTTCAAATTCTAAAGTTGAGTGACTAATTTCAAATTTCTTCTTTAGTACTTGTTTCAATTTTTTCTTAATGGCTTCAACCTTTTGCAATTTATCTGCTGTGACAACAACATGAGCTTCCAAAGCAATTCGATATTCATCTAAATTCCAGACATGAATATGATGAACATCTTCCACATCAGCTACCTCTTCCATGGCAGACTTAATGTCTACTGAAGATAATTCTTCAGGGGTTCCTTCCATTAATAGATGAACAGTTTTTGGGAGCATTATTATACCCTGCCACAAAACAAATCCAGCTATCAAAAAAGTAACCAAAGTATCTACCCAATACCATTGATAAAGAAGAATCAAGGTTCCAGCAATAATAACTCCAATAGAAGCTAATGCATCAGAAAGGTTGTGTAGAAAAGCAGCTTTCATGTTCAGGTTATTTTTAGACAGTCTATAGGTGATCATGGCAGTAAACATATCAACAATAAGTGCAATACCAGCAACTAACACAATTATCCATCCAGCTATAACTTGTGGTTCTATAACTCTCCAAACAGCTTCATAAATTAAATAGATGCTGACAGTTATTAAAAGAGTTAGATTAATTAGTGCTGCTATAACTTCAGCTCTTTGGTAACCAAAACTTTTAAATTCATCTGCTGGTTTACGACTTATTGTTCGAGCAAATAAAGCAATGCCTAAGGATGCTGCATCGCTTATGTTGTGCAAAGCATCAGCTATAAGTGAAAGGCTTCCAGAAATAATTCCTCCTATGACTTGAGCTAAAGTTAATAGACCATTAAGGAAAATAGCAATTAACAAGCTTCTATCACTTTCTGGAACATGGTGATGATGATTCCTGCTCATATTAAGTTACTTTGTGAAAAAACTAGCACCCCAGAACATCCTGAGAGAAGGTATTATTTTATAGTAATAGAATAATCTTTAATATCTTGTTTAGTAATGTGTCCATTTCTCCCCGTACCGATGACTTTTAACAAATCCACACCTAATTTTTTAGCTAAACGTATTACAGGGGGATTGGCTTTGATTCTATTCACAGCTTGATCCACAAAGAAAGAATCAGGAACAGAGTGAGCTCCTGACTTCTGTATTGGGTGAATATATTCTCTTTTTTCCATAACTATTAAATGGGGGCGAAAGCAAAATTTGCAACTTGCCAGTTTAGTTGAAGTAAGTATCTATAAGATTTAAATTTGGTATTCTCTTTTTCTACCTGCTGTTAAACCATTATAAATGGCAGTTTAAAAGATATTTTTTTAAACTTTTCCTAATCATTCTAAACTCGAAAATGCGCTTGCATAACTAAATTTTGATTTAACATTAACTAAGCAACCTTTAGTTAATTCCAACTCTAAGAAAGAACCAAAACCATATTCATTTCTTATATTAGAAACATTAAAACTAAATTTTTTATAGTAACTAGGATTCCCTAAAAGAAATAAGGCATCCATTCCCATTTTTTTGCTTTCTTTGATAGTTTCCCTCATAAGCTTGGAGCCAATGCCTAAAGATTGGTAATCAGGCAAAACAGAAAGAGGTGCTACTCCTCCACAAAACAAACCCAAATCTGGTTCCATGGTAGATTGGGATACAACAACATTCCCTAAAATAGAATCTGATGTTTCAGCAAGAAGATTAATTAACACTTCGCCATCAGAAATTAGCCTTTTAACTAAATTTGACTCTGTTTTATTTCCAAAAGCTAAATTAATTAAATCAAATAATTCTTTGAAATCAGTCTCTTTAGCTCTTCTTATAGAAACAAGGGAAATTTTATTCATAAGTAAAATTAATAGAGAAGAAGTTTTCTTAATGATACTGTTATAGTTTACAAATGAAAATAAAAAGGGAGTACAGTGAATCTTGAAGAATATACAAAACATGACGCTATTGGGCTTGCAGAGCTAGTAAAAAAAGGAGAAGTGACTGATAAAGAATTAGCTAACTTATCTCACGAAGCACTAAATAATGTAAATAATAGTTTGAATGCAGTAGTAGCTGTTTTCGATGAGCCCTATAAAGAAGAATCAGGTGAAAAAGCTATCTTTAAAGGCGTTCCTACTTTTATTAAAGATTTAGGAGCAAGTATAGCTGGTATAACTCAAGAGAGCGGATCTAGACTTACAAAAGGTCTTGTTGCTCCACTAACCACTAATTTTGCCCAGAATATGCTTAACTCTGGACTTCAATTTATAGGAAGAAGTGCTTGTCCTGAGTTCGGTCTTACTTTGACCACTGAGTCATTAGCTCAAGGAGCTACCCGCAATCCTTGGAACACAGATCATATTACTGGTGGTTCAAGTGGAGGTTCAGCTGCTCTAGTTGCTGCAGGCGTTGTTCCTTTAGCTCATAGTAACGACGGGGGAGGTTCGACAAGGGTGCCTGCGAGTTGCTGTGGAAATGTAGGTCTTAAAGCTAGCAGGGGAAGAATTAGCTTAGGTCCCATTATGAATGATGTTAATTCTCCTATTATTGCTGAAGGGTGTAATAGCCGTACGGTAAGGGACACTGCTGCTTTTTTAGATGCTGTATCTAAGCCAGCTATAGGTGAAGCAATAATGAATAATTTTAAAAAAGAATCATTTTTGACCTTAATGGGACAGGCACCCAAAAAATATAAGATTGCTGTTAGTTTTGAGGATTGGGGAGATAATCCTATGGATCCTCAGATAAAAGAGGAACTAGAAAGGATAGCTGAATCTCTAAGAGAAAATGGACATCAAGTAGAAGAAGCTACTCCACCTGTAATTAACTTAGACTATTTTGATGCCTTTAAAACAATTTGGTATGCAATGGCCAATTTAGTAGTTAAGACAAATGCTACTTTAGCTAATAAGGAACCTAGTTTGGATAACCTAGAATCTATTACTATTCAGATGGTTGCAGAAGGCGAGAAGGTTTCTTCTTTTGATCAAACTCTAGTAATGGGTATGGCTGGCCATATGAGCTTAGAATTTGGACATTTTTTCGAAGAATGGGACTTATTGCTTTCACCTACGTTTATTCAAGGAACACCAAAAATAGGTAGCCCTTTAACTTTAAATTCTAAATGCACACTAGATGAGTGGTTTGAAGAAGCATCAAGGTTTATACCAGGAACTCCAATAGCTAATATGACGGGATTGCCTGCCATATCAATACCTTGCGCAATTGGTCCAGGAGGACTGCCTTTAGGAATGCATTTTTTTTCTGGCATGGGAAAAGAACGAATATTAATTGATATAGCTAGGCAATTAGAGGAATCAGATCCCTGGATAGATAGACATCCTTCAATATATGTAATTTCAAAGGATTGAATAACTTTCTCTCTTTCAAACCTTGGTGAATTTTAAACCATTTATTGTATGTTTTTTGAGGCTATTAAAAAGATATGTAACTATTTTTTTTGTTTTAAATGTTCATTGAACCATTCAATTTGTACTTTCAAAACAGCCTCTAAATTCTTTCCATAAATATCATAATGTCTGCCAGGAAATGTCAAGTATCTGGTGGGAACTTTGCCTTTAATTAAATTATGGACTGACAAGCCATTTTTTCTTCTATCAAATAACTCCTCATCTTCTGCATCGATGATTAAGGTTGGAACTTTAATATTTTTAGCAACAGAGATAGGCTGATACAAAGCCATCCGACCCAGATGAGGTGTACCTCTTAGCCCTGGTACTATGTCAACTCCTTGAGGAACAGGATCTTCTTCTCTCCTGGCTTGCTTAATCAAACGTTTTTTTAACTCTTGAGAATAAAACCCCATATCAGTCCCCATGCCACCTACCTGGGATACAATCACTCTAATGCGTGGATCTTTTGCTCCAACCATAATAGCGTGACCCCCTCCAAAACTTGATCCCCAAATACCTATTCTTGAACTGTCCACCCTTGAATCTCCTTCAAGAAAGTACAAACAGGACTGAATATCTTCATACTGATCTAACGGATCTACCAGCTCTCTTATAGCAATAGCTTCCACTTTTACTTTATTACTCCACCTAGAGGGTTTAGGCATATCTTTATATATAACTAGCCTGCTGTCGCTCTCACCCCAGCCTCTGTAATCAAAAGTCATAACCATAAAGCCTGCTGCAGCAAATTTGGTTGCATAAGCCGTATTTAGATGATCCTTCGTCCCTCCCCATCCATGAACCATTAGAATTGTTGGCCATTTTTTTATGTTTTCGTCCCGAGGAATAAAAAGATTCCCCTTCATTCGAGTTCCATCACTCCAAATCTCTATGTCTTCTTTTAGGAATTCATAGTCTGAAAATAATTGCCCCTGAAAGAAAATTAGAAGTGTTAACAAAATAATTTTAAGTTTTTTTATCACTGTAGGTTATTATTTTTATGTTCATTAATGACATGACTCATCATATTTTTTTAATCTGTAGTAATTGTATGGCAAAGGAGTAAGGAAACCTGCTGCTAGCATTAGAGGAATAACTGACCAAACCAAGATTCCACCAGCAAAAACCACGTCTACTACATTCATAGCTATTTCCATAGCAATCATAGAAATAAACGACATGCCCATCGCTGTACTGAAGGCACTTTTGAGATCCATCTGTCTAGACAAAATATAAGTTTCAAGCATAACTGAAGTAATTAATCCGTTTATGATAGCTAAAACCATAATCCACAATAGAGGGAAAGGAATTTGTGTTATTTGGAAGAAAAATATAGTCCCAAAGTCCCCTATAGAACAACCCAATAAGCACCAAAGAGTATTAACACTTGCTTTTCTCCAAGTAGACTTGCAAGTCCAGGATATGGCTTGTTCAGTTGATGTGCTCATTTTCTAATTTATATAGAGATGGGAGTAATTCAGCTAAATACGTCATTTCTTCTATAGCGTGTCTTTTTAAATCCTCTGGATTTACCTGTTGTTTTATAAGAAACAATCTTACCAAAGCCATGTTACCTACAAACCCCTCAAAAGATCTAATAGTTTTGTTTCCGTCTCTTTTAGCAACATGGCCTAACCAAAAACGAGACCTCATTTCTGCCCCAGTCTGTGTATTCCTAACAACAT
>CAZWMS010000020.1:0-30574 GCA_964635015.1 uncultured Gammaproteobacteria bacterium | reverse complement strand
TATTTATAAAAAGAGAATCATCAGTTAAAACTAAAGGTTCAAGTCCACTAAATGAACTTTGAGGCTTTCTTACACTTAGTTTTTTTGGTTTTATTCCTTTTATTGCATCACTAATTGCTTCTATATGATCAGGGGTTGTGCCGCAACAACCTCCAACTATATTTAATAAACTGCTTTCAGCCATTTCCTTTATGATATTTGCCATGTGAGAAGGGGTTTCATCATATTCACCCATTTCATTAGGAAGACCTGCATTAGGGTGTAGGCTTATAGGAATATCCGATATTTTATTTAGAGATATTAAGTGTGGTCTAAGTTGCTCTGCTCCCAAAGCACAATTAAAACCAATTGAACAAGGGTTTGCGTGTCTTACTGATGTCCAGAATGCTTCAGCAGTTTGACCAGATAAAGTTCTACCTGAATTATCCGTTATAGTGCCTGAAATCATAAGAGGTATTTCTTTTCCAGTCTGTTCACACTTTTCTAGATAAGCAAAGATTCCAGCTTTAGCATTCAAGGTATCAAAGATAGTTTCAAACATTAAAAAATCAACTCCGCCATCCATTAATCCGTCTATACATTCTCGGTATGAAATAACTAACTCATCAAAAAGAATATTTCTTTTCGACGGGTCAGTTACATCAGGAGATATTGAGGCTGTTGTATTTGTAGGACCAATTGATCCTATTACCCATGCGTTTGAATCTGCTTCAGATACAGCTTCTTTAGCTATTTTGGCTCCTGTGAGATTTAATTCATAAGCTTTTTCTTGTAATCCATAATCTTTTTGGGAAATAGAACTTGAGTTAAAAGTATTAGTTTGAATAAAATCACATCCTTTATCTAAGAAAGACTTATGAATTTCTTTTATTATTTCCGGTTGAGTAAGGTTAAGAAGATCATAATTACCCTTTAGGTCTTTATTGTATTTTTTAAACAGCTCTCCTCTAAAGTCATCTTCTGAAAGCTTTTTAGACTGTATTTGTGTGCCCATGGCACCATCCATAACTAAAATTTGAGTATTAAGAAGTTTAGCAAATTCTTTTTTTAACATCTGGTAATTTTATGATCTAGCTTTTTCAGGTAGTTAATGAATCTATATGAAAGGTTAGAGTAATGACAGCTGAAAATTTTTATAAAAAAATATATTCTCGATCTATTGTAGATAAATGGTATCTCTAAGCTAATTTTTTTAAAGTTAACTTAACTATACCCTAATAAATTAAGCTTTAAAATGTTCTTTATTGTAAAATGAAATTATGACTGAAATTGATATTACAAAATCAGCTCAAGATTATTTATCTGACCTTTTAAAAAAGCAAGATAAAGATGTAATAGGTATTAAAATATTTGTAATTGAGCCTGGCACTCCAAAAGCAGAAACCTGTATAGCTTATTTTAATGAAGATGATGTTTTGCAAGAATATTTTCTTACCGAAGAATATGCTTTTAATCTTTATTTGGAGACCAATTCTTTGCCATTCATAGAAGGTGCAAAGATTGATTTTGTTTCAGATAAACTAGGTGGAACTCTTACCATTAAAGCACCTAATGCTAAACTTCCATTATTTAATGAAAATGGATCCTTAGAGGACAAGGTTAACTATATGCTTTATTCTGAGATAAACCCTGGATTAGCTGCTCATGGAGGAGAAGTTTCCTTAGTTGAGTTATTAAACAAAGATACTGCAGTTTTACAATTTGGAGGTGGTTGCCAAGGATGTGGGATGGTTGACCTTACTCTTAAAGATGGTGTAGAAAAGACCTTACTAGAGAATATTCCCGAACTTAAAAAGATAGTAGATGTTACAGATCATAGTTATAAAGAAAACGCTTACTATAAATAATTTTTTTGTTGATTCTCTTTTTTCTAAAGTAGTTATAATTTAAAAATGGCTCAACTTAATGCAGATAAATGCTTTATCTTCACTGATACTGAAACAACTGGTCTAGATATAAATTTTTCCCAAATTATTCAAGTTGGCTCCATCCTAACAGATGAAGATATACAGATAGAAGATAAACAAGACCTAGACTGTAACTTACTACCCTGGATTATTCCTAGCCCTGAAGCTTTCTTAGTACATAAAAAAACTAGTAGTTTAGGTAAAAGCTCAATGTCCCATTACGATATGATGAGAGAGTTAAGAGATAAATGGCTTTCATGGTCAAAAGAAAGAAATCCAGTATTTATTACTTATAATGGTCACAGGTTTGATGAAGAATTGTTTCGAAGACAGTTCTATTGGAATTTACTTCCGCCTTATATAACTAACACAGAGGGTGCAACTAGATTAGATCTATTATTTACCTTCCAACTTATAGCAAATTTTTTTCCCGAGAGACTAAAAATACCTACTTCTAGCGAAGGCGATATAAGTCTTAAGTTGACAGATTGGGCAGAAGCAAATCAAGTGTCCTCAGAGGGTGCTCATGACGCATTAGAAGACTGTTTGTTGATGGTAAATTTATCTAAATTGGTTCAAAAAAATGCCAAAGAAGCATGGAATGCATCTTTAAAAGGTTCTTCAAAAAATGGAAACTTAGAGCTAGTACAGAGCGATTCTTTTACTCTTTTAGGTGAAGTGGTTAGAAAGAAAAAATTTGTCTACCCGATTACATATTGTGGACAAAATTTAAAGATGGGAAATGAAATCGCAGTTGTTGATCTTTATGCTGATCCCAATTTATTAGACGAGCTTACTGATGAAGAACTTTCAGAACAAATAGGAGGCAGTGGAGCAATAATAAGGAAACTTAAAATAAATAGAAGTTTACCTATAATTTCGTCTTCAAATGTACCGAATTTAAATATTTTTTTAGATGAGTCACCTCAACTTTTAAAGGAAAGGGCTCATCAGGTAAGAGAAAACCTGAGACTACAGAACAGAATAAGTGAAATACTTACTAATAATCAGCCACAATACCCTGAACCAAAATATCTAGAACAAACTGTTTATTCGGGTTTTGCTAGCCATGCAGACGAATTATGGATGGAAAGGTTTTCCTGTGCTTTATGGGAAGAAAAAGCAAAACTTATTCAAGGATTTGGAGACTCACGTTATAAGAATTTAGCAGAAAGAATTGTGTGTACAAATTCTCCTGAATGCATGACCAAGGAATCTATGACAAGACATAATGCTTTTGTGATAACCAGGCAAAATGACAAAGGCCCTTGGTTAAATAAAGAGAAGGCTTTGCAAAAAATAAGCAAACTTATGCCTAATGTTAAAAAAGAAGAAAAGGATATATTAGAAAAGGTTAGAAGCTATCTCAATTCTCCTTCTCAACAGTAGAGTTTTCATTATTCCACTTAGAAATTCTAAGGAGAACACCAAAATATGGATGATCTATGTAATGCCATTCACCTTCTGATATTTTTCTATCTTCGTTGATCTCAAATAAATCACTATAGATTGATAATGAAGAATTATTCTTAAAACTAGTTTCATTTACATTGATGTTATTTGTAGTTTTTTTAGCCTGTGAGTCTTTAGATTGATAAAGATCACTAAGCAAGCTAGAAATTTCAGATAAAGAGAAATTTAGTTTCGCAAAGAAATTATCTCTCCAAAAATAGTTCCTTCTAGATTTATAAGCTTTCGATCTTAACTCCTTTAAAATATTATTGAAGTTGTAGCTTACTTGGTTCTTTGTATTTCCAAATGTGTCTTGCAATTGTCGTGCAAGCCTAAAAATCACTTTTCCGTGAATAAATCTCTGTTTATATAGGGTTAACTCGCCATATATTTGACTATTATTACTTGCGGATGAAATAAGTAATGGGAAGGAGAGATCGGCGCTAAAAAGAGGTTGATACCATGAATTTTGATAGACGAGATTGTATTTATTATACTTAGATAGTTTCTTTACAATCTTTATAAGTTCTTTGTTCTCTATAGGCTCAAAAAACTCTACAGGCAAGAAAACTTCTTTAATGTTGTGGTTGTTTACATCAGAATTAAGATGACCATTCTTTATCTCTAGAGACGAATTAAATTCTATCTTGCTGATAATCATATCCTCTTCCTCTAACCCTTGTTGTATAGAGTCTTCATTTACTAATAGCGATGATGTGTCTGACAGATATACTAGGTTATTTGAATTAATCCAATCATTTAGCTCAGGCCAGGACTCTTCTTTGTCTACTTCTTCAAGTATCAGATTCTCAAATAGAATAAGATCAACTCTATATATATTGTACGAACTTGAATTTGTTAGATAATCTTCCGCAGCCTTAGTTAGGCTAGGTGGAAAATCTAATGTTTCTGAGTAACTCAGATTAGTCAATATTACGAGAGAAATTGTTATGTATATTTTCACTGATTATTATTTATTTTTCTAATTTCTTGTTTTACCCTTTTAACACAAGTATTTATATTTTTGGGCTTATTGATGGTTCTTACGTAATCTGTTTTTTCTAGTGTAAATGTTATATTTTGTGTATTTACATTTATAGATTTAATGGATGCCTTCTCTGCTAAAATTCTTAATTCGTTTAATGTAAATAAATTTGTTACTTGCACAGGAAAAGATCCAAATCTATCTTTCATCTCAGATTTTAAAAGGTTTATCTCTTTTAATGAATTAGACATAGATATTTTGTTGTACATTAAAAGCCTTAAGTTTACGTCAGGTAGAAAATTTTGAGGAATATAAGAAGATATTCCTAAATTTATCTCTGTTGTATTTTGTAAGTAATTAAAGTCGATAATACCCTGCTCAATAAATTCAACTGCTCTTTTTAGTAATCTAGAATACAGATCTAGACCTATGGATTCAAAAATACCACTTTGATTTTCTCCTAAAATTTCACCTGCTCCTCTTATTTCTAAATCCTTAATAGCCAGTAAGAATCCTGCTGCCAAGGAATCAGATTCTAAAAGCGCATCTAATCTAGATTTTGCTGCTTTCTTTTTTAGTTCATAATTCGATTTTAAAAAATATGCATAGGCTTGGCGTTTCCCTCTTCCAATCCTACCTCTTAACTGGTGTAATTGAGCTAAGCCTAACTTATCTGATTCTTCTACAATTAGAGTATTTGCATTAGCAATATCTAGCCCACTTTCAATTATGGTGGAGCACACCAAAATATCCACTTCACCTTGTTGAAAATCTACCATGGTTCTTTCAATAGTTGAAGCCCTTAACTTTCCATGCACTAAGCCAATAGTCAAATCAGGAAATTGTTCTTCAAGACGTTTTTTTCTATCATTAATGAGCCTTAGATCGTTACATAGGTAATAGGCTTGACCGCCCCTTAGCTTCTCTCGTTGAATACCCTCTCTGATAAGATGCTTACTTAATTTATAGACAAATGTTTTTACAGATAATCTTTCAGGGGGAGGTGAAGCTATAATTGAAAAGTCTTTTATTTTAGATAAAGCAAAATTTAAAGATCTTGGTATAGGAGTAGCAGTTAAATTGAGAACATTAATATCTCCCTTTATTTTTTTTAACTTCTCTTTTTGACGGACACCAAATCTATGCTCTTCATCTATAATTAGAAGACCTAAATCTTTAAATTTAATAGAGTCCTGTAAAACAGCATGAGTGCCTATTAATATATCTATTTTTCCTTGCGAAAGATTAGATATAGTTATTTTTCGTTCGTTGGGTTTGGTATTTCTTGTTAAGCAGGAGATACTCACAGCTTCTTGAGAAAATCTTTTTTTAAAACTATCTGAATGTTGTTGGGCAAGTAAGGTTGTAGGAACCAGTAAACAGGTTTGTTTATTATTATAAGCAGCAACAAAAGAAGCTCTCATTGCTATTTCAGTTTTACCAAAACCTACTTCACCACAAATCAACCTATCCATAGGAGTAGGGCTCTTTAGATCATTTTCAACTTCTTCAATTGTTTTAAATTGATCTATAGTTTCTTGATAAGGGAATCTAGAGACAAAGGATTTATAATACTCCTTTGGTATTTTATATTTAGTTCCTTCTGTTAGCTTTCTATTTGTCTGAATATTTAAAAGTTCGACAGCCACATCAAAGGTTTTTTTTAAAGCTTTATTTTTTCTCTTAGTCCATTTATTGGACCCCAGTCTGTCTATAGGGGTGTCTTCAGGCCCGAAGTATTTCGTAACTAGTTTCGTAGAATTAATGGGTACAAACACCTTACTTTTATTAAGATATTCAATTTCTAAGCAATCATTAATTACTTGGTTTGCCTCAATTTGTGTAAGGCCTCTATAAATTCCTATTCCATGTTTAAGGTGGACAACTTTATCACCCACCAACGGAAGATTAACTGAATTACTCTCAAGATTATCATAAGTTTCAGCTTTTTCATTTCTTAACAAAAAAGATGTTGATTCGTTAAGTGGTAATTTGTACTTAACTTTAGACACTTTAAACCTAGATAAATATTGTCTTAATTCCTTGAGATCTAAAAATAGCTCACTTGGCTCCAATAGAGGACGTTGTTTATCATATTTAAATTCCCCATATCTTTCTGCAATTAAATCTTCATATTTTTTTGCCTCTTTATATATATTTGGATCAACTAAAACGTTATTAAAGTTTTTTAGAAAGGAAAAGGGGAAATTTTTTCTACTAAAAAATAATGGAAGATACATTTCTGCTCCATTCGCAGATTTTTTTAAAATAATTTTTTGAAAGATTTCACTATCTCCCTCAAAGGCGTCAAAGTAATTTCTCCAATTTTTTTTGAACTTAAGCACTCCTTTCTCATTAAGGGGATATTCAAAGGCAGGTAGTGTTGTAGCAATATCTACTTTTTTTGAAGTTAATTGGGTTTTTGAATTGAAGAATCTTAAAGATTCAATTTTTTTATCGTATATTTCTATTCTTAAGGGGTTTCTAAAATTAGAAAAAAATACATCAATTATGGAACCTCTTAAGGAATATTCACCACTTTTTAAAACTACTTCCTTGTTAGAATAACCATCGTTCTCTAACGATTTAAGAAATTCGCTCCTTATTAAAAATGCCCCTACCTTGAGTTGATTTATATATGAAAGATGTTTGATATCGCTACAGGGACACATTAAGCTTTGAACTGAAGCTACTAAAATAGTATTTTTTGCTGTCAAAAGCTTAGCTAAAGTTTCTATTCGCTGAGAACGTACTTTAGAAGGTGGTGAAAAAAAATCATATGGTAATGTTTCTGGGTGCGGCAGCAAGAGAGCTGGCCTAAGAAGGTCTGCTTTATGTATTTCAGTAAATATTTCTTCTGCTAATAAAGGGTTTGAAAGAATAAGCAATTGATTAGTATCGTTATTAGAAAATTTAGTGTTTAAACTTTTTAATAAATTTTCTTTTATTTTTTTAGAAGGCATTTTTTATGAATGTTAAACTGAACACTAAAAAGTAATATTAGCTAAGTGTATAATATTTTTTTTGTTCATAAGCAGTAAAAGTGGATTTAGCATTTTCTCAAGAAGATCTTGATTTCCAACGGGAGATTAAGCTATTTCTAGAAGAAGATTATCCTGCAGACATTAAAAACAAACAAGATAGCGGTTTGCCTCTTAACAAAAAAGACATTGTAAGGTGGCAGAAGATCCTTTCAAAAAGAGGATGGTTTGCAATAAATTGGCCAAAAAAATATGGAGGTTCAGAACTTAGTGCTACAAAAAAATATATTCTGCAGAATTGCCTAGCTGAAGCTAATACACCTATATTAGTGCCGTTTGGCGTGAACATGTGTGGGCCAGTAATTTATAGCTTTGGAACTGAGTTTCAAAAGAAAACTCATCTGCCTAATATTTTAAATAGCGATGTATGGTGGTGTCAGGGTTACTCAGAACCTGGTTCTGGTTCAGATCTAGCTTCTTTGTCTACTAAGGCAGTTAAATCTGGTTCAGATTACATAGTAAATGGTGCTAAAACTTGGACTACACTTGCACAGCATGCCGATTGGATATTTTGCTTAGTTAGAACTGAATCTACTCAAATTAAACAGGAGGGAATCAGTTTTTTATTAATAGATATGAATTCTGATGGTATTGAAGTAAAGCCTATAATTACCATCGATGGATCCCATGAAGTAAATACAGTTTTCTTTGATAATGTTAAGGTACCTACAGAAAACCTTGTAGGAGAAGAAGGGCAAGGATGGAATATTGCAAAATTTCTTCTTATGCATGAAAGAACAGGAATTGCAGGATTGGCAGCTATTAAAAGAGAACTTAATAGGATAAAGGAGCTGTCTTCTACAATGATTGCAGGGGGAGATACCTTATTAAAAGATAATAGTTTCAAAAATAAAATAAACTTAATAGAAATAGAACTCTTAGCAACTGAATTTACTGAGCTTAGAACTCTTTCAGCTATTTCTAATGGCCAACCTCCTGGTCCGGAATCGTCCATTCTAAAAATTAAAGGAACAGAGCTACAGCAGAAAGTTTCTGAACTATTTATCGAAATGTTAGGGTATTATTCGCATCCTTTTTTTAAAGAAGATGAGCTGGGATCAAATACATCAATAGGACCTAATTATGCAGGACCGGTTATGCCACTTTATTTAAATTTAAGAAAAGTTTCAATTTACGGAGGAAGTAATGAAATTCAAAGAAATGTTATTGCAAAAGCAATACTAGGATTATAGAAATGGACTTTACATTTAACGAAGAACAGACTCTTATTCAAAATCAAATAGAGCAGTTTATACAAAGGGATTATGGTTGGGAAAAGAGGCAGTCTCTAATTACAACTGAGCTAGGTTACAGCAAAGAAAATTGGAAAAAATTTGCTGACCTTGGTTGGTTAGGTCTTTCTCTTTCTGAAGAAAGTGGAGGCTTTGGTGGCAGCTCAATAGAAACAATGATATTAATGGAAGAATTTGGAAAGGGATTAGTGGTTGAACCATACCTTGAATCTATCGTCTTGTCTGCAAAACTCATTGATTTAGCAGGAAGTCAAGAACAGAAGAAAGAGATCCTTGCTTCTGTAATTAGTGGAGACATTCAATTGGCTCTAGCCTTTACAGAACCTCAAAGCAGATTCAATTTAGCTGATACTTTGACTGAAGCAAAAAAAAGTGGAGAAGATTTTATTTTAAATGGGTTTAAGTCTGTTGTCATGAATGGACCGTCAGCCGACAAACATATAATTGTTTGTAGAACTACTGGTGACCAAAGAGATGTTAAAGGGATTTCTTTATTTTTAGTTGATGCTAAGACAAGTGGATTATCTTTAAGAAACTACCCTACAGTTGATGGAAGGAGAGCTTCTGAAATAACTCTAGAGAATGTTAAGATACCAGGATCTGCCTTAATAGGTACAAAAGATGAAGGCTTTAACCCTTTAGAGAAGGCTATAGATACCGCTACTTTAGCTATTTGTTCTGAAGCCGTAGGAGCAATGGAAATTCTTTATAAAACAACAGTAGAATATTCGAAAACTAGAAAACAATTTGGTCAGCCAATAGGGAAGTTTCAGGTATTGCAACATAGAATGGTGGATATGTTTATGGAGTATGAACAATCCAAATCTTTGCTTTACATGGCTACAATGAAACATGCAGAAGATGCTGAGGATAAACAGAAATCTATTTCTGGTTTAAAATATCAAATAGGAAAAGCATCTAAGTTCATAGGACAAGAGTCAATACAAATTCATGGTGGAATGGGTGTAACGGATGAGTTAAATGTTGGACATTATTTTAAAAGATTAACAACAATAGGAACAATTTTTGGAAATAATGATTACCATTTACAAAGATTTTCTAAAAATAATTGAAAATGGATAACGACCAACCTGATAAAAGAAAACGACCCGAACTTCCTCTAGATACTTTTGGAGATTTTCAGTACAGACAAGCTTTAGCTGAAGAAATGCTCCCTATGATAGGAAGGATGTATAGATCAAATGTACATCTTCTAATTTATGGAGAACAGTTAGTTAACCTTTCAGTTTCTGAGCTTATGCAAGCACATAGATTTGTTAGAGAAGTTGAAAATAATGAGGTAAGTGAATTTGAAACTTACCAAATGATAGTTGCTTTGAGCGAATTAGAATTAGGGCCAGCAGAAATAGATGTAGGTATTTTAGCTGCAGCTTATTTATTTGATGATAAAGGTATGGAGTTAGATGAGTTTGTAAAGGAATCAATTAAAGGCCTAGTTGGACAGAGAGGATCTATATTAGAAAAAGCCCAAGATATAGTTCTTTATGGATTTGGAAGAATAGGTCGCTTATTAACAAGATTATTAATAGAGGATTCAGCAGGAGGAGACAATTTACTTCTGCGAGCTATAGTAGTCAGAGAATCAGGACCAGGGGATATTATAAAAAGAGCTAACTTAATGAGAACAGATTCAGTTCATGGCCCTTTTAAAGGCACTATAAGAGTTCTTGAAGAAGAAAATAAATTTATTATAAATGGAAGTGAAGTAAGCATTATTTACTCGGATAACCCTCAGGATATAGATTATACAAAATATGGTATCACCAATGCCTTGTTAATTGATAATACAGGAGTATGGAGAGATAAAAAGGATCTATCTCAACACTTAAATTGCAAAGGTATAAATAAAGTGTTACTTACAGCACCAGGTAAAGAAGGAATAAAAAACATAGTTTATGGAATAAATCATAATTCAATAACTAAGAAAGATGAAATCTTGGGCGCAGCCTCTTGCACGACTAACGCCATTGTTCCTGTCCTTAAAGTTTTAAATGATGAATATAACATTGTATCAGGTCACATAGAGTCAGTTCATGCTTATACTAATGACCAGAACTTAATAGATAATTTTCACAAGAAAGAGAGAAGGGGTAGGAGTGCTGCACTTAATCTAGTTATTACTGAAACAGGTGCAGGAAAGGCAGTAGGAGAAGTCCTACCTGAGCTAAAAGGTAAATTAACTGCAAACGCAATAAGGGTTCCAACTCCTAACGTTTCTCTTGCAATTATGAAACTAGAGTTCAGTAAAGAAGTAGATGAAAAAACTCTTAATGACTATCTGAGAAAAATAGCATTTCATTCAACTTATAAAGACCAAATTGATTTCACTAATTCTGCTGAGGCAGTATCTTCAGATTTTGTAGGGAACAGAAAAGCAGGCATTGTTGATTCTTCAGCTACTATATGTAATAAAAAAAATTGTGTTCTCTATATTTGGTATGACAATGAGTATGGTTATACAGCTCAATTATTGGGTCTTGCAAAAGAAATGGTTGGCTTGACCTATAAAAGATATCCACAATTTGAATAATCTTTCTAGTAAAGTTTCTCGCCCGTAATTATAATACGCCCGCATTTAACTAGGGACCTTTGATAATTTTAAACTCTCTTAATTTAGTGAGAGAATGATAAAAATAAAACAAGGATTAAATCTTCCAATAACTGGGTCACCAGAAGACAGGGTTTCTGACCCTATAACTACAAGATCAGTAGGATTATTGGGGGGAGATTATTTAGGTTTAAAACCAAAAGTCCTCATTTCCCCCGGCGAATTTGTAAAAATAGGGCAACCACTTTTTCATGATAAAAACAACCCGGGCGTTCCTTTTACTTCACCCGCTTCGGGAGTAGTTCAATCTATCAACAGAGGTGCAAGAAGGTCATTACAATCTATAGTTATTGATGTAGAAGAAGGAGAGAAAATATCTTTTAAACCCCTGTCACAAAAGGAAGTTGAATTGTCAGATTCTGCTGAGATTAGAGGAAGAATAATTGATTCTGGTTTGTGGACATCCTTCAAAACTAGGCCATTTAGTAAAATTCCTTCAATTAATAGCAACCCTTCAGCTATTTTTGTAAACGCCATGGATACCAACCCCTTATCAGTTAATCCCGAGATAATTTTAGAGATCAAAAAAGACTCTTTTGTAAAAGGAATCAATGTTTTAAAAAAATTAACTAATAATCCAATTCATTTATGTACTTGTAAAAATACTATATTAGAAGTAGAAGAGGACAACCATATATTTCATCACACTTTTTCTGGACCTCATCCATCAGGATTATCAGGTACCCACATGCATCATATTTCACCTTCCTCTCTATCAAATGTTAATTGGTCAATTAATTATTCAGATGTCATAGCCTTGGGAGAATTCTTTGAAACAGGTGAGATTCCTACCCATAAATTTATAAGTCTCGGTGGACCCCAAGTTATAGAACCTAAAATATTCTTAACTAGAGTAGGCGCAAGTACAGATGAAATATGTAATGGGAAATTAAAACTTTCAAATAACAGAATAATATCTGGTTCAGTTATTGGAGGAAGAGAAGCAATGGGAGCATTTGCTTATTTAGGTAAATATCATAACCAAATTTCAGTCATTGAAGAGGCATCTCCAGAAGACAGAGAGTTATTTGATTGGGGTAGATTAGGATTAAATAGGTATTCTGTAATTCCTTTATTTATTTCAAGTTTTCTGAAATCAAAAAAATACAACCTAAAGACCTTAATGTATGGTCCTGATAGAGCCATATTGCCCATAGGAACATATGAAAAAGTTTTTCCATTGGAAATGCTTATTACTGTTCTTCTTAGATATATTATTGTTGGAGATACAGAAAAAATTCAATCTTTAGGGGGTCTAGAATTAGATGAGGAAGATCTGGCTTTATGTAGTTTTGTTTGTCCTAGTAAATATGATTTCGGTTCTCTGCTAAAGGAAAACTTAGCTCGTATTGAAATAGAAGGGTAATTATGAAATTTTTAAGAAAAATTTTTGATGATCTAAAGCCTACCTTTTCTCCAGGTGGAAAATTTGAAAGGTGGAATGTTATCTTCGATGTAATTGAGAATTTCTTTTATTCCTCAGGTCGACGAACCTTCGGTTCAGTACATGTTAGAGATGCTTCAGATGTACAACGCATTATGGTTACAGTGATGGTTGCTACTTTACCGGCTGTATTCTACGGAATGTACAATATAGGTTTTCAGTCTTTACAAGTAATAGATCTAAATGATCCAACCTTAAAAAACGATTGGCATTTTGTTTTTATTGATTTGTTCTGTAATTACAACCCCCAGAGTATATTTGATTGTCTTTGGTATGGAGCATGTTTTTTTATTCCTATCTATGCAGTCACCTTTGTTGTAGGAATTCTTTGGGAAATGATATTTGCATTTGTTAGAAAGCATGAAATAAGTGAAGGTGCCTTTGTAACGACAATTTTATTTGCCCTCTGTTGTCCTCCTGATGCCCCTTTATGGCAAGTTGCTCTTGGAATAAGTTTTGGAATAGTTATAGGCAAGGAAGTTTTTGGAGGCACTGGAAAGAATTTTTTAAACCCGGCATTAGCAGGAAGGGTTTTCTTATATTTTGCCTACCCAGCCCAATGGTCAGGAGATTCTGTTTGGGTTGCTGTAGATGGTTTCAGTTCACCAACAATTCTTTCAGTAGCAGCACAAGAGGGCATGCAAGGTGTACTAGCGGATATTTCTTGGAGTGAAGCTTTTATTGGATCTATAGCTGGATCAATTGGAGAAACATCTACATTGTTTATTTTAATGGGTCTTTTGCTTCTTTTTTATAACAAAGTAGCATCGTGGCGCATTGTTGTTGGAGTTCTTCTGGGTACTATTTTCACAAGTGTATTATTTAATACGATAGGGTCAGATACTAATCCTATGTTCTCTTTACCATTTTATTGGCATTTAGTAATAGGAGGCTATGCATTTGGACTAACTTTTATGGCTGTAGAACCTGTTACAGGTTCGCATACAAATTTAGGTAGATGGTATTACGGTATATTAATAGGGATCATGGTTGTTTTAATACGAGTGATAAATCCAGCTTTTCCTGAAGGAATGATGTTAGCTATACTGTTTGCTAATCTGTTTGCCCCTATAATTGACCACTTTGTACAAGAAAGAAATATAAAAATACGTTTAAGAAGACAAAATTAGTTATGAAGAGCAATAACTCAATTTTAAAAACTATACTGGTTTCTCTGGTGCTTTGTCTTGTATGCTCTTCAGTAATTTCTTTTACAGCTGTTAGTCTTAAAGAAAAACAAGAGGCTAATGTCTTACTAGATAAGCAAGAGACTATTTTAGCTGCTGCTGGTTTACTGAAAGAACAAGAATCAGTAGACCAAATTTTTTCTTCTATTAGTGAAAAGATTGTAAATTTAGATACAGGAGAGTATGACCACACAATAGACTTGTCATCATATAATCAAAAAAATTACTCTAACAATGAATTAACATCCAAAACACTTCTTCCTAAGGAAGATATTGCTGTTATAAAAAGAAGAGAAAATTTTGCTAAAGTTTATTTGTATTACAAGGATGAGGTTTTAGAGGCAATCATACTTCCAGTAAGAGGACTTGGTCTGTGGGGAACATTATATGGGTATATGGCTCTTGAAAGTGATTTACAAACTGTTATAGGTCTTGAATTCTATAAACACAAAGAAACTCCCGGTTTAGGTGCAGAAGTAAACAACCCAAAGTGGAAGGCTTTATGGAAAGGAAAAAAAATCTACGATGCTAATGACGAGGTGATTTTGTCTGTTATTAAAGGTCAGGTTAAAAAAAATTCTCCTTCTTCATTTTATGAAGTTGATGGGTTGTCAGGTGCAACAATTACAAGTAAAGGAGTAACAAACTTATTACATTTCTGGTTAGGCAAGATGGGCTATGGTCCTTATTTAAAAAAACTCAAAGGAAGTAATTTAGAGAATTCAAATGTCTAAGACAAAACAAATACTTTTAAATCCTATCTTTAATGATAATCCTATAGCTCTTCAAGTATTGGGAGTTTGCTCTGCGCTAGCTGTAACTACAAACCTCTATGTTACTTTAATTATGTGTTTAGCTTTAACTTTAGTGTGTGGGTTTTCTAATTTGTTTGTTTCAATAATAAGAAACCATATTCCTTCAAATATAAGGATTATTGTTCAAATAACTATCATTGCTTCATTAGTAGTAATAGTAGATGAATTATTAAAAGCCTATGATTATGAAAGCAGTAAAACTATGACAGTATTTGTAGCTCTAATAGTTACAAATTGCATTGTAATGGGAAGAGCTGAAGCTTTTGCTATGCAAAACACTCCTTTTCTTAGTTTTCTTGATGGTATTGGAAATGGGTTAGGTTACAGCCTAATTTTGATTTTTGTTGCAGCTTTTAGAGAACTTTTAGGAGCGGGAACTCTACTAAATTATGAGATTCTTCCTCTTATCCAAAATAATGGTTGGTATACAGGAAATAATTTTTTTCTGTTACCTCCAAGTTCTTTCATAATCATTGCTCTATTAATTTGGGGATTAAGATCATGGAAAAAAGATCAAGTAGAAGAAGCTCAATTTAAAGTAGCTGAAAATAGTCTGGAATTAGAAGAAAGTAAAATGTAAATGTTTGAATTTTATTTAACATTATTTATAGAAGCTGTCTTTGTTGAGAACATAGCCTTAGCCTATTTCTTAGGGATGTGTACCTTTTTAGCTATTTCTAAAAGAGTTAATGCTGCTATAGGTCTAGGAATCACAGTCATTTTTTTACTAACTTTAACTGTGCCTATTAACAATCTAATTTATACATACTTCTTAAATGAAAATGCTTTAACTTGGATAGGGATAACTGGAACTGATCTTAGGTTTATAGGCTTGATAACCTATATTGGTATTATTGCAGCAGTAGTGCAAATTTTAGAAATGTTCTTAGATAAGTATGTTCCTTTTCTTTACAACGCTCTTGGTGTTTACCTGCCTTTGATAACAGTGAATTGTGCAATTCTAGGAGCTTCTTTATTTATGGTAGAAAGAGAACTTCTTTTTGTTGAAAGTGTAGTTTACGGATTTGGAGCAGGAACTGGCTGGGCTCTTGCAATTATAGCCTTAGCTGGAATAAGGGAAAGACTTAAATATGCTGACATTCCCTCTGGTCTAGAGGGATTAGGAATAACCTTTTTAACTGTTGGTTTGATGTGTTTTGGATTTATGGCATTTGGAGGAATATCTCTATAAATATGGAAAATTTCCTTCAGAATGAAATATTTCTTGGTGTAGTTGCATTTACTGTCTTTGTTAATCTTATGGTTTTTATTATTTTAGGAGCTACCAGGGTTTTAGTGAGTAGCGGAAATATTAATATTCAGATCAATGAAGATCCCGAAAGAACTCTAAATACAACAACTGGAGGAAAATTACTCCAAACACTAGCTTCTCAAAATCTCTTCTTGTCTTCAGCTTGTGGAGGAAAGGGGACATGCTCTCAATGTAAGTGTCAAGTCATGAAAGGAGGGGGTGATATTCTTCCTACGGAAGAATCATATTTCACTAATAAGGAGAAAAAAGAAGGTTTTAGACTCGCTTGCCAAGTCCCTGTAAAAAATAATCTAGAAATTCTTATTCCTGATGAAGTTTTTGGTGCTAAGAAGTGGGTATGCGAAGTCGTATCGAATAACAATGTAGCAACTTTTATTAAAGAATTAGTTCTAAAACTTCCAAAAGGAGAGGAAGTTAATTTCAGAGCGGGTGGTTATGTACAAATGGAAATACCGCCTTATTCAGTTGATTTTAAAGATTTTGATATAGCTGAAGAATATCATGAGGATTTAAATAAATTTAATTTTTGGAATAATGCCTCATCAGTTAAAGATATCATCATTCGTGCTTATTCCATGGCTAATTATCCTGAAGAAAAAGGAATTATGAAATTTAATGTAAGAATAGAACTACCACCTCCAGGTACAGATTTTCCTCCGGGTGAAATGACTTCGTATCTATTTAGTTTAAAACCAAAAGATAAATTGACAATTTTTGGGCCTTTTGGTGATTTTTTTGCTAATAAGACAGATGCAGAGATGATCTTTATTGGTGGTGGAGCCGGTATGGCCCCAATGAGATCTCATATTTTAGATCAATTGTTAAGAATAAATACAAAAAGAAAAATAACTTTCTTTTATGGAGCTAGAAGTCTAAGTGAAATGTTTTATGTTAAAGACTATGATGATTTATCAAATAAGTTTAACAATTTTAGTTGGCATGTAGCTTTGTCTGATCCTCAACCAGAGGATAATTGGAATGGGTTTACTGGTTTTATTCATCAAGTAATTCACGATGAATATTTAAGCAAGCATCCAGCCCCAGAAGATTGTGATTATTATATGTGTGGTCCTCCTATGATGATGGATGCATGTTTTAAAATGCTAGACAACTTAGGAGTTGAACCAGAATCTATCAAATTTGATGATTTCGGTGCCTAATTTTAGTAAGGGATTCTCAACGCTTTTAACAAGAAGAGCCTTCATTACCCTAGTATTCATTTCACTTTTTGTGGGGTGTAACGATGTACACGACAACTTACAAACATATAAAGGCTCTATTATGGGCACTACTTACAGAGTTTCTTTAGCTAGGTCAAATTTAAATATAGAACATTCAGATATATTAGCTAGGTTAACTCATGTGAACCAGGAAATGTCTACTTATCTACCAACATCTTCTTTGTCTCAATTGAACAACTTAAGAGTAGGAAGTTGGTTAAATGTATCTCAAGGTTTCTTGGAAGTTACGAAGTTTGCTATAGATCTTTGTTATTTATCCGAAGGGGCTTTCGATATAAGTGTTGGTCAAATTGTTAATGCTTGGGGCTTTGGTCCTATAAAAGTAGATACAAGTCCAGAAGATACTTTTATAAATAAAAGAATAAAAGAGATAGGTTGTGATGCCATTGAGATAAATAGTGATGAAAATAAAGTAAGAAGAACTAGGGAGGTTTATATAGATCTTTCAGCTCTAGCTAAAGGGTATGCCATTGATGTTCTTGCAAATTATTTGGACTCATTAAAAGTTGATAATTATCTGATAGAACTTGGAGGAGAGTTAAAGGCAAAGGGATATAAACAAGGTAGGAAGCCATGGATAGTTGGAATAGAGCATCCTGACCTTAGATCTAAGCCTATAATTACCCTAAGTAGTGATAAATTTACTTTTTTTTCACTTGCTACTTCAGGAAACTACAGGAACTTTAAAAAATTTAACAATGAGACAGTTACTCATACCTTTGATCCTAGAAATGGTTCTACAATTGTGAATGATATTTCATCAGTTAGCGTTATATCAGATAGCACTTTAAAATCTGATGCCTGGGCTACTACACTTAATGTTATGGGCATGAGAAAGGGGTTAGATTTTGCAAACTTACATGGCATACAGGCAATTTTTATATCAGATAGAAAAGATAATTTTTCCATCTATCCTTCAAATGAAGTTCATACACTATTAAACTAATAGTATGTCTACTTTGTTTATAACATTCACATTACTTTTATTAGTTATGACGACTATGTCGGTGGGACTTTTCTTTGGGAAAAAACCTATAACTGGATCATGTGGTGGATTGAAAGCATTAGATGAAATAGGGAATTGCGAAATTTGCAAAGGAAATATTAATGAGTGTCCTAAGTCCGATGCTTAGATTGAGTTGAATGGCAATTATTCATAAAAGATTAACCAGTTAGAATTGATTCATAGTATTGTCTTTACCCCCCGCCAAAAGAGCATTCTTGCCTGAGAAGTATTCTTTATGCTCATCTCCAATTGTAGTACCTGCTAAATCTTGGTGTTTTACTGAATCTTGTTCCCTTCTGATTTCCTGACGCTGTATATCTCTTACATAAGCCAACATACCTAACTCTCCGAAGTAACCCTCTGAAAGAACATCTGTTCCTAAAGCAGATTCATGGTATGTTGGTAAAGTTATAAGATGGTGAAATATACCTGCTCTTTTTGAAGCATCCTTTTGGAAGTCTTTTATAAGATCATCAGCTTCTTTTGCTAAGTCACTACCATCATATTTTTCATCCATTAAACCTTTTGGATTTTGGTCTGGATTTGGAAATTTAGATACGTCTTTTCCTGACTCTACCCACTCCCGGTACACTTGCTCTCTAAAAGCTAAGGTCCAATTAAAGGAAGGAGAATTGTTATAGACTAATTTTGCTTCAGGTCTTATCTTTCTAATTTCGTCTACCATTTCAGCAATCTGGGTTATGTTTGGTTTTTCTGTTTCGATCCATAGAAGGTCAGCTCCATGATCTAAACTGGTAATGCAATCTAAGATAACTCTATCTACACCTGTGTCAGGCTTAAAAAGATAAAGCCCATTTTCAAGCCTTACGGGCTTAACTAAAGCTCCATTTTGATGAATTGTGATGTCATTTTCAGAAAGTTCACTAAGATCATTTACAGGCTTTGTATCTAGGAAATCATTATATTTACTAGCAAGATCTCCGGGTTCTTTAGAAACAGGAACCTTTTGTGTTAATCCTGCTCCAAGTGAATCTGTTCTTGCCACTATAAGTCCATTTTCCACACCCAATTCTATAAAGGCATATCTAACTGCATTTATCTTAGAAAGGAAATCTTCATGAGGTACTGTAACTTTTCCTGCTTGATGTCCACATTGCTTTTGATCACTAACTTGGTTTTCTATTTGAATACAACAAGCTCCAGCCTCTATCATTTTTTTAGCTAAAAGATAGGTTGCTTCTTCGTTACCAAAACCAGCATCTATATCAGCAATTATTGGTACAACATGAGTTTCAAAATCATCTATCTTTTTAATTATAGGATCTTCTTTTTCTCCTTTTTCTCTAGTTTCATCTAGCTCTTTAAAAAGGTGTTGTAACTCTCTAGCATCTGCTTGTTTAAGAAAAGTGTAGATTTCCTCAATTAGATCAGGAACTGAAGTTTTTTCATGCATACTTTGATCTGGCAGTGGTCCAAAATTGGATCTTAAAGCTGCTACCATCCAACCGCTTAAATAAACATAACTCTTAGCTGTTTTTTTGCGATGTCTTTTTATGGCTATCATCATTTGTTGAGCTATGAATCCATGCCAACACCCCAATGATTGTGTATATAGAGAATTATCTTTATCGTAGTCTTTTATATCTTGATGCATAATATCAGAGGTATATCTAGCTATATCCAAGCCTGTGGGAAATTTATTTTGTAACCTCATTCTTGCAGCAAATTCTGGATTTACTGCACCAAAAGAAGCCCCATTGAAATTTTTATTCTTTGTTATTTCTTCTATTAACTTAATATATTCTGACATTAATTCTTTTGAATATTTTGATTTTATAAACGTTTAAGGCCAAGTTTACCGAGGCAGCGCAGTTTATATTAGATTTAATATAAATCAACCTAGAAAGGTTAAAATATAAATTTAAGCATTCCTAGCAAGCTTTATAGCTAGACCTAAGTAATCAGAAGGGGAAAGATTATATAATTTTGTTTTTTCTGAACCTGGAATGTCAAGTTCACTTATAAACTTATGAAGATCTTCTTTTTCAAGTTTCTTTCCTCTTGAAACACTCTTCATTTTTTCATAGCTTTCAGGTAAGCCATATTTTCTCATTACTGTCTGTATTGCTTCAGTAATTACTTGATAATTAGTTATTAAATCTTTGTTTATATTATATTTATTTATATTGATCTTTTTTAATCCTTTATTAAGTGAATTTAATGCAATTAGTATATGAGCAAAAGCTACTCCAATATTTCTCATTACAGTTGAATCAGATAGATCTCTTTGCCATCTAGATGTGTTTAATGTAGTTGTTAAGTGTATAAAATTAGAATTAGAAATACCCAAGTTACCTTCAGCATTCTCAAAATCTATTGGGTTTATCTTATGAGGCATAGTAGACGAACCCACTTCTCCTGATTTAGTTTTCTGAGAGAAATAACCCAGTGATATATATCCCCACATATCTCTAGAAAGATCAATAAGCACATTGTTTATTCTGAGGTATGAATGAAACAATTTAGATAGAGCATCTTTCGGTTCTACTTGGGTAGTATAAGGACTCCAAGCAAGACCTAATTTGGTTACAAAAGATTTACTAATTTTTTCCCAATCTGCCTTAGGGTAAGCTACTATATGGGCATTGTAGTTACCTACAGCTCCGTTTATTTTACCTCTTATTTTGATACTTTTTATTACTTCAGAAATTCTTTCTATTCTAAAAAGAAAGTTAGCAAATTCTTTTCCCAATGTAGTTGGTGTGGCAGCTTGTCCATGAGTTCTAGATAACATTGCTACAGAAGCATATTGGTGAGCTTTTTTTCTTAAAAGATTTGTTAATTTCAAAAATTCAATTTCTAGAAATATTTTAGATGTATCTTTAACCATTAAAGCGTAAGAGAGATTATTTATATCTTCAGAAGTACAACCAAAATGTATAAATTCTTTATGGCTATTTAATTTCTTAATAGTGGATATTTTTTCTTTTAGGTAGTACTCAACAGCCTTTACATCATGGTTAGTTTTCTTCTCTATTGATTTAATTCTTTTAACATCTTTAGATGAAAAATTTTTATGAATATAAAATAATTGTCTGATTATATTATTTGAAAATTTTGGTAATTGGCTTATAGATTTTTCGTTCGATAAATGAATTAACCATTCAATTTCAATTAAAAGTCGATATTTCATCAGACCATACTCACTAAATATTTTGGTTAATTGTTTAGTTTGCTCACCATACCTGCCATCTATAGGTGAGAGGGCTGTTGTTTTATCTAATTTCATTTTAATAATTCCAATTAATCTGACTAACAGAAAAGCTTGTAAAGCTGATAGTCTAGTAGCAGACTATCGCTTATGAGAAGACATTTTATAGCTATTCTTGCTTTTCTGTTAATTGGATTATCTACTTATTCTCAATTAGTCAGTTCAGCAACAGTCATTCATGCGGGGCTGTTAATAGATGGTACTGGTTCAGAGCCTTCAGAAGAGATGAGCATTATTGTACAAGATGGCTTAATTAGATCTATAGAAACTGGCTTTATTACACCAGATCCAGAGGATGAATATATAGATTTAGGGGGTTATACAATTATTCCTGGATTAATGGATATGCATGTCCATCTAGGCAGTGAATACAGTTCTAAAAGTTACCTAGAACGCATTTCTCTAAATGAAGCTGATTATGCTATAAGAGCAGTAGTAAATGCTAAGAAAACTCTTTTAGCAGGATTTACTACTGTTAGAAATCTAGGAGATAGTAATTTAGTAACTATAAGTTTAAGAAATTCTATAGAAGAGGGTTTAATTGATGGACCTAGAATTTACTCTTCAGGAAAAACAATAGCAACTTCTGGAGGACACGGTGATGGAACTAATTCCTTAAGAAAAGACTTATCTAAAGATCCTGGGGCTTCTGATGGAATCATCAACAATAAGGATGATGCTTATAAAGCTGTTAGGTATAGATATAAAGAGGGCGCAGATCTTATTAAGATTACAGCTACAGGAGGAGTTTTAAGTGTTGCAAAAAGCGGACAAAATCCTCAAATGACAGAAGAAGAAATAAGAGCCATTGTAACCACAGCAAAAGATTATGATTTTAAAGTAGCAGCACATGCTCATGGAGCTGAAGGAATTAAGAGAGCAGTAAGGGCAGGAGTTCACTCAATAGAACATGGAACACTCATGGATTCAGAAGGAATGAGTCTTATGAAGGAAAGGGGAACTTATTATGTTCCTACTATTATCGCTGGTCTTTGGGTAGCTGAAAAAGCCAAGATACCCAACTTTTTCCCAGATAAAGTAAGACCGAAGGCAGCTGAAATAGGACCAAAAATAAAATCTACATTTGCAAAAGCTTACCAATCTGGAGTAAAAATAGCTTTTGGAACAGACACTGGAGTATCAGCTCACGGAGATAATGCTACAGAATTTAGACATATGGTAGAAGCTGGAATGCCTCCTATGAAAGCTATTCAATCAGCTACAATAGAATCAGCTCGACTTTTAGGTACAGAAGAAATTTTAGGTACCATAACTAGAGGAAAATATGCAGACATTATAGCTACAAGCGGAAACCCTTTAGATGATATTTCAATTTTAGAGAGGGTAGATTTTGTAATGAAATCAGGAAAAATTTATAAGAAGCCTTAATGCATTTTTAAAATTTCTCCTCCTCCTAAGCAAATTTCCCCTTGATAAATAACAACTGACTGTCCAGGTGTTATAGCCCTTTGAAGTGTGTAAAATTCTATTTCCATATTTTCTTCTGTTATCTTTATTTTACATCTTTGATCTTCTTGTCTATATCTAACTTTAGCTGTTCCTGTAAAATTAGTTTCTTTAAGGCTATTAATTAAAAATACATTAGATGTTGTTAGTTTTCTTGACATTAAGTTAGGGTGGTTATTACCCTGTACAACATGTATTGAGTTCTTTAGAACATTTTTTTTTGCAACATACCAGGGTGAATTTTCCTTTCCCTTAATTCCACCCACCCCAAGTCCTTGTCTTTGACCCAGGGTGTAAAAATGTAACCCTCTATGTTGTCCAATTTTCTCTCCTTTTTCGTTATAAATATCACCTGGATCTTCTTGAATGTAATTCTTAATAAAATCCGGGAACGGCCTTTCTCCTATAAAACAAATACCTGTGCTATCTTTTTTTAGACTTGTAATTAATCTATTTTCTTTAGCTATTTTTCTTACTTTTTTCTTTGTTAAGTTACCTAAGGGAAACAATACTCTATCTAATATTTTCCCTTTAATAGAATGAAGAAAGTAACTTTGGTCTTTGGTCTTATCAACACCCTTCATTAAAATATTGTGTTCAGGGTCATTTCTAACATAGTGACCAGTTGAAATAAAATCATATCCTTTTTTCATTGCGTAATTAAAAAAAGCATCAAACTTAATATCTTTATTACACAATATATCTGGATTTGGAGTTCTACCTTTTTTTAACTCTTCTAAGAAGTAATTAAATACTTTTGATTTATATTGTTTTGAGAAATTTATTTCTTGTAAATTTAAATTTAATTGATTGCTAATAAAAGCAGCATCTAGAAAATCTTCTCTTATACTACAGTAAGGTGAACCATCGTCATCCTCCCAGTTTCTCATAAAAAGAGCATCTACTTGATACCCCTGTTCTTTTAAAAGAAGTGCAGAGACTGAAGAGTCTACCCCTCCAGATAATCCTAAAAGTACTTTACCTTTGTATTTCATATCAATATAGAATTATCTTGTACGGTGTATCTACTATATAATGCGCAACCCATTTTAAGATTTAAGTATTTAAATAAAACCACCATGGGATTTAAACATATTCAAGAACCTAAAGAAGGATCAAAGATAACTTTCGACTCTTCAGGAAAGTTAATGGTACCAGATAATCCCATTATTCCTTTCATTATGGGTGATGGTATTGGTTCTGATATTACACCTACCATGATAACAGTTGTTAATAATGCAATTGAAAAAGCTTATAAAGGCCGAAAGAAAATTTTCTGGATGGAAATTTATTGTGGTGAGAAATCTCTTGGGGTTTATGGTGAGGGAAATTGGCTCCCTGCAGAAACTCTATTAGCTTTAGAAACTTACTTAATTGGTATAAAAGGACCTCTTACTACCCCTGTAGGCGGGGGAATAAGATCTCTGAATGTAGCGTTAAGGCAAGAGCTAGATCTTTTTGTTTGCCAAAGACCTATAAGGTATTTTAATGGTGTTCCAAGCCCAGTTAACAATCCTGAAAAAACTGATATGGTTATTTTTAGAGAAAATTCTGAAGATATTTATGCTGGAATTGAGTGGGAAGCAGACTCCAAGGAAGCTAAAGAGGTCATTGAATTTCTAACAAAAAAAATGGGTGTCAAAAAAATAAGATTTACAGAGACTTGTGGAATTGGAATAAAACCAGTATCAAAACAAGGCACCCAAAGATTGATTGATAAAGCAATTCAGTATGCCTTAAACAATGATAGAGACTCTGTAACATTAGTTCACAAAGGTAACATTATGAAGTTTACTGAAGGGTCATTTAAAGATTGGGGTTATCATTTAGCTAAAGAAAAATATCAGGCAAAAGAGATTGATGGAGGACCTTGGCTTGAAATTATTAACCCATTAACTGGAAAAAAAATAGTTTTTAAAGACGTTATAGCTGATGCTTTCTTACAACAAATTCTAACTAGACCAGAAGAATATAGTGTAATAGCTACACTAAATTTAAATGGAGATTATATTTCTGATGCTTTAGCAGCTGAAGTCGGTGGTATAGGCATTGCTCCTGGTGCAAATTTAGGAGATAAAGTAGCATTATTTGAAGCAACACATGGTACTGCACCTAAATATGCTGGACTAGATAAGGTAAACCCAGGGTCTTTAATTCTTTCAGCCGAGATGATGCTTAGATATATGGGGTGGATAGAGGCAGCTGACTTGATAATTAAAGGCATGAGTACGACAATAATAAACAAAACAGTTACTTATGATTTTGATAGATTAATGAAAGGGGCTTGTCTATTAAAATGTTCAGAGTTTGGAAAGGAAATAGTTAATAATATGGATTAGATGTTTAGACAGGTAAATAAACACCCAGAAGATTTAAAATCAGATGAAGATATAGGAACAACTTTAGTTGTAGAACCTTCAGAACCCAAAACAAAGAATCCAACCCTTTACAGGGTAATAATTTTTAATGATGACTTTACTCCAATGGAATTTGTTGTATATATTCTTCAAAATTTATTTAGCTTCGATTCTGACAAAGCTACACAGATTATGTTAGCAGTTCATACACACGGTAAGGGTGTGTGTGGTATATTTACAAAAGAAATAGCAGAAACTAAAAGTGCACAGATTAATAATCTAGCTAGGGAGAACCAACATCCGCTTTTAAGTGAAATAGAACCTGTTGATGAGGAAGAATAGTGTTAGATGACGAACTAGAAAAAGACCTTAATAACACATTTAAATTTGCTCTAAGCAAAAATCATGAGTTTGTTACAGTAGAGCACCTTCTTTTAACATTATTATCAAATAGTAGCGCCATGAAGGTACTTAATGCTTGCGAAGTTAATATAGAAATTTTAAAGAAAGAATTAGAAGATTTTATATTTTCTACTACACCTTTAATTTCAGAACAAACTAATAAAGAAATGCAACCTACTTTGGGGTTCCAGAGAGTTCTGCAGAGGGCTGTTTTTCATGTTCAATCCTCAGGAAACACTGAAGTTCATGGTTCAAATTTGTTAGTAGCTATTTTTAGTGAAAAGGAAAGTAAGAGTGTGGCCTTGTTACATCATCATGGGGTGACAAGGTTAGATGCAGTGTCCTATTTAAGCCATGGTTTAATAGACTCTAATTTAGAGGAAGAATCAGACCTTCATGGCGATGAAAAAGAAAAAAATATTGAAAATTCGGCTTTGGAATCATTTACTTTAAATCTAATTAACGAAGCTAAGAAAGGAAGAATTGACCCATTAATTGGAAGAATTAAAGAAGTTGAAAGGGTGGTCCAAGTTTTGGCTAGAAGAAACAAGAATAACCCCCTCTTAGTAGGTGACTCAGGAGTTGGAAAGACTGCAATTGCAGAAGGAATAGCCAGACTTATTTTTGAAAACAAGGTTCCAGATTTAATTAAGGGAAGTAATATTTACTCACTAGATATGGGCTCTCTTTTAGCAGGGACTAAATATAGAGGAGATTTTGAAAAAAGGTTGAAGGTTGTTCTAAAAGAATTAAAAGATGATCCAAAATCTATCCTTTTTATAGATGAAATTCATACAGTAGTGGGTGCTGGAGCTACTTCAGGTGGGGTTATGGATGCCTCTAATCTTCTTAAACCATCATTAGCTAGAAACGAAATAAGATTTATAGGATCAACTACATTTAAGGAATTTAGGGGAGTATTTGAAAAAGATAGAGCGCTCTCAAGAAGATTTCAAAAAATTGAAATTACTGAACCTTCAACAGAAGAGACTATTAAAATATTAAATGGTTTAAAGAAAAGATATGAAAAGCACCATGATATCAAGTATACATCTAATTCTTTAAAAGCTGCAGCCACTCTATCTGCAAGACACATTAATGATAGGAATCTTCCCGATAAAGCGATAGACGTAATAGACGAAGCAGGAGCCAAACAAAGATTATTACCTGATTCTAAAAGAAAGAAAACTATTTCTACATTAGATATAGAAAAAATAATAGCTTCTATGGCAAGAATCCCTGAGAAAACCGTAACAACCTCAGATAGAGAGTCATTAAAGAAACTAGAAGAAAATTTAAAAAGAGTTATCTTTGGGCAAGATGAAGCAATAAAAAGCCTTGCAAATTCTATTAAAATGGCAAGGGCTGGATTGAGATTAGAAGAGAAACCCGTCGGTTCATTTTTGTTTTCAGGTCCTACAGGTGTAGGTAAAACAGAGGTTAGCAAGCAACTTGCTTTAATTATGGGGATAGAGTTTATAAGATTTGATATGTCAGAATATATGGAGAGACATACCGTATCTAGGTTAATAGGAGCCCCTCCAGGATATGTGGGTTATGACCAGGGAGGTCTTCTTACCGAAGCAGTGACAAAACATCCTCACTCGATAATATTATTAGACGAAGTAGAAAAGGCACATCCAGAAGTGTTCAATATTTTATTACAAATAATGGATCATGGAACTTTAACAGACAACAATGGTAGGAAAGCTGATTTTAAAAATGTAGTAATAATCATGACTACAAATGCGGGTGCTCAAGATATGAGCAGAGCATCTATGGGTTTTAAAACACAAGATCATGCTAGTGATACCATCGAAAAGATCAAAAAGATCTTTTCTCCAGAATTTAGAAATAGATTAGATGCAATAATCCAATTTAACCCCTTACATACAGAAGTAATTAGAACTGTAGTAGACAAATTCCTAGTAGAATTACAGGCTCAATTGGATGAAAAGAAAATCCAAATAGAAGTAAGTGAGGAAGCTAGAGATTGGTTGGTTGAAAATGGTTATGACAAGAATATGGGTGCAAGACCTATGCAAAGGCTCATCCAAGAAGCAATAAAAAAACCTTTAGCACAAGAAATTTTATTCGGTAAGCTTTCTAAGAAGGGTGGAATTGTTTATGTAGACTTGTCCAAAAATAAACTTTTTATAGATTGCAAACAATTTAAAAATAAAGAGAAGTTAAGCACTTCCTAGCGCTCCCTAAATATAATTCTTCCTTTAGAAAGATCATAAGGTGTCATTTCTACTTTAACCTTGTCACCAGTAAGAATCCTAATATAGTTTTTTCTCATTCTTCCTGATATATGGGCAGTAATGATGTGCTCGTTTTCTAATTTGACTCTAAAGGTAGTATTAGGAAGAGTTTCAACAACAACTCCTTCCATCTCTATTAAATCTTGTTTAGCCATATATAATGATTTTGCACTAGGACAGATAAAATATCAAAACATATAAAGATGCCTAAAAAAAAATTTAAATTTTGGAAACTTTTATTTATATTGTTTATAGTAATTTGTCTTATTGCTTTAACAAGTTATTTTGTAGAAATGTTTATGCTTCTTTAACTTAAACACCTAACCCACAATTTTTTTCTTCCTCAGATTTTTAATTTTTGTTTGATTATATCCAATTAATTCATGAAGAATCTCTTCTGTATGCTCGCCTAACATCGGGGGAGGGGAGAAGTATTTATCTGTAGAATTACTTAACTTAACGGGATTTCCAGGCATCTTAATTTTACCCCCAGAAGGATGATCTACTTCAACTACCATGTTCCTTTGTAAAACCTGTTCATCGGATAATGCTTTACTGAAATTATTTACTGGTGCACATGGAACTCTAACCTCATTTAAACGATTTAACCAAAAGCTGGAGTTCTGGGTAGCCAATCTTGCATTAATCAACTCTTCAATCAATTTTTGATTCTTAAGCCTTCCTTGTTGATTAGCAAAAGTAGGATTTTTTAATTTTTTAATCTTTAGAACCTTTAACAGTGAAGACCAAAATTCATCTGTTATGACAGCGATAACAATAAATCCATCTTTCGTTATGAAAGTATTGTAAGGTACATGTACAAAATGTGCATTTCCTATAGGTTCAGGGTTTTCACCTGACAGTGTGTGCATTGTTGCCATATAGTTAAGCAATGAGATTTGAACGTCTAATAATGAGATATCTATATGTTGTCCTTTATTAGTGCTTTGACGCTCAATAATAGCAGAAAGAATACCAATAACACCGAACATACCACCTCCAAGATCTCCTATAGGTAAACCAGACCTAATAGGTTGACTAGCATTCATACCTGTAATCGACATTGCACCACCGTAAGCTTGTGCAATTTGATCATAAGCAGGTCTTTGAGATTTTGGTCCTGTTTCACCAAAACCTGTTATTGAGCATGTAATTATCTTAGGGTTTATTTGATTTAAATATTTATGGTCAATTTTTAATTTAGAAACTACACCAGCACTAAAATTATTAAGGACGACATCACATTTCAGCACTAAATCATAAAAAACATTTAATCCTTCTTTAGATTTAAGATCGATAGCTATGCTTTTTTTATTTCTATTTAAGGTAAGAAAATATGCTCCAAGGCCTTTATAAGAATATCTAGCTTCATTTGTAAGAAGGGATCTAGTCATCTCCCCATGTCCGATAGGTTCCACTTTGATTGTTTCCATACCAAGGTCTGCTAAGACCATACCAGCATATGGACCAGCAAGCATATGGGTCAAATCAATTAATTTTATATGCTCAAGGGGTTTATTCATTTAACCAGGAAAGATTTGGTAGAGCATTCTATTATAAAAATTTGCTTATTTGAATTCTTACCTATACAAGGAAAAGTGGAGATTATATTTTATATTCTAATTATAAATAATCTTCTTAAAGGTAGTACCTCTTAAGTTATTAACTCTTATAGGACCTTTAGATAATTTAACATAATATATATTATACGAATATCTATATACCAGATATAGTATAAGTATCATCAAATTTAGTGAATATATAGATTATTCTTATAATGTTATCTAGGAACCCTCCTTCATAGTTATATAGTCCTGTGGATACGAATTATGTGTTATTGAGTAATATTTATGCAGACATCAACGATGAAAGAATAAGTAAATTGATTTATTTAAATAAGAAAAGGGCCTTAAGGCCCTTTTTCATTTAAGAATAATTAAGTTAACTGTTCAGGTTTTTTTATAACTTCGTACTCTTCATCTATTTGTTTTATTTCTTTTCTTAGAAGTATTAAAGCTATTAGATTAGGAATAGTAGCTATGGGACCAATAACAGTAGCTATGTCCCAAATTATTTTTGTATCTACTACTGCAGCTATAAAAAAAGCACCTACATAGACAATCCTATAATAAAGTATCCAACCTTCTCCAAATAAGTGTGCAGTAGCTCTATCTCCATAATAAGACCAAGCTATAACTGTCGAAAAAGCAAATAACAAAAGGCCGAAGGCAACAATATACTGACCATATTCACCAAAAACGCTTTTAGTAAAGGCTTTACCTGTTAAGTCTGCAGATCTTAATAATGACTTTCCTTCTATAATAAAATCTCCTGGATTAGTAATCTTTCCTTCTTTTACTGTTATCAAACCTGAAAATTTCTGGTTAGTATCACTGGTTATGTAAGTTGTATCTTCAGCAAATGAACGATTATGCATTAAAGTTACATCTTCAGAAGTTAGCACTCCTTCAGAAACATTCAATTCCCCTGTGAATTCAATATTTTCATTTCTGTCATAATAATAATTTCGTAGAGTAATTAAATCTTCTTCAGAACTTGTTTCTGAATAGCTCCCTTTTAGATAATCCATCGCACTTGCTTCGAATTCATTTTCAAATT
>CAZWMS010000019.1:27751-30652 GCA_964635015.1 uncultured Gammaproteobacteria bacterium | reverse complement strand
TTGGTCTAAAATCATCTTCTTTAGAAAACTTAGCAAATTTATTCCATGGACAATATATTTGGCAATCGTCACAACCAAAGATTCTATTTCCCATTAATGGCCTCAATTCCTTTGGTATTGAGCCTTTAAATTCAATGGTTAAGTAAGATATACATTTTCTTGAATCTAGTTCATAGGGTCCTTCAAAAGCCTTGGTAGGGCAAATATCTATGCATGCGGAACATGAACCACAATGATTTCCTTCAAAAGGCCTGTCTATTGGTAAATCCAAATCAGTATAAATTTCACCTAAGAAAAAATAAGAGCCTGCGTTTTTATTCATTAATAATGTGTTCTTTCCTATCCAACCAATACCAGCTTTTTCAGCAATAGCTTTCTCTAAAACCGGTGCACTGTCTACAAAAACTCTACTAGAACTGGATATAGATAATTTTATTCTTTTTACCAATGATTTTAACCTCCCCCTTAAAACCTTGTGATAATCTCTTCCTTGAGCGTAACTAGAAATAAAGGCTTTCTTGGGATGGTTAATTAGCTCTTTCCCCTTAAAGCCTATTGGTAAATAGTCCTTTGATACTGAAATTATCCTTTTTGTTCCCTTAACTAGCTTCTCGGGTTTGGATCTTTTTTTCCCGTGAAGTTTCATATATTCCATCTCTCCATGAAAATCTTTTTTTAACCATCTGTTTAAATATTCCTCATGCTTTCCTAGTTGTATGTCTGTTATACCGATTTTAGTAAAACCTAATTCTTTAGACCATTCTCTAATTTCATTACTCAGTTCTTTTAAATCTATTTTGTTAGGCTCTGTATGCATACATTTCATAGGCTAGTAAGTAACCTGAGGATATAATTTTCTTTTAAGTATATGATAATTAAAGTAAATGAAACTTTATACCTCTTCTGAAACAAGAAAAATTGATAACTTAGCGATAAGGTCAACTGATTGCTCTTCCTTCTCTTTAATGCAAAAAGCTGCAGAATTCTCTTTAAATGTACTTTTGCAGAATTGGAATGAAATAAAGAGAGTCATTATTTTTTGTGGAAAAGGAAATAATGCTGGGGATGGTTATATTTTAGCTAGTTTGTTAAGCGATATTGGAAAAACTCCAATATTAGTACAAGTTTCTAAAAGTATGAATATTTCGGCTGCTTCAAAAAGAGGACTTAGACTTTGTAAATCTAAGAAAATAAGAATTATAGGACTTGGGGCAGTAAATAACTTAAAAATTACTAAAAATGATGTAATTGTTGATGCTTTATTGGGTACAGGTTTAAAGGGTAACGTAAAAGGAAAAATACTAGAGTCAATAAAAATAATAAATAGCAATAAGAGAAAATGTTCAATTTTATCATTGGATATTCCTTCTGGAATTTGTTCAGATACGGGTAATGAATTAGGACTATCCGTAGAAGCAAACACTACAGCAACTTTCATAACTAAAAAAAGGGGTTGCTTCACTTCGAAAGGAAGAGAGCAGTCCGGAAAAATTGAATTCTCAGATCTCTCTGTTAGTAAAAAAATAATTAATAAAATACCAAGTCGATGCCATCTTATAAGCATGGAAAGAGGAATTAGAAAGCTGACTAAAAGAAATATTCAAAGTCATAAGGGTCATTTTGGTCATGTTCTAGTAATTGGTGGTAATAAGGGATTTGGAGGGGCTGCTATCTTAGCAGCCAAAGCAGCATTAAAGTCAGGTTCAGGGCTCGTTAGCCTTGCAACTTTGCCAGAACATTTAGCTCCTGCCTTAGGACAGTGTCCAGAACTGATGGTGAAGGGAGTTGAGTCGGGTCAAGACTTAGAGCCCTATTTGGAAGAACCAACAGTAATTGTAATCGGACCTGGGTTAGGTAAAAATGCTTGGTCTGAACAACTGCTTCAAAGAGTCTTTTGGGTATCAGAAAGAAGAAATCTTTGCACTGTAATGGATGCTGATGCATTAAATCTTTTATCTAAATTAAGATTTAAGAGCCCGTTGCCTAAAAAACTAATTATTACTCCACACCCTGGAGAGGCTGCAAGATTGTTAAAAAAATCTGTTAAAGAAGTTGAAAATGATAGGTTCAAAACAGTTCAAGAACTGGAAAGAAAATTTAATGCTATAGCTGTCCTTAAGGGTTCAGGAACTTTAATTGGCTTTAATAAATCTTCTAAACAACATATTGGTATATGCGAAGCTGGAAATCCAGGTATGGCTAGTGGGGGAATGGGGGATGTGCTTAGCGGATTAATAGGGAGTTTTCTGGCTCAAGGTCTAAATTTGATTGAATCAACTGAAACTGCTGTAGACATTCATTCTAAGGCGGCTGATATTGCTGCAATGGAAAAAGGTGAATTAGGATTGGTTGCAAGTGATGTTATAAATAATATAACTCACCTATTAAAACCATGACAGTAAGTATCATCAAAAATGAAGTAAGTGAAAAAAATACAAAGTTACTTGGCTTTCATTTAGGAAAAGATATTGTTGAAATCGAGAAAAATAACCTTTCTGTTATTTTTGTTTCAGGAGAATTGGGTGTGGGTAAAACTACTTTCATCAAAGGAATAATGGGGGGTTTGGGGTATGAAAATAAAGTTAAAAGTCCTACATTTAGTTTAGTGGAAATATATGAAACAGATTTTATTAAAATATTTCATTTTGACCTATATAGAATAAAGTCATCAAAAGAACTCCTTGAAATAGGTCTTTATGAATATCTAGAAGAAGAGTCTATTTGTATATTTGAATGGCCTGAAAATGGTAGGGAAATTCTTCCTAAACCTAACTTGGATATTAAAATAGAGCATAAATTTGAGGGAATAGATAAAAGAAAATTGTCCTTTAACTCAGAAATTATATTAAAAAATTTAGAAGTCTTTTCTAACACAATATAGTCATAATCTTGCATAAAAAA